>JAQBPE010000362.1 GCA_028287685.1 Cyanobacteria bacterium RYN_339 | reverse complement strand
CACGCAAATCGAGGGAGTATGAAGCCATACTCCCTCGATACCACATTATGTTACTTGCTACGCCGTACAGGCATCGGTCTAGAACCCTTATGGGGCGGTCTAATCCGGCGGGTCGGGTGGGGGGTCCTTGGGTTTCTTCTTCTGGTCGTCTTCTGCGGCCTTGACCCTGTAGCTGGTCACGCCGGCCAGGTCGATGATGACGGAATGGTGGACGACCCGATCAATCGCGGCCTGGGTAGTCATGGGGTCCTTGAAGATGCGGGTCCATTCCGAGAACACCAGATTGGTCGTGATGATGGTGCTACGTGTTTCGTAGCGGTTCGCCAGCAGGGTGAAGAGCACCTCCATCTCGTCGCGATCCTGCTGGACGTAGCCGATGTCGTCGAGCACGAGGCATTCGAAACGCTGCAGCCGCGCCAGCTCGCGGGGTAACTTGAGGTCGCGCTTGGCCGCGAGCAAGGTCTGGACCAGCGCGAAGGTCGGCGTCCAAAGCACGCTGCGGCCCTGTCGGGCCAGCTCGATGCCAATAGCCGCCGCCAGATGGCTCTTGCCGGTGCCGGGCTGGCCGACCGCTACGACGTTAACCGCGTCGTCGAGGAAGGCGCCGCGGCGCAGTTGGGCGAGCTGCTGGCGGATGGCGAGGGGGTAGCACGTGATGTCGAGGGTCTCGAAGTTCTTCTCGCGCGGGAGAAACGATTGGGCGAGCATCCGCTCGACACGGCGTTCGTCCTTGGCTTCGGCCTCGCGGTAGACAAGCTCGTAGAGGAACTCCTCGTGGGTGAGGCCCTCGCGCGCGGCGCGCACCGCCGTTTCGGAGAAGAGGCGCGCCATGGTGCCCAGGCGAAGGCCGTGGAGAAGCCGCTCCAGCTCGGCCGAACGGTCGCTCAATTGGCGCACCGCGGGGCGAGCAGGCGGTCGTAGACGGTGAGGTCGACGATGGGCGTGGTGACGTGGGGAACGGCTGGCATCCCGGGTTCCCGTACCAGGTCGCGCACCGCCGAGCTGCCGATGGGCACCTTTTGCTCCAACATGATCTCGAGGGCGATGGCCACGTCGGCTTCGGACCCACTCGCGGCGAGGAGCAGGATACGCAGGTACTCCTGGTCGGCACTGGACGGCGTCCTGGCCTCGACCAGCGCGTCGTAGGCGCGCCGGAACACGAGCAGGGGGAACAGCTCCTCCCGGAATCGCCAGGCAGCGAACGCACGTGGTTTACGCACCAGCGACCAGATGACGTGCCGGTAATCGATGCGGTGGCCGCCACGCCCGATGAGCCGGGGGATGAAGGCCACCTGCTGGGAGCCTCGGTAGACGTCCAACGTTTCCGCACGGAGGCGTACCTGTAAGCGGCTCCCGATGAGGCGGGACGGCACGGAGTAGGTATTGCCCAGGACCAGAAGGGTGCTGAAGCGGGTGACGGTCACGGTGACGATCTTGGGTTGGGCGAGCGACGCCGTGGGCAGCGCGTTTAGCGCTTCGCGCTCCACGGCAAAACGGGTCTGCCGTGTGTCGTTGCGGCGACGAACTTGGTCGAGCAGCCACGCCTCGTAGGCCGCACGGGTCTCGAAGTCGCGGCTACCGCGCAACCGAAGCGTCTGATCCAGGGCGCTCTTCAGCTTGCCGTTGGAAGATTCGACGTCGCCATTCTGGTGGGCCTCGCCCGGGTAGTTGCTGTCGGGGATGCAGCCGTAGTGGTTCATGAGCGCCTGGTAGGAACCGGTGTAGCCCTTGCGGCCGTCGCGTTCCAGGCGATGCACCGCTGCCGACAGGTTGTCGGTCCGATGGATCGCCGGCACGCCGCCGAACTGCCAGAACGCTGCCTGGATACCGTCGGACAGGGCCTCGAACGACTCCGAGAAGCAGACATTGACCGCTTCGACGTTGGAGAAGGTCAGGACCATGTGGAAGACCTTGTGGACGAAGAGCTCGCCGGCAATCGTGATGGCCAGCTCGCCCATGTCCGTGAAGTCGCTCTGGGCAAGGTTGCCGGGCTGGTGGATCTGCTCGAACATGACCAACCGCCCCGGCCCCTCGGTCGCGCGCCAGTGCTCGACCCGGCGCTGGAGTGTCCGCACTTGGCCGGGCTCGAAGCGCCCTGGGTGCCGCTCGACCAGCAGGTCGAACAGGGTTTTCGCCTGGAGTGCATCGTCGCCGGCTAGCAGTTCCGCGATGCCCGACCAGACGTCGGCAAAGGGATCCGGCCGCGTGCGGAGCTTGGGAGGACGGGGCATTTCCGATGGCAGAAACCCGCCACGCTCGTATTTACGGGCGGTGCGCGCGCTCATCCCGGCCTTGGCCGCGGCGAGTTTCTGCGTGAGGCCCTTCTTTCGTTCTCGATTCAAAAGCTTGATCTCGGCGTCTTTCTTCATGCGGCCTCCCTGAAGGAGGAGCATGACACCTCGCCGAGCGGCTTTCAGGCCGGTCGGTCAAAGGGAAGTTTTGTTTGTCGTCGAGTGTCGCGTTTGATTGTCCGCCGCCAAACGCCTGGCAGTGCCAGAGCGAACGGTGCCCAGCGTCTTGCAATCTAGTGGGGGGAAACGCTGGGAAAGCGCTCCCGTCGCTCCGATAAAGACCATCCCTCTAGAAGAGATCCGTCGTTTCCGGGGGGAGTTTCTTTTTGTACCTGCCCTCCAGCGCTCGTCTGGCCTATAGCGGTAGTTGAACAGTTGGTGGCATTAAATCGGCTCATGATGCTCTGGTTTTGCGCTTTTTGGCGGCCGGCTCGTCGTGATCCACCAGCTACCTTGCTGTCGAAAAACCGCTCAACTTACCGGCGCCAAAAGGCCCGAGTAGGCAAACTCCCGGTTCCGCTTGAACCGCGCCTGCGCCAACGCCACCAACTGCCCGATCAAGCCCGAATTCTCCACGCCCGAATGCGCCCACAACTCCCGGAACGTCGATCCCGCGGAGAAACAAGGCAGGGTATTCGCCTCGCCAAACAACACGGTCCCGTCCGCTTCCAGGAACCAATCGATCCGCGCCATCCCCTCGATCTCCAGCGCCTGGTATACCCGCCGCGACAGCTCGCGCACGTGCTCGGCCACCTGCTCGTCCAACGAGGCAGGGATGCGGTTGATCGGGTTGTTGAGCTTGGCGTGGTAGTCGTAGAAGTCCAGGCCGCCACCAAGTGGCACCTCGCCAATCGTCATCGCCACCTGCGGGTGCTCGTTGCCGATGATGGCCGTACGGATTTCGCGGCCGAAGGATGCGCGCTCCAACATGACCTTGCGTCCGTAGCGGAACGCTTCGGCGATCGCCGCCCGGTACTCCTCGGCCGTGCGCACCTTGCTGATGCCGACCGACGAGCCCATCCGACAAGGTTTCACGAAGAAGGGTACCCCAAGCTGTTCGCTGGCCTCGTCAAACGTCACCTGGCTGGCGCTCCGCAGCAAGATCGACTCCGCCGTCGCCACGCCCGCGTTCGCCACCAGCCGCTTGGCGATGTCCTTGTCCATGCAGATGGCCGACGCGGTCACGCCGGCGCCCACATAGGGGAGATCTAGCATCTCCAGCATGCCCTGCAGCTTGCCGTCCTCGCCGTACAGGCCATAGAGGGTCGGGAACACCACGTCGAGGGTGGCGAGCTGCTCCCCCGTGCACTTGTCGATGACCGAGCCCCGCGGGCCGATCATGACCTCGGTCATGTGCGCCGCATCGAACGCGAAGGCCTCCAGGCCGCGGGGCCCCGCGAAGGCCCCGGCCTGGCTCAAGAACCAGCGGTGGTCCTGATCCAGCACGAAGAAGGACACCTTGTACCGGGACGGGTCGACCGCGGCGGCGATGTCGACGCCACCCTTCACGGACAGCGCGAACACCTCGCTGCGCCCGCCGCAGACGATGCCGATGTGAAGCTTGGGAGAGGTCATGGGAGGGCCTTCAAGGTCAGGATGAACTGCCGAAGCTTGTACGCGGGGTGGTAGGAGGATTTGCTGGCCCGCAAGCCGTCATCGTCGATATCGCGGGCGAAGTTCATGTGGGTGAAGCCCGCCTCCAGCAGGTGCTTGCCGATGGCCTGGCGCAAGGCCGGCACGCAGTCGCGGATGTCGCGGTCGTACTTCTCGTAGCTGCAGCTCGCGAGCGTGCCGACGCCGCCGCTGAAGATGTCGTAGGCAACGAGGCGACCTTCCACGTAGAGCCCGAGCCCGCTAAGGCCCAGGGCGTCGAACTGCGACAGGGCCAGCTGGATCGACTCGAACTCGTAGTCGATGCTGGCGTTGCTGCCCTTTTGTTGCCGCCAGGTCTCGGTGAGCGCCAGGCAATCGTCTGCGTCCGCCTCGCCGAGCACCCGGAAGGCGTGGTCGGGGTAGGTGCGCTTGAACTTGGAGACGGACTCGCGCTTGCGGCTGTACAGGCCACCCGCCATCTCGGCGATCGCCTGGTTGTCATAGATGTACTCGTCTTCGGCGGGCAGCGTGGTCACCTCGAAGTGGTCCGCGAGGTCCGGGGTGGCGTCGATGTAGCGCTCCGGCGCGAAGTGGATCGCGGAGGCGCCGAGCTGCCGCGCGGTCCGGGCCAGCTCCGCGGCGCTCATGGGCGCGCCCAGGGGGTAGTACAGCTTGTCGAGGTGGCTGTTGTAGAGGTAGAGCCGGCCACCCTCTTCGCGGCGCAGGAAGCGGTAGCTGCGGGTGCGGGTGAAGATGTGCAGGAAGTTGTACATGCACGACTGCAGGTCGAAGTCCCGCGTGTAGCGCGTGACGAGCTCGCGGTCTTCGAAGGTGACGGGAGCCATGCCGAGGCCGGTGACGGCGCCGCGGTCCAGGGTTGAAGTCATACGTTCACTTCCAGGCGGGCCACGGAAAGCGGGGTCAGCGTGTGCGTGCGCAGCATGCGCTGCGGGTGGTAGGCCCGCTTGCTCTTGCGCAGGCCGGGCAGGCCGATGTCGCGGCCGAAGTTGAAGGCCTCGTAGCCCTGGTCGAGCAGGTAGCGCGCCGCGAGCTTGCGCAGAATCGGCACGCAGTTCGGGACCGTCACGTCGTACTTCTCGTAGGTGACGTGGATGAGGCTGTCGACGGGGCCGCTGAAGACGTCGAAGGCGACGAGGCGATCGCCCACAAACAGCCCGAACGCATCGAGCTGCAGGGCCTCGAAGTGGTCGAGGGCGTAACGCATGCCAGTCGCCTCGATGGCGATGCACTCGTTGAAGAACGCATCCGCCTCGTCCGGCTGCCGGCGGCTCGTGCCCCAATCCTGCATCAGGGCGAGGCAGGCCCCGACGTCTTGCGCGGTGAGTGCGCGGGCGGAGGCGTCCGGGTGCACCTTCTGGAAAGCCAGCACGAGGTTGCGCTTCTTGCGGAAGGCGCTGTCGCTCAGCTCCGCGAGCGCGCGGGTGGCGTAGATGTACTCGAAATCGCCCTCGTCCGAGCTGACCTCGAAGCCATCGGCAGCCGCACCAGGCGCATAGTGGAACGCCACGCCCCCCAGCTGGCGCGACCAATTCAGGAGGTTTTCGGGGGTGGCGGCCGCGCCCAGCGGGAAGTAGTGCTTGCCGCGGAACGCGTTGAAGATGAACAGGTGGCCGTCGTGCTCGGCCAGCTCGTAGGCGTAAAGCGGCTGGTTGGCATAAATCTGGGCGAAGTTGTACATGCACGACGCCAGGCCCGCCGCGCGCACGTAAGACGTCACGAGGTCGCGGTCGCCGAGGGTCAGGGGGCGGAAGACGGGCGGCACGCTGGTCAGCCCTGGCCTTCGTAGTCCATGACGCGCTTGAAGTAGCCCTTGCTGCGGCGGTCGAGGTGCATGGCCAGCAGCAGGCGAGTGCCCTGCTTGAGGGCGGTCGAGTGGTGGAGGCCCTTCGCGTCGAACAACAGCAGCGACCCGGCCGTGCCCGTTGCGATGTACTCCTCGTAGCCGTGCGCTCGGCCGATGTTGTAGACCTCCGGCGCCAGGCACATGCCGCTCCACTTCGACTCCTCCGTGGTGTGCGGGGTCGCGTAGCGGACGTCCTTCGGGGCCGGCCGGAAGTGGTGGAAGATCTCGAACTCCTTGCGCAGCCGCCAGGGCTTGAGGCGGTGGCTGCCCTTGAGGTACACCAGGGGCGCGTTGTCGGCCGAGACGTCTTGCAGCAGCAAGAACGCCCGTAGCTTATGCTCCCAGTGGTCGATGTGGTAGAAGTCGCTGTAGGCCTCTTCGCCCGGCTTCAACTTGAGCATGATCTGCTTGCGCGGAGTCTCGACGTCGGCGCTGACGTAGGCGCGGGCCATCGCCTGGATCAGCGGGCTCTCGAAGAAGGCCTGGAAGTCCCCGACCTGGTCGGCATCGTTGAGGATGCACGACCCGATGTCCGAAACCTCCACCTGGCCGTCGAAAATGGGCGTGTCGGCCTTGATCTGCCGCACGTAGGCCTCGACCTGCTCGGGGGCGAGGAAGCCCGGGATCATCACGATGCCGTCGCGGCAAAGGGTCTGGAAATCCGCCGACTGGCGCAGCGACGGGCTGCGCTCGGGCTTGCAGTCGAGGGCGTACTTCACGCGCTCCTTGAGAAATGCGGCGTAAGACAAACGCTTCCTATGAGTGATCGAGTCGGCAGGGCGCAACTTGCCCCGGCCTGCTTCGTACATCTTAACTCAGGACGATGCCGAAGAATAAGCCTTCAGGCCCTTCTCCCAGAAGTACTTGATAAAAATTGTAAATAGGAGGGTCACGCCCACCAACTGCGCAAAGATCGGCCAGTCGAACCGCTCGAGCACCAGGCGGGCGGGGAACGAGGCGATCACGGAGAAGGGGATGAGCATGGTGAACAGGACGCGCGTCCACCCCTGGAAGACGCGGTCGGGTCGCTCCATGGTCTTGTTCAGCGACATGAAGAGCTGGGGCAGCCCGCCGCCGGAGTGGCTCCAGAAGACGGGGATGAGCATCGCCAGGTGGACCAGGTGGTAGAGGAAGGCGCCGTTGAGAAGCAGCCCGACCAGCATGACGACCTTCCAGAACCCCAGGGGCTCGGGGTACTGGTGCAGCGTCCAGCCGAGGATGCAGAAGGCCATGAAGAGCGCGATGCACGAGTTGGCAGCGAAGTCTCGCACGCTGAGGAAGAACAGGCTCGAGACGGGGCGCGTCAGGTAGTAGTCCAGGTCGCCGCGCTGGATGAAGATGGGCAGCCAGATGGCGTTGTTGGAGAAGAGCGTCATGTTGAGCGCGTCCACCACCAGGTAGCAAGCGATGAAGACCATGATCTGCGGCTCGTTCCAGCCCGCAAGCGTCGTGGTCTTGAGGTAGAGGATCTTGTAGAACGCGAAGTTGAACGCGTAGTAGAAGATATCCATGACGATCATAAAGAAGAAGTCGACCCGGTAGGTCATGGCGCGGCCGAGCGAGAAGCGGATGAAATGGGCGTAGAGCCGCAGGTAGCGCCACATCGCCTAGTGCCCCACGGCCGAGTACTCGCGCGAGCCGGCCTTCCAGACCAGGCCTGCCAGTACCGTGAAGAAGCCGGCCCAGCCCAGCGTCACGGCCGCCCAACCGGCCCAGGCGGCCATGTCGAGCTCGCCGAGCAGGCTGCGGGCCGGGAACGAGATGATGCAGGGGAACGGCAGCCAGGCCAGCACGGGCTGCGACCAGGCCGGGAAGAGCGCGAGCGGGATCAGGGTGCCGCCCAGGAGCGACACCGTCATGCGCAGGGTGACGGCAAGGCTCCAGGCGCTCTCGGCCCAGAACGCGACCATCTCGAAGATGGCGCTCATGACGAAGTACAGGTAGTTCGCGAGCAGGATGGCGCCCAGGAACTGCAGCGCCGAGAGCGGCGTGATATGGATTTCGGCCGGAAGGCCGATCAGCAGCGCGAAGGCGAGCACGCCGGCCGCGAGTTGCACGAGGCAGATGCTCAGGTACGCGAGCAGCGTGAGGTACTTGAAACCCAAGAACGGCACGGGGAAGACCATGTAGCGCGTGAGGCCGCCCTCGTAGATCTCGCGCGAGATCATCCCGGGCCACTCGGGGCCGCGGTTGATTCGGTCGAGGATCGAGACCACGAGGTAGTAGAGCATCATCGCGCCCAGGCCGTAGCCCGCGATGCGGTCGGTGCCGACCTGGGCGAAGATGGCCTTCCAGAGGCAGTAGGCGACCAGCAGTTCCACGAACAGCGCGCCCAGGAACTGCGTCCAGAAGTCGAGCCGGTAGGAGAGCAGCTTGCGCAGCTCGATCGAGTAGACGTGGGGCGCCCAGGCCAGCCGCCGCGCGATCATGCGACGGGCTTCCGTTGCAACTTCTCGATGATGGCGCTGATGTCTTCTTCTTCGATGGTGATATCGGCGACGGGGTAGTGCGCGAGCAAGAAGGAGGCGGCGTCAGCCGTCTTGGCGCGCGGCACGCGCACGCGGATCTGCTCGGGGGTAGCGGCGACGACCTCGCCCAGCTCGGGGTGGAAGGCAACCGTCCCCGGGTCACCCTTGAGGCCGGCCAGGATCACGCGGTGGGTGGCGTAGTCGTTCACGACGCGCTCCAGCGAGCCGTCGTAGACGACCCGGCCCTGGGTCATGATCACGATGCGCTTGCAGAGGCTCTGGATGTCCTCCATGTAGTGCGAGGTAAGGATCATGGCTGGCTGGTGCTCGGCGCGGTACTGCAGCAGGAACTCGCGGATGGCGCGCTGGGCGCCGAGGTCCAGGCCGATGGTCGGCTCGTCCAGGTAGACGACCTTGGGGCGGTGCAAGAGGGCGGCAATCAGCTCCATCTTCATGCGCTCGCCCAGGCTCAGGCGACGGATCTGGATGTTGAGCTGGTCGCGCACCTGGAGGTGCTCCACCAGGTAGTCCAGCGTCTCCACGAACTGGGCCTTGGGGATCTGGTAGATTTCGCGCAGCAGCAGGAAGCAGTCGGAGGCTGGCAGGTCCCACCAGAGCTGGGCCTTCTGGCCCATGATCAGCGCGATTTGGCGGCGGAAGTCGTCGCTGCGCTCCCAGGGCACCCGGCCCAGCACCTCGACCGTGCCCGAGGTGGGGTGGAGAATGCCGGTGAGTGTCTTGACCAGGGTGGTCTTGCCGGCGCCGTTGCTCCCGATCAGGCCCAAGATTTCGCCGGGCCCGACGTCCAGTGACACGTCGTCCAGCGCAACCTTGTCGAGCCACTGACGGCGGAACAGCGACTGGATCGACCCCTTGAGGCCGGGCTCTTTGGTGTGGACCCGGAAGTGCTTGGTGAGCTGGCGAACCTTGATCATGGGAACCACACGGCGCTGTCGCGGCAAGCCCCTTGCGAGGCGAGGAGGCTGAAAGACTGCGCGGGCGCCGAATTTGCTGGGCAATTACACTGTGCTGGCGCGACGGTGTCAAGGCGGCGTAGGGACAGCACATCAGGCAACCCCAGGACCTGGCACCTAATCCTACCCGACGTGCAAGACCAGCTTGCCTTCATTCTCGCCGCGGAAGAGGCGGAGCAGCGCGTCAGGGAACCGGTCCAAGCCCTCGACCACGTCTTCATGGGCGACCAGCTGCCCGGCCTCCAGCCACCCCGCCAGGTCGGCGAGCGCCGCCGCGTACCGTTCCGCGTAGTCGAAGACCACGAAGCCCTCCATCCGCGCTCGCTGCACGAGCAGCGCCATGTAATTGGCAGGCCCCGGCGACGGCTCCGTCGCGTTGTACTGCGCGATCGCGCCGCAGATTACGACGCGCGCGTGGCGGGCGAGGTTCGCCAGGGCCGCCTCGAGGATCGTCCCACCGACGTTGTCGAAAAAGACGTCGATGCCTTTTGGGCACTCGCGGCGCAGCGCCGCAATCACGTCTTCGGCCTTGTAGTCGATCGTCGCGTCGAAGCCGTAGGCGTCGCGCAGCCGCTGGCACTTGCCCGGGCTGCCGGCGATCCCGACCACCCGGCAGCCCTGGATCCGCGCGATCTGGCCCACCACGGAGCCCACGGCGCCGGCCGCAGCGGACACCACCACGGTGTCGCCGGGCCGCGGGCGGCCGACCTCGAGCAGGCCGAAACACGCCGTCAGGCCGGTCATGCCCAGCACGCCCAGGTAACGCTGCAAGGGGGCTCGGGCCACGTCCACCTTGGTCAATCCGGCGGCCGGCACGACCGCGTGGGTCTGTACGCCGAGCACGCCGGTCACGGCATCGCCCGGTGCGAAGCTCGGGCTGGTCGAGGCCACGACCCGCCCGGCGCCCAGGGCGCGCATGACCTCGCCCACGCCCACCGGCGGGACATACGAGCGGCCGGCGTTCATCCAGCCACGCATGGCCGGGTCGAGCGAGATGTACTCGACGGCGACGTGGACCTCGTCCGGCCCGAGCGGCGGGACGTCGCGCGCCACGAGCTGCCAGTCGGTCGCTCGCGGCAGGCCGACGGGGCGTGCGGTGAGCAGGAAGGCCTGGTTGGTCGACGGCATGTCGGTTACCCTATCTCGCGGAGGACGCCCCCTATGGTACCCGCTTCGTTCGATTTGCACGGTAAGGTCGCCCTGGTCACGGGGGGCACGCGCGGCCTGGGGTTGGCGATCGCCACCGGCCTGGCCGCCGCCGGCGCCACCGTGGTCGCGACCGGCCGCCGCGAGCCCTGGCTGACGGAGGCGCGGGAAGCGCTGGGTCCCGGGGCCAGTGTCGAGGCCTGTGACGTCACGGACCCGGTCGCCGTCGCGGCGCTCGTGGCGGGCATCATGGACGCGCACGGCCGCCTCGACGTGGTCGTCAACAATGCCGGCGTGTCGTGGGGCGCTCCGGCCCTGGAGATGGGCGTAGACCGCTTCCGCCAGGTGCTCGACACCAACGCCACCGGCACCTTCCTGATCGCGCAGGCCGCGGCCCGGGTGATGGCCAAAGGGGGCGGCGGGTCGATCATCAACACGTCGTCGGTGGCGGGGCAGCGGGGCTCCGACCCGGCGGTCATGGCCGCGGCCGGTTACAACGCCTCGAAGGGGGCAATCGATGCGCTCACGCGCCAGCTGGCGATCGAGTGGGCGCCCCTGGGGATCCGCGTGAACGCGATCGCGCCGGGCTTCTTCCCCACGCGCATGACGGAGGGGCTGATCGCGCGCTCGGAGGCGGCCATGATCGCCCGCGTGCCGATGGGCCGGTTCGGGCGGCCGGAGGAGTTGCAGGGCGTGGTCGTGTTCCTGGCCTCCGATGCGGCGAGCTACGTGACGGGCCAGGTGTTGGCCGTGGACGGCGGCCTCACGGCCTGGTGAAGGCCGTCTACGGGACGAGGAAAGCGAGGCCGGCTCCGGTCGCGGTGGGAGGGCGTGCACGCTGAAATGGCGCTCCCGCCAAGTCGAGCGAGGATCAGCGCCGCTCCGTGACTAGCAGCGTGCCGTCATTCAGGCGGACGTCGTAGCGGTAGCCGCGTGGCGCCGAGGGCAAAAATGCCTTCACACGTTTCGCGTCGCTCGCTCGCGGGACGTCGAGCTCGAAGAAGCCACCTTCCGGCACCCAACCCAGGTAGTACCCGGCACCCAAGCCGACCTTGCGGCCGAAATTCCGCCGCATCGCTCGCAGGTCGATCCGCTTCGGCAGCGGATGGGTCTGGGTGCGGAACCCCCTTTCGTCGTCCGAGCCAAAGCTGAACATCGCCACGAAGCGTTGGTGCTCCGTTAGCGTCGTGAAATCGCCCCAACAGGGCGTGTTGACGTAGAGCCAACGCCCGAGGTGGTCCGCAACCTTCACCGAGTGGGCGACATGGCCGGTCCCGATAATCCTCTCGACGTCGGCCGTTGGGATCGCCGTCCAAAGGGCTTGCGACGCCTCCCTGGCCAAGTTCGCTTGGCGCGGTCCCGGCAAGGCCTCGAAGGCAGGCGTGACGTAGAGCAGCTCGCCGTCCAGGCGATCGAAGAACTTGCCGTTCGGTCCCAGCTTCATCGCCGCCACGGCCTTCGCGAAGAACGGCGCCACCTCTCGGGTTTCGACGTATTCTTCCGGGCAGTTGGCGTAGGCCGGGGCCGCAAGCGCCACGACGATGGCCACGGCCGCGATGGGTTGGTTGCGCATGCCACCAAGGTACCACCCTGGCCGCGAGCACGAGCACCGGTTGCGGTCTAGAATGCCCGTTCGGCCAAGTAGGCGACCGCCGCCGCCTCGCACTCCAGCAACCGACAGCCGCGGGGTGGACGGCCTCCGACCGCCTTTGCCGACCAGAACCGACGGACATGACCTCCCAGGCTTGACAACATATAAGTATTCGCTTATTCATGGATCGTGACCGACCAGACCGAAGTCTTCCGGGCGCTCGCAGATCCCACCCGCCGGGCGATCTTCGAGCGGCTGACGCGCGGCGAGGCGACGGTCAAGGAGATCACCGCCGACTTCGCCGTGTCGCAGCCAGCCGTGTCGCAGCACCTCCAAGCGCTGCGTCGCGCCGGCCTCGTCGTGGAGCGGCGGAACGGGAAGTTCATCCACTACAAGGTCGCTCCGACGGGGCTGCGCCCACTGATCGACTGGATCGAGCACTACCAGGCCTTCTGGCTCGATCGCACCCAGCACCTGAAGGCCCTGCTCGAGGAGATCGACCCATGACCACCGGCACGCCCCAGGCCATCAAGATGGCATTCGACCTGGCGAAGCCGCCCGCCACGGTGTGGCGCACCCTGACGGAGTCGGAGCTGCTTGCGCGGTGGCTGATGCCCAATGACTTCAAGCCCATCGTCGGCCACCGCTTCACCATGCAAGGCAAGCCCAACCCACACTGGGACGGCACCGTCCACTGCGAGGTGCTGGTCGTGGAAGAACCCAGCAAGCTGTCCCACACCTGGTGCGGCGGCGGCTTGGAGACCGTCCTGACCTGGACCCTGGACCCGTCGGCTTCCGGCGGCACGATCCTCCACCTGGACCACGACGGCTTCCTGCCCAAGGATGCGATGGCCTTCAAGGGGATCGGCGATGGCTGGGGCAAGCTGGGCGAGCGGCTGGCGAGCGTGCTCGCCACACTCTGACGTCCCACCTGAAGGCCTCACGCCGGAAACGGTCTCGGGTGTAGTCACCGACGCTCTGCGAATGAGCAGGTCGAACCCTCAGACCTCGAACCCGTCTGCCAGCCGATCGACAACGTCGAAGGGCGTGAGGCGGGACGACTCCGCGGCGATTGCCGGGCCCGCTGGTTGGCTTTGCAGGCGGCGGCGCTGTCCGGGGCCGCCGCGCTGCGGCGTGGCAACGCGCCGGTACAACAGGATCCCGGCCCAGGAGCAAATGGGCATGGTGATCGGCAGGGCCAGCCCGTGACTGAATGCCCCGAGCGCCACCAACATGGCCTGGGCCACCAGGAGAAAGCTCACGGTGCTGAAGTGACCCTTGGAACGCCGGAAACTCTCCGAAAGCGCCGTCCAGGCAGTCATCCCCCGATCCAGCGTGAGTAGCGGCGCGAAAAGTAGACGCAGGGCGAGCCAGGTGGCGATTGGGGTCAGGACGACCCCGAGCCCCAGGAAAACGAGGAACAAGCCGGGGACGTCAGTTGCCATGGCCTGGTATAGCGCGCGGGGCAACCAGAACGGGCCCAACATCAAGCCGTATGGCATCAGCAGCGCCGCCGCTATTGCCGTCCAAGCCACGACGTAACTGACGAACTTGGCCGGGAAGCCGAGGGAGCCGCCAACCCTGGCGGTGCAGCCGGCGGTGAGAGCCAAGCGTATCTCGACCTGGCGAGCGTTCAAGATGAAGTGCACGATATGCGAGCAGAACACCAGGGTCGCCAGCGTCTCGAACGACCACTCCCCCGTGCGGGCCGCGATGGCCAGCGCAACGAACTGGAGCCCAACACCGAGCAGAACCGGTCTCGGGTTAGACAGCGTGCGCAGAAGGCCGACCAGAAGGGCCTCCCCGACCAGCCGTGCAGGGTGCTCAACGGGTTGCGCCTGCGCCGGCAGCCGCTTGGGCCAAGGAATGACGAGGGCCAGCACCAAGGCAGGCGGCATGCACCACCACTGGTTCCAATTCCATTCCGCCAGGATCCAGAAGAGGCACCCGGCGGCGACCGTCAGGCGCGCCACCAGTTGCACGGAGTAAGCCATGCGTCCGACCACGCTGCCGACGGCCAGGCCGGCCCCGTCGACCACAGCCTTCTCGCGGGCCGTGGACGGCGGCCTCATGGCCTGGTAGTCGCGCTGAACTTCAGCGTCACGCCGCCATCGCCCGTCCCGGGGGTGGGGAGCCCCTCCTCGCGGAGCCTGGCAAGGGTCTGGTCGATAAGGTCCTGAACGGCGGGGTCATCGAGCAGGTCCGGTCGCGTCAGCCGCAAGTGGCGCACGACCTTGCCGCCGCCCGCGAGCAGCCCCGTAGGGTCCTGGAGGCCGGCGCCGCGCAGGAAGTAGCAGATGACCCAGCGGGGGTAGAGCGCGATCGAGAAGGGCGTTTCGGCCTGGCGGGCCGAGGCGCCGAACCCGATGACGAGCATCGTGCGCTTGTCGTAGACGACCAGGTGCACCCCCGGGAAGCGAGTGCGCATGCTGGCCATGGCAGCTCGTGCGGCGGCCGCCACCGGCGGTAGGTACCGATCGATCATCGCGTCCAGTGCTTCCTCGTCCATGGGTGCCGTGATCCTCCCGTGCGCGATCAGCGGTAGCCGATCGCGTTATAGCCCACCCCGAACATCCCCGCCGCAAGGCCGACAGAGAGCGCCGGCGCCAGCAACGGCCCACCCCAGTGGGGGGACAGCGCCTGGTCCACCAGGACGAGGCCCGCCCAGCCCAGCCCGCCCACCGTGGCGCCGAAGACGAAGTCGCTCAACGCCTTCTGGCCGGCGCCGGACGGCGACCCCAGTTGGCCAAGGCTATGCCCGGCGATACCGCCGGCGATCGCTGCCGCATAGAACCCGACCGGCGCGATCAAGGCCCGGTCCGGCCGCCCAACGACGAAGTACCCCGCCATCAGGCCGAGCGGCGCGGCCGGCAAAAGAAAGTACGGATCAAGCCAGTTCGGATTAACCCACTTGCTCGCCGGCCCGGTCAGTGGGGCCTCCGGCGCCGGCGCGGCTGCCGCGGAAGGTGCGACGAGCCCGACGACGAGGGTAGCGGCCAGGGTCGCGCGTGCGATGAACATTGCCCAATCGTAGCATTCCAGTAGGGAATTATTCCATTCAAGGGGTCTGGCTAATTTTTTCATACCGCCGCGCAAACCCACCCGCATCCCGCGGACGTCATGACGCCGCATCACCAGCTTGCTCCTTAGGGCACCTTCGGCTTCTTGGCGCGCTTGGGCTTGGGAGCTGGAAGGGCGCGGGAGGTCGCCGCGGCCAACTCGCGCATGAGGTCTGGATCGCCCAGGACGCCGTCTAGCACGAGGCAGGGTTTGGCCCCAGGGTAGGGCGAGGCCTCCGGGGCGTCCGGGATCAACGCGCGGCCCTCCGGGGTGGGCTTGAGGTAGGCGTGGTCGTCGCAGACGAGGACGATCAGCTTGCCGTCGCAGTAGATGCCGTACTCGCCGAACATCGCCTTCCGGACGAGCTCGCCCGCGCCCTCCATCTGGGCCGCGACGTGGGCCACGAAGGCCGGCTTTGATGACATTTGGTGCCTCCCGCGCTCGCTGCCGGGCGCCTTGTCGACCTTGTACCCGCGGGCAGGGGGCGGGGGGCCGCGTGAACGAGCAAGAGGATGCAGTTAAGCACCACGACCCGAAAGATAACAACCTCTTAACGGCGGGCGCGCGGTCCTGTCAGCGGCGTGTTAGCGTGCTCCCTATAACGCTCCTATCCAAGAGTGAGCGGTCGATCACCGCGAGAAGGAGTAAGCCATGTCCAAGGCCATCGCCGGTACCCGCAGCAACGACAGCTCGACCATGAGCCGCGCCTTCCGCCTCAAGGAAGCATGCGACAACGCCGCTGCGCCTTGCAGCAAGTTCAGCCGCGACCAGTACGTGGCCGCCGTGGACCAGCTGGGCCCGACCGCCAGCGACGACCTCCTCGACCGCACCACGCAGATGTCGCGCCGGGAACACCGCAGCGGCCTCGGCTCCCAGGCCGCCTGGGTCGGCGTCGGCGTCGCGGCCCTGGCCGGCGCGGGCGGCGTGATGTACTCCATCGGCAGCTCGTTCGTGGAAAGTGCCGGCTGGGTCACGGTCGCCGCCATCCCCGTGTTCGTGGGCCTTTGGCTGCTGGCCTCGAACTTGAAGAAGCGCGCCAACCACCTCCACGGCCAGCGCCACGACCTGCTCTCGACCTTCGGCTAATCAAGGGCCAGGCGTAACCCGACCTGGCGCAACGACCTGGAGCCCGACGCCGAGCAGAACCGGTCTCGGGCTAGCCAGCGTGCGCCGGGGACCGCGGCCGCCGGCGCTTCCGCCGCAAGACCGCGAGTTCCGGGCCGGCCTCCGCCTCCGGCACGACCCGATCCGTGAACGAGTCTGCGTGGACCTCGCCCCGTGGGTTCACGCTTATGGGCCCGGGCTGGCGGCCGTTCAGCGAGCGCTCCAGGTAGAACAGAAGCCGTTGGCCCGGCTTGAAGATCCGCGCGGGGTAAGTGGGGCCGCCCTGGCCCGAGACGGCCAGTTCCCTTCCGGGGTTGCCCTTCCAGGCCTCGAGAACGCGCACGCGGGCATGCGAGTCAAACCCGAGCGGATCCTTCGACACGCTGACCACCTGGCCCAGGAAGACCAGGCCACATTCGGCAAAGGCCTGCTCCGCTGCGGCCGGCGGCAAACGCGCTGGCGCGCTGGCCTGCGCGGGCAGCGCCAGCGAGGCGATCGCCAACAAGGCGCCCAGGATGCACGCTTGGCGGTCGAGCATCACGATTTTACTGAACCCGTATCGGGTGCGCCACGGTTCAAAGCTACGGGACGATCTTGATCTGGTTGATCTGCCCGCTGTTATAGGCCTTGAGGAACGCCGGATAGTTCTTGAAAACCACGCAGCCGTGCGACTCACCCTTGGGCCCAAGCATATAGGTGTGGGCCAGGAGACCGTCGCGTCCGTGGGTGTTGGTGCCGTTGACCGGCGTGAGCCGCAGCGCCGCCACGCCGTGATACCTTGCCTCGCGTGGTGTGAGCTTGTAGACGCCCGTTGGCGTCGTCCCTTTGTTGCGCTGGTTCTGCGAGTTGGGATCGTCCTGGGCGTCGCCGCGGCCGGAATGGGCCTCCAGCTTGGTGCCGTCGGGCAAGGTAACCGTGTGCGACGAGACGTCGTAGACCGCGGTGTGGTTGTCCGTGGGGGTGCTGGCGGGTGCATCCTTGGGCGGGACGACCGGATCCTTCTTGACCTTGCCCGGGTCGGCAGGCGTCTCACCCTTGGGCGGCACGGCGGCAGGCTTCGGGTCGGTGTTCGCGGGCTTCGGGTCCGCCTTGGCGGCCTGGGGCGGCTGGCCGTTCAACATGCTCGCCAACGCGGCGTGGGTGTCGGGCCCGAACTTCCCGTCGACGCCCTTCGAGCCGACCGAATAGCCCTTCGACTGCAGGAAGTCTTGCAGTGCCTTCACTTGTTGCGGCCCCACATGGCCGTCCTTCACGCCTTGGCCGAGGGGACCGCTGGCAAGCTGCGGGTTGGCCGCGACCGCGCGGGACATCAGCCCCAACATCGCGGGGTTGCTGCCGTCCTTGACGTAGCCATGGTTGCCGAAGGTGTCGCTGTAGGAGGGCACCGCGGCAGCGGCCGTCGAGGGAGGGCTCCAGGCAGGCAAGGTCATGCCGGTCGGGGCGGCGCGCTGGGCCGGAAGGGGCTGGTTGCCGGCCGCACCAGAACTGCCCTTGGGGGGCGTTTGGGGCTCGGCACCGGGCGCGACCGCACCCTGATTGGCTACGCTGGGGGGCTTGCCGCCTGTGCTATTGGCAACCCGTTGCGGCTCGTTGATAGTCGTCATCTGTCCTCCACGCGTAGCTGGTTTCCCACGTAACTATTCCCGGCCCGAGGCCATCGGGTTGCTTGCCTTAACGAACATATAACAGAGAAAACACACATCCAACGCGCTCCCGCGGCCTCCTCCTTCGGGCTGGCAGGCGTGCCAGGTGACGAGCAAGCGGCCAACGATTTGCCCGCAATGGCGTGGTATCGTGATAATCGCCACCCACTACGGTGTGCAGTCAGACCGGCAGCGCCCGTGAGGATGCAAGGCATGAACAGTCCACAAGAAGTCACCCAGTCCGATCTGCCTGAAACGGCCGTCACGGCCGCAAGTCCAGCCTCCGCCACGGTCAGGACCAATCGCCGGGAGCCTTGTCCTTGCGGCAGCGGCAAGAAGTTCAAGAATTGCCATGAAGGCCAACCGGGCTACGAAGTCGACGCCGTTAGCTCGCCAGAGTCGCCGGCTGCCCCGACGGGCGAGGTGAGCGCCCCCAGCAAGACCAATCAAAAGCACTTTCCAGGCAAGAGCTCGAAGAACATCAAGTCTCAGCCAGGCTTCCGCGCCTACTTCCGCAATCCCGGAGGTTAGCCCTCGGCGAGCGGCGGTGTCAGCCGAAGGCTTGCGCCGCGATGGCAAAGCGCGTTCCATTGCCTTGCGGCAGCCGCTCGGGCCGCAGCGCCATCACGGGCACGATCCGGTCAAGCACGAAGCCGCGCGCCTGCAGCGCTTCGACGAGGCCGTTATGTTCCGATGGCACGTCGATCCGCAGACGCCCCCCATGCCGCCTCGCCAGCGCATCCACGAGCGCCAAGGCAGTCCCCGCGTCCTGCGAGACCACGGGCCCGATGACCCGCACCTCCGGCGCCTGCACGGCCAGCGCGAACCCCACCGTCTCGCCCGCGCCGTCGCGGACGCTGACGTGGTCGCAGGCCTGGGCGATACGTGCAGCGAGGAAGGCCGCGCGGGACGTGCCGAGCGCGGCGGCATCCAAGTCGATGGTCTGCACCTGGTCGGGCAGCCCGTCGGCCACCGTCACTGATTGATCGATGGGCGTCCACGTCGCCGCGAACATCTTGTGCAGCGTCCCTACCGTGTGGAACCCGAGCCGCTCGTAGAGAGGCCGCCCGGCCTCCGTCGCGGCAAGGACCACCGGGCGATCGCCTGCCAGCTCGACGCACGCTGCCGTCACGTGACGGCCGAGCCCGCGCCCCTGGGCCTCCGGCCGCACGATCACCAGGCCGAGCGACGCCAGGCTAGGATAGAGGAAGATCCCGGCGCAGGCGAGTAGGCCGCCGGCACTGTCCCGGACGCCTACCATCGTTCCGGCCGCCATCGCCGTGGCGATCTCCGCCGGCGCGTAGTCCCACCCTACGGATTGCGAGAGGTCGACGATGCCGTCGATTTCACGCGCGTCCAGTTGCTCCACCCGAGGGTCCATGTCACGCGCCTCCGGCGTCCGCGCGAAAGGCTACCGTTCGCACACGGCCTGGACGAACTTGACCAGCGACACGGTGCGCGGCGTAACGGTGGTCAGGTCCACCCATTCCCGCGCCGTGTGCTCGTCGTGCTCTTCCACGCCCAACGCGTCGATGGTGGGGGTGTACTGGGCGGCGACGTTGCCGTCCGAGATGCCGCCCGCCAGCCACTCCGTGACCGTGGCACCGTACGCCTGTTTGACCACCCGCTTGTAGGTATCGATCAGCTGCTGGACCTTGGGCGTCTTCTGCTCCGGCCCCACCACGATCTGGCCCTTCACGCTGATGCTCGTGCCCTGGACCTTGGGTTTGATGGCGCGGATGGCCTTGTCCAGGCGCTTCAACTCCGCCAGCTCGAAGCAGCGGATTTCCACCACGGCGGAAGCGGCGTCGGGGATCACGTTGCGCTTGGTGTTGGGGGTGCTCACCACGCCCACGTTGATGGAGTTCGCGGGGATGAATTGGCCGCGGTCCGGCACGTGGCGCTTCGCGAGGGCTTCTTCCGTGAACCTGTGGGGGTCGCCCGGCAGGGGGCTGGCCAGCTTGTAGAGCGCCGTGATCACGTGCCCCAGCTCCATCGTGGCGCTGGCGCTGTGGTGGGGGGCGTTGCCGGCATGGCCGGAGATGCCCTTCACGTCGATCTGGTAGGTGGCGTAGCCCTTGCGCTGGGCCACGATGCCCCAGTTCGGGCGCGCGGTGTCCATGACCAGGCACGCATCCGCCTGCTTCGCGAGCCGCGTGATGATCTGCTCGCCGAAGTCGGAGCCGGTCTCCTCCTCGGCGTCGAAGTAGAGCACCAACTCGCCATATCCCTTGTAGTTCAACTCTTTCATCAGCTTCATGGCGTACACCAGCTGCAGGCAGGTGGCCTTGTCATCACCCACGCCCGGGCCCCAGGCGTGCTGCTGGGCATCCACCCGGAAAGGCCGCTTGGCGGCGTCGCCTGCCACGAACACGGTGTCCGTGTGGGCCATCAGCAACAGCTTCTTCTTGCCCTGGCCCTTGAAGCGCACGATCAGGTGGGTGCCCTTGTCGTTGGTCAGGCGCTCCACCTGGCCGCCCGAGGCCGTCAGCTGGGCCGCCAACAGGTCCGTGACGGCCTTGCTGCCCTTTACGTCGCCGGAGCCCGAGTCGATGTTGGTGAGCACCTCCAGGTCCTTCACGTAGGCGTTGAAGTAGTTGCCCATGCGCTGCTTCAGCTCGCCCACGGGCAGGGCGTCTTGCGCCAACGAGGCGGCGACGGCCAGGCAAATCAGGGACTTCACGGGGCCTCCAGGGGGGTCACATCGAGCAGGGTGGTGTAGCCGCGGCGCAGGGTGAAGACGAGCTTCGCGGCCGGCGCCGGGCAGCGCAGCTCGCGGGCCCCGCTGGCCTGGAAGGCTTCGATCACGCGGGGCAAGGCGTCGCGATTCAGTAGGTTGGCGGGCGCGGTGGGCAGCGGGCCGGGCGAGGGGCGGCGGCCGAGCGTGGCTTCGCCGGTGGTGAAGTCATAGGCATCATGGGCGCGCAAGACGCTGGCGCCCACGTCGCGCGCCGTGAAGCGCCCGGCCTTGGCGATCTCGGCCTGGCGCCCGTCGAAGACCACCACGCTGCCCGCACCGAATGCCACGCCACGCTGTCCCTGCACCGCCAGGGCCGTGTTCTCCGCCAGCGCGATGCCGAAGTGGTAGTCCAGCTGGCCCATGGCCACCAACACGCGGCCATAGCGGCCGCGGGCGTCCACGTGTGTGTCCACGGCCGCATCGATGCCCGACGTGAAGCCGAAGCCCGTGGTGTAGCCGCCGGTCTTGCCATCCCCCATGGCCGTGTCCGCCTTGCCGAAGGCCGTCAGCGGACGCTTCACCAACCGGTTGGCCAGCAGGTAGTCCGCGCTCTCGCCGTCGCCATAGGTCAGCTTGTCCATCACCGCCGCGCCGGCGCTGGTGCCGCCCACCACGCCGCCACGCTGGTAAACTTTGCGCACGGCGGACATCAGCGGCGTGTCGCGACCGTCATCTTCCAGCAGGCACCGCGCGTGCAAGTCCTGGGCGCCGCCGCCGAACCACACGCCGCCGGCCTGCTCCACCAACTTCAAGTTGGCCGGGTCATGCGCCGCCTGGCGGTAATTGTCGATGGCGATGGGCACGAAGCGGGGCTTGGCGCCGTAGTGCTTCAGCACATGCTGGTAGCACCAGATGCCGGGGGTATCCTGCTCGTAAGCCCCGCGGGCCACCTTCAGGGACTCGCGGGCGCTGCCGAAGACCGCGATGGTGGGGGAGCTGGCCCGGCCGATGAACGCCTTCCAGAGGTCGGCGTCCTGGTCCATGACGTGGCCGCCGGCCAGGAAGACGGTGCCGGCAGGGGCGGCGTGGGCGGAGGGGGCGGCCAACAGGGCCGCGAGGAACAGGGCGCGCTTGAGCATGGTTGGACCCATGCCCCAACCAACGGCGCTCGTAACGCAGGGCTCCAGGGCGCGACCGCCCGTGGGAGCCCCATCGTTCCGGGGCCTCGGCTACAGCGCCGCGATCAACGCCCGATCATTCGGCGCCACCCGTGGGGGGGCACGTCCGAGCGAACTGCCGGATTTCCGCAGTCAAGCGGGCCGGGCGCTCGAGCGGGAGCAGGTGCCCTCCACCTTCCAGCGCGACAAGCTTCGCGTTCGACATCACGGCCGCCATCCGCTGCGAGGCAGCCATCGGGATCGTTTGATCCGCCGTCCCGGTCAGCACAAGCGCCGGGATCGTCGACGTTGACAGCCACTTGAGCCGCTCGGGCCGCTGCGACATGCCGACCAGGCAGCTGGCCAGCCCATCGCGGCTGGCGGTCGCCATGAGCGCGCGGGCCCGGAGGTCGAGCGCGGGATCGAGAGCGCCGGCGGGCCCCATAAGCGGCGCGAACGCGTCGATGACCGGCGCCGCACCCACCTCGCGCACCTGCTCGGCGAGCGCCCGATGCGCGACGGCCCGTTTCTCCGAGGAGGCCTCCGCATTGGTCGAGACCAACACCAGGCCGCGCAGGTCCTGGGGGTAGCGTTCGGCGTAAGCCAGCGACACGAACCCGCCCATCGAGTGCCCGATGATGACCGGCCGTTCGACCCGGAGCTGCTGGAGCACCGCATGGACGTCCGCGGCCAACACGTCCATGGTCACGGAGCCGCCACGGGCCTGGCTGTCGCCGAAGCCCGGCAAGTCGATGGCGATGACGCGGTGGTCCGCGGCCAGGTCCTGGACCTGCGCGTCCCACAGGTGCCGGTTCAGCGGGAAGCCGTGGATGAAGACCAACGGGGTGCCCGCGCCCGCCTCCGAATAGGCGATCTTCAGGTCGTTGGCCATGACCGTGCGCGTGGCCAGGGCCGCCACGATCGAGACCTGCACGGCCATCGTCAGGACCAGGGTGGCCAATCTACGCAGCATGGGGTGCTCCTGGCAACGGCCCCGTTGCCTCTACTTGATCTCGACCGTCAGCTTGTAGTCGGTCCCGCCATGCCTGCCGCCGATGTCGACCAGGTAGGTCCCGGAGGCCGGCAAGGTGCCGTTCCAGGTGGACACGTCCTCTTTTTCGCCGGCGCCGGCGAGCATCTTGCCGCTGGGGTAACCGTCCTTATCGAACGTCCATCCGGGCAGGAAGATCGCGATACCGGCGTTGTTGCCCGTGGAGCTTACGCGGAGCTTCATCTTCTGGCCCTTGCGTGCCCCCAGGGTGTAATGCGCGTGCAGGCCTTGCGGCGCCCCGCCTTGGACCGAGGCGCTCGAGGCGCCGGGCGCGAACTTCAGCGGGGTCGCCTCGCCGCGGGCCCAGGCGGGCGCCGCCGCAAGCAAGCCCAGGACGACGAGACAGGTGGCGAATGGGCGTGACATGGGGACCTCCTGGGCGTGGCAAAATGTTGGGCCGCGACGACATCTTACCCGGTGAACGCTAGCTTGGTTATCTTGTGGTAGCGTGGAAACGCGTCGACGTCGGAGGAGTTGCCATGTTCGTAGACCTTCACGTGCATTACCCCATGCACCTGATGGGAGACTTCCGCCGGGCGCTCGTGGAGACCGCCCACCCCGGCGACCACGCCCATGCCGCGCTGCTCGAATTGGCCTGCCGGATTGGCAACTACGAGACCTTCACGTCCCGGCCCGGGGCGACGGTGTCGGCCATGCGGGAAGGCGGGGTGGGGGTCGTGCTCTCCGTCCTGTATTCGCCCCTCGACGAGTTCGACCTGTCCCACGGCTACGGGGCACCACCGGACGACGCGTACTTCCCGCGCTTGCTCGCTCAACTGGAGGCCGTGGAGCGGCACCTGGCCCGGCGGCATCCCGAGACCGCGCGGGTGTGTCGCAACGTGGCGGACCTTGATGGGGCGATCGCCGAGGGGCGCGTGGCCTTCCTCCACGCGATCGAAGGCGGCTTCCACCTGGGCGGAACGCCGGACGCGATTACGGCGAACGTGGCGACCCTCGCCGGGCGGGGGCTGGCCTACGTGAGTCCCGCGCACTTCTTCTGGCGGGGCCTCGCTACGGTGTCGCGGGCCATCCCCTACATCCCGGATGATTTGTTCCACCGGTTGTTCCCGCAGCCGGACATAGGGCTGTCGGAGCTGGGGCGGCACCTGGTCATGGCGATGGTGGGCAATGGCGTTCTGGTGGACATCGTCCACATGAGCGAGCGGGCGATCGCCGACACGTTCGCCCTCTTGGACGCACTCGATGCGGAGAAAAGCGTGCCCGTGATCGCCTCGCACATGGCCTGCCGCTTCGGGGACCGGGAGCGCTGCCTGAGCGACGAGACGATCGCCCAGGTCGCCGCGCGGGACGGCGTGTTGGGGGTGATCCTGTGCGAGCATATGTTGGGGAATGGCCTGCCCGCGGCCGACCGCGGCTTCGGGTTGTTGTGCCGCCACATCGATCGGATCGCGGCCGTGACGGGGAGCCACCGGTATGCGGCGATCGGGTCGGATATGGATGGGTTCACGCGCGGGTTGCCCGGGTACCGGCGGATGAGCGACTACGCGCGCCTGGGCGAGCAACTGGTGGCCCGATATGGGACCGTGGACGCGGAAGCGATCATGGCGGGCAACGCGCTCCGGGTGCTGCGTAAGGGCTGGCGAGCCTCCCTACCGGGGTCGCGCTGATGCGTAGGCCGCTTGGGGGCTTGCCCCTGGCCCTCGCGCTGGGCTGCGTGCTGGTTGGTTGCGCGCGCTCCAAGCCGAAGCAGGAGCCGGCACGCACCCACCAGCGGACCGTGGCCGCGGCGAAGCAAAGGCCGGAGACCGAGCGAGTAAGCCCGAAGCTGGCCCAAGTTGGCCACGACCCGCACTGGTCGCCGGACCCGGAGGACACGGCCTACGAGCCACTCGTTGGCTGGCCCAACCCGAAGCCCTGGCCCGGCCCCGGCACGGCGCCCGTGGTGAGCACGTGGGCGGGCAGCGTCATCGGCGGGCCCGGGGGCAACACCCGCGAAACGATGCTCTTCTTTGGCATCTACGCCATGACCTTCGACGCCGCGGGCAACCTGTATGTTGCCGACGGTCCGCGGATCCAGGTGATCGCGCCGAACGGTGCCGTCGGCGAATTCAAGCATGCCACCCTCGAGGCCGTGAGCTTCGTGCCCACCTCGATGGCCTTCGACCACCAGGGCAACCTGTACGCCACGGACTACCAGGCGGGCTTGTTCAAGTTCGCACCCAATGGCGAGGCGTCCGTGGTGGCGGCGGGCAAGTTTGGTGCGCAGGCACTGCACCAGCCGCAGCAATTCGAGCGGGCCTGGGGCCTGGCCGTAGACGCGGCGGACAACGTGTACGTCTCCGACCAAGAAGCCAACGTGATCAAGCGCATCACGCCCGCCGGCGACGTCTCGACCTTCGCCCGGGGCTTCGACGAGCCCGAGGGACTCGCCTTCGACGGCGGGGGGAACTTGCTGGTGGCGGATCATCGGGCCAACTGCATCCAGCGCGTATCACCGTCCGGCCAGGTCACGACCTTGATCCGCTTGCTGAAGGGCAACATCTTGCCCGCGGAGCTGGCCTGGCACCCCTCCGGGGCTATCTACTTCAGCGCCCAACAGCTTTACCGCCTGGACCCGGATGGCACCTGCACGGTGCTCAGCCCGGCCAACCAGGGCACCACAGGTTACATCGGCCATGACCTGGGCCACACGCGCTTCCTTAACGCGGGGGAAATCGCAGTGGACCGGGCGGGCGACCTCTACGTGTCAGACTTCGGCAGCAACACGAACGGGTCGCCCTGCGGCATTCGCAAGGTGGCTTTCCAGGCCGGCTCCTGGCCTCGATGACGCGGGGCCAGGAAGCCCGAAGAGCCTAGCTGTTGGGCGCGGGCTCGAAGAGGTAGAGCGCGGCGTCGTTGGGATCGTCGATGATCGCGAAGGCGCCCACGTTCGGGATCTCCGTCCGCTCTA
The DNA here is from genome assembly GCA_028287685.1 of Cyanobacteria bacterium RYN_339. GTDB lineage: Bacteria > Cyanobacteriota > Sericytochromatia > S15B-MN24 > JAQBPE01 > JAQBPE01. The sequence continues at coordinate 12,250 of JAQBPE010000362.1, read as the reverse complement.
GCAGGACCTTGGCGCCCAGCGCCTTCGCCTTTGCCAGGGTGGCATTCGCGTCCGCGGTGGACACAAACGCGCCCCAGTGCGGCGTGTTGTGGGCGGGGCCGGTGCTGGCGACGCTCACGGTCTCGCCGTTCGCACGCTTGCGCGTGAAGAGCGGCATCTGGCCCATGGGCTCGGTGCCCCAGCCCACCACGTCCTGGTAGAACTTCACGGCAGCCGGCACGTCGGAGGTGGCAAGGCTCTCCCAGCAGAAGCGGCCCCACTCGCGCCCGTCGACGTCCTCGCCATCGCCCGCGGCCGCCTTGTAGAGGCGGAACATCGCGCCCTGGGGGTCCAACATGACCGACCAGCGGCCCATGCCGGGGACTTCATGGACCCCGCTCAACAGCGTGCCGCCGCCGGCCACCGCACGTTCGGTGGCGGCGTCCACGTCATCCACGGACACGTAAACGGCCCAGTGCGCGGGCGGCTTCTGGTCGTCCGGGGCCGGGATGAGGGCGATGGGCATCATGCCGGCAACCATCGTCTCTCCCAGCATGAAGCGGGTGTAGAAGGCGTCCGGGCCGATCGGAAGGTCCTGCGCCGTCCAGCCGAACAGCTCGCAGTAGAACTTCTTGCTGGCCGCCGGGTCCTGGGTGTACAGCTCGTGGAAGACGAACTTGCCGGGGGAGTAGGTGATGGTCGCCGTGGTCATGGAGCCTCCTGCGGGGATCGGGTGAACGGTCGTTCGACAGGTTAGTGGATTTGGTCCGAAATCGAAACCACGCCGTTGACGGTGCCGCCCATCATGTAATAGTATAAGTTACATGAAACGAGATAGCCGCCTGTCGCTGGTCCTCCACCTCCTTTTGCACATGGCGCACAGCAAGCGACCGATGACCTCGGAGGAGATGGGCACTTCATTGCAGACGAACTCGGTTGTGGTACGTCGAACGCTGGCCGGTTTGCGGGAAGCAGGCTGGATCCACTCGGAGAAGGGCCATGGCGGCGGTTGGAGCCTGGCCTGCGACCTCGACGCCATCACCCTCCGCGACATCCACAAAGCCCTCGGCGAGCCCCCCATGTTGGCGATGGGCCTCCGCAACGACGACCCGGCTTGCCTCGTCGAACAGGTCGTCAACCAGGTGATCGATCAGGCGCTTCGGGAGGCGGAGGCGATGGTGTTGGAGAAGTTCAGCCGGGTGACGCTCGCCGAACTGTCGACCGAATTGGGCCGGCGAGCGCCGCATGGCCGTCAGGAGCATCTTGACCATGGCTAACCATTCCGCCTTCAAGGTAAAGGCGTCGTCCATTCGGGGCGCACTCGCACCCTGGCGCTATGAGACAACCCTCAACCAATGGATAGGCGGTAAGGCAGGGTCATTCCGCGAGTTCACCGCCAACCTGGTGGAGGTGACCCCGGGAGAGTCGGTGCTTGACCTCGGGTGCGGTACCGGGGAGTTGGCGCTGATGTTGAGCCGGCGCGTCGGACCGACCGGACACGTCGCCGGCATCGATCTCTCGAAAGCGCTGGTCGCGGGCGCTCGGCGCAGGGCCAAGCGCGCTGGCCTCGCGATCGACTATCGGGTTGCGTCGATCGCGCAACTTCCCTTTGCGGATGCCACCGTGGACGTGGTTGTCAGCAGCCTGGTCATGCATCACCTGGCGCCCGACGTCCTCGCACGAGCCGTCGGTGAGATCCGGCGCGTATTGAGGCCTGGCGGGCGCGTCTTCATCATCGACTTTCAGTCGTTGGAGCAAGCAGGACACGGTCACGAGCGCGGCCACGCTCACGGTCACCAGCACGGTCACGCTCACGGGCACAGGCAGGAGCAACCGACGCAGCATGGCCTCCTGCATGATCACCGACCGGTCCTGGTGGGCTTACTGAAGGAGGCGGGACTGACCGACGCCGCCGCGAGCCCTGTCGAGTTCGGGCAACGACTCGAGGTCACCCGTGGCCGCCTGACGACGTGATGACCGGAGGCTCGGGCTACTTACGCCATTACCGGCATTCGCGGGTGCCGTTGATCTAGCCGCGCACCGCCGCTTCGATCTTGGCGACGTCGATCTTCTGCATCTCCATCATGGCCTCGAAAGCGCGCTTGGCGACGTCGCCGCCCTTGGCCATCGCTTCCGTCAGGACGCGCGGCGTGATCTGCCAGGACACGCCCCACTTGTCCCTGCACCAACCGCACATGCTCTCCTCGCCGCCATTGCCGACGATCGCGTTCCAGTAGCGGTCGGTTTCCGCCTGGTCGTCAGTGGCGATCTGGAAGGAGAATGCCTCGCTTTGCTTGAACGCGTCCCCGCCGTTGAGACCCACGCAGGGCACGCCGCACACCGAGAATTCGACCGTGAGGACGTCGCCCTTCTTGCCGCTCGGGAAGTCGGACGGTGCGATGTGCACGGCACCGACTGTGGTGTCGGGGAAGGTCTGGGCGTAGAAGCGGGCAGCTTCCTCCGCGCCGTGGTCATACCAAATGCAAACGGTGTTCTTCGAAATCATGACGTTCCTCTCCGGCTCGAGCCGCAGGTACTATAGTTTGCCGACCAGCGTCGGAGCAAGCGGTGCCGCCAATTGACGATTGCCCCGGTACATGTTAAGATTGGATTAACGTTAGGCAAAGAGACTTTAATGAGAGCGGAGTAGCCCATGAAATCATGGCCTATCAGACCCCTGAGTCTCGTCTTGGCGTTGGCCATGAGCACGGCCTGTGGCCGCATTCCCTCGTTCAACGTCGGATCAAAGGCGCAAACTGGCGCCATTGCAGCGCATCAACGTTTGGCCGCTGAGACCACCGGCTTGGTCATCTCCTTCGCCAAGCCAACGCTTCACCCGCTCCCCGACAAGGCCAAAGACGCCGAGGCCGGCGCCGAGTGCACCGCCATGACCGTGCAAGCCAACCGGGACGGCGTTCCCGTTCCCGGGCTGCGCGTGCGCCTGCAAGCGGGCTTCAACGAGCACTCCGGCGGCCATCTCCACGACGAGTCGCATCGGCCGGTGGGCGCGTTTTACAATGCCAAGAGCCTGGGGCCGGACACCACCGTGACCACCGATCAGGAAGGGAAGGTGCGGCTGACCTATCGCGCGTCGGGCATCGGCGGGATCGACGTGGTTTCCGCGAGCACGGGCGATGGGCTGGCGGGACGCGCGGAGTTGCCGGTTGCCTACGAGCTGGGCCTGATGCCGGAGCCCGGGCCCGCCGATCACTACGTGTTGGTGGGTCAGACGGCCGACCACCCCGTCAATCACTACTGCACCCCCGGGACCCAGGCGCTGATGGTGAGCCTGGCGGACGAGTTCTTCAAGTTGTTTGCCGCCAATTTCTTGATCAACGACCAGAGCATCGCGTCAGGTGGCCCGTTCGACCTGGGACCGGCCTATGGCGTGCCTTACTGGACCTTGGGCAGCAAGCACGAGAACCACCGGCAGGGCATCAGCACGGACATCCGGTCGGGCAACCAGAAGTGGCGCCAGGCCATCACGCGGCTGGGCGGCTCGGTCTTCGTGGAAGACAGCCACTGGCATATCACGACCGTGGCGGAGCCCTCGATTACGACGCCGCGGATTCCGGCCGCGTTGGAGGCGAGCGGGCTGTCCGTGTCGATCTCGGCCCATACGAGCTTCCAGCGGGCCACGAATACCATAGCCTACGAGTACCAGATCACCTCGGCGCCGGCCAGCCGCCAAAAACTCGCGGTGTTTGCCATCGCGGTGGGGTCGAAGGTGCTGAGCGCGTCGGCACCCAAGGGCTGGTCGGGCGGCGCCTATCGGAACCGACCGTTGTGGTCGTGGGCCGCGGATGACGAGGCCCACCTCGTCGCTCCCGGCGCTTCCCTGGGCAAGCTATTGTTGACCAGCAAGGGGCTACCAGCCGTCCTAGCGTCCAATGCACAGGGCGACACGCCCATCCCCAACATCGCCGACGTACCGCCCGGGATGTCCGAGGTCGAGTTTGCTAACGGGCTCGACATCCTGTCGAACAGCCGGAAGGACGTGACATCCGCGCCGGGCGACGTGACCACGGAAGCACCCGTGCTGGCAGTCGTCCGGCATTTGCGGCAGCAAGCTCGCGCTGCCGTGGCGGCCCGCTGGCTTGAGGGACGGCCTAACCTTGAGGCGGACCTCGCCGCGGCAGAACGTGCCGCGCAAAACGGTGACCTGGCGGGCGTCAATTCGCACGTCCAAGCCGTCGTCACCGCCCTCGGGGGCAACGACCGTCGCCTGGGCGACGAGGGGTTGTTGCTCACCACCGCCGAGGTGATCCTGGCGAAGGCCGCGAGGCGCTAGACGAAAGGGCCCTGGCGCCCTGGTCGATGCCGGTCAGCTCCATCGAGGCCACTTCGGGCTAGCGCCGCTTGCCATCCCACGTCACTTGGGGAAGTGGCTCAGATGTTCATGGATGATCTTCCAGCCGTCGCCTTCCAATCTGAAGCAGGACGTTCCGCGGCCAGTGCCCTCCTGCCGTTTGCCGTCGATCAGGCCGTGCCAGGTGAAGGTGTAGGTACAGACGGCGGCTGCTTGGGACTCGGCAAGCCAGTTGACGTTGGTGACGCCGTAAACTTCTTCCTGAATCAGGTTCCAGGTCTTCTCGAACGCGTTGCGGACTTCTTGCAGTCCTTGATAGGTGCCGCTTGAAAACCAAAACTGGCACTCGGCCGAAATGAGCGGCTCCAGGCGAGTGAAGTCGTGTAGGTTGATTTCGGTTTTGTAGCGTTCGAAGAGTTCTCTTGCAGACAACGTATGGTTCAACCTCTTGGACCTGGGAGAACGAATTGTAGCGTTAGTCTGGGATTTCAGCGCGATAATCAGCCCGCCAGGAAGTTCTGCCGCTCCAGGCAGTCCAGGATGGTCGCGGAGTAGGCCTGGTGCGATTCGCGCGTGTACTTCACCGTGGTATAGAGCTGGGCCAGGTTTTGGACGCCGGAGGCCTCCACCATCGCTCGCAGCTGGTCGTCCTGCATGTAGCGGGCCCAACCGCGCGATTGGCGCGCTTCGTAGATTTCCCGCACGTCGGGTGCCTGGTAAACGTTCCGGTGGACCAGCCCATGGGTGGGCAGGCGATCGCGCGGGCCGGGGGCTTCCGCCGCGTAGCCCAGGCTGAACCCGACGACCGGCACCACGTTGGCAGGCAGCTGCAGCACCTCCGAAATGGCCGCACAGTTGGCCAGGGTGGTGCCCAAGAAGCACAGCCCCAGGCCCTCTTGCTCGGCTGCCAGCGCCGCGCTCTGGGCCACCAGGATGGCGTCGATCGCCCCGATCATGAAGCTCATGAGGTTGTCGAAGTTGTCCGGCGCGTCGGACGCTTCCAACCACCGGCGCATGCGGTGGAAATCGGCGCAGAAGGTGACGAAGGCGGGCGCTTCCAGCACCATGTCCTGCTCGAAGTGCAACGGGTAAAGCGCCTGCTTGAGCGCGGGGTCCGTCGTCACGATGATCGAGAAGGCCTGCATGTTGCCGGACGACGACGTGCCGCGGATGGCGCCCTCCAGGATCCGATCGAGCACGTCCTCCGGAATCGGATCGGGGCGGTACTTGCGGATGGAGCGGTGGTTGTCGAACAGGTGGGCTCATTACTGGGCCTGCTTCTGGGCCACGTAGCCGCCCATGAGCGAGCCGTCGGCCAGGGTGGCGAAACCGGTCATGGTGGTGGCCTTGGGCTCCACCTGGCCCCGGTAGAAGACCCGGAAGGGCTTGGCGCCTTCGGGCGCGAGGATCTCGAAGGAGAGTACGTCGTCCACCAGGCGCACCTTTTCCAGCGGGGCGGTGAAGACGCCGGTGACCGTCAACGTGCCGCTCAACGCGCCGCTGGCGTCGGCCACGAGGTGGAGCTGGTCGGCGAAGGCCTGCTTGCCCACGTAGAGGTGCACCACCCAGTCGCCAGAGACGCTGGCGGGCGCCTGCCGGACACCGACTTGCATGGCGGTCCGGACGGGGGCGGCCGTTACGGGGTGTGCCTGGCAGGCCGAAACGATGAGCGCCAGGCCCAGCGGGGCTGCGAAACGGGCGAGAGACATGGACGGGCTCCTTTGTACTTGGTTCCATCCTAAGCGGGCGGGAGTTCCCGCGTCCAACGAAGGGTTTTCTCCATGTTTCACAACCATTGGTTGCGACCTGCCGCTATAATGGCGCGATGGTGAACCTCGACGCCCTGCGTTACTTCCTGGCCGCTGCCGCGACGGGGTCGTTCCAGGCGGCCGCCGAGCGCGTGCATGTGACGCCCCAGGCCGTGAGCAAGGCGGTGGCCAGCCTGGAGGCGCACTACAAGGTCAAGCTCTTCGAACGAGACCAGCGACTGCGTAGGCTGACGCCCGCCGGGCAAACGCTGCTGGACCAGGTGCCGGGGATCATGGCCGGGCTGGAGAACATCGAGCAGGCGATCGCCGACCATCGCTCCCGCGTCCCAGTCGGGCCGATCAGCATCGCGGGCGTCGCCTTCGTGCACAACTACTTGCTGCCGCGGCTGCTGGCAAATCTGGTCGTCGCGCATCCGCGCATCCGCCCGCGGCTCCTGTCGATGTCGCATGATCAGGTAGAAGAGCGGGTCGCGGCTGGCGAGGTGGACCTCGGCGTCCTGTTCGCGCGGCCGCAGCGGCAGGACCTCGCCTGGGAGGGCGGGCTCATGAACCCCTCCGTCATCGTGGCGCTGCCGCAAGCCTTTACGACCTGGGACGCGCTCAAGTATGTGGTGCCCCCAGCAACACTGGACGGCTGGCCGGACGGGCGGTTCCGGCGCAAGGTCAGCGCCGAGGTCGACCTGCTGGAGGTGGCGATCCACCTGTGCGAGGCAGGCGTCGGGGCGGCCTTCGTGCCGGAGCTCGCGGTGCGGGAGCGCATCCGGCTGGGCACGCTCGCGATCGTGGCCGAACCGCCCGTCGACGTGGCGAATCCCTTCTACGTGGTGCGCCGCGCGGGGATCCAGCCGAGCCCGGCGGCGGAGGTGGTGCTGGCCGAGTTGGCCGCGTTGCTCGGCGAGGCTACTTGAGCGCCGTGAACCACTTGGCCGTCGGCACGTCCATGGTGGCGTAGGAGCCGCCCTTCACCAGCGGGCCGATGGCCCGGATGCGTTTGCCGACGAGCGCACCCGGGTCGCCCAGGCCGGTCTGGGCCCAGACCTCGGGCTTCAGGAAGATCGATGGGTCGAAATCGGCGCTGAAGTTGAAGTAGATCGTGCCGTCATCCAGCTTGCCGCCGGAGCGCACCTTGCCCTCGATCGTAGCCAGTTGACCGGCCTGGGCGGCGACGGCGGCGTGGTCCGACGCCTCGATCGCGGCGGGGGCAGGCCGGGAGGTGAACGTCCAGGTCCGCGTGATGGACTGGCCGTCCAGCGTGCCGCTGACCTTCACGTGGTAGGTGGTGGCGAGGTCCAGGGGCAGCTGGGGCAGCAGGCACACCACGTTGCCCTGGTCGTAGAGCGAGCTGGCCTGATGCTCCTTGTCGGAGTAGTAGCAGGGCACGTCGTGGCCGGCATCATCCGTTAGCGAGCCTTTGAAGCCCGTCATCTTCGCACTGCTCGGCTCCTGGAGCGTGAGGGGGTAGCCGACCGGGCCGGTATGGCCTGCCGGGATGGGGTTGGGGAACTCGCCGTAGAAGTTCAGCGGCACCTCCGTCTGGCCGTCGGCCGGGTAGGCGACCTCGGCCTCGGGCCCGCTGCCTTGCTTGAACGCCAGCACGGCGGCGGCGTTGTCCTTGGCCCGGTCGCCGGCGTAGCCGAAGCCGATCTGCACGAGGTTGGCGTCCAGCATCTGCGTGCGGTGGTAGAGCGATGCCACCCAGTCGTCGACCGCGGGCAGGGGCTCGATGAAGTGCACGTCGTTGCCCAGGTTCAGGTTGGCCCACTCGGGGTCATAACCCGGCAACGAGGGGTCTTCCTTGTGGGCGCTGAAGCCGGCCAACGCCGGCGAGTTGGCGTTGAGCATCAGGTAGTTCGCGTGGGCCATGCACAGTTTGGTGGCGCGCGCGTCGTAGGTCACCGGCGTGAGGCCGGCCACCGCCCGTGTGCGGTTGATCAAGTCGAGCACGCGCGCCTCCACCGTCGCCCCGGTCGGCGTGCCGATCGCGCCGCCGCGGGGCTTGATGACGGGTGCGGCCGGCTTGCCGGTGGTGGTCACCGCGCCGGAGGCCGGCGGTAGCGGCGTTAGCACGCCGGCGTCGATGACCTCGCAGCCGCCTAGTGCGAGCGTCAGGGCGATGGGAAGGAAAGCTTTCGAGCGTGCGTAAGTCATGGGGAAAGCTTACAACAAGCTCGCTTGCCTGCCCAGATCTCACGCCCTGGCCGGTTAGCCGATGCTTCCGCTGTCCGGGCCCGGCACCACCAAATCGAGCTGACGGCCTTGCTTCTCCGCATCGGCCAGGGCCTTGACCAGCAACTCCTGCTGCATCGAGGCCTTCGCCTCGGCCGACAGGTCCGCCACGGCCGCGAAACGATCGAAGGTGTACTTGGCGGTCCGCCAGTCCGGGAACTTCATCGCCATCAGCTCCGCCGCCGCCGCATCCTGGGAACGCTTGCGCGTGGCCGCGTAGAGCGTCGGGGACATGGTGGACTCTTCCTTCAGGAGGTCGAGCCAGCGCAGCCGGATCGGCAGCTCCATGCCCGCCCGTTCCCCGAGCTCGCGTTCGACGGCGCTGGTCGTCAGCCGGTCGTTGACCGCCTGGAACTGCTGGCGCGTGAGCGTGCCGCTCTCCAACATCGTGTTCAGCGAGCTCCGGGCGCCGCGGTACCTCATCACGGCACGGTTGCCGGGCACCGAGCTCGTTTCGCGATCCAGTTGCTTCACCAGGCGATCCACCAGAACCTGCTCGCTGGTCATCACGGTGTCGCGGCCCAGGACTTCGCCCGCTTGCCGCGCGACGCCCTCGCAGGCTTCCTTGCCAACCACGGCACCCGCCTCGCGGCGGCCCGCCAGATGAACGATGGAGGCCAGGGAACGGCCGAGGAGGCTGAAGGGGTTCATGCGATGCTCCTTTGCGATGCGTTGCCACCGGCTGGGTGGCTACACGATCTCTCTTCGGCCGGGGCTCTAACCAGCCGCTGACAACGGGCGGTCATCGACTTAAGAATCGCTCAAGTGTTGGTGAAGGTGGGTTAACCCATCGCGTTTGCAAAGGTGACCGACGTTCTGGGTACGGCGCTTCTACCCCCTCATCGGTCTGCCCCGGAAGAGTGACCCTTGCGCATCCATCACCTCAACTGTGCCACCATGTGCCCGACCGGCGAGCGGTTCGTCCACGGGACAGGCGGGATTTTCAGTGCTGGCCGCCTGATCTGTCATTGCCTGTTGATCGAGTCCCACGACGGGTTGGTCTTGGTGGATACGGGGATTGGCTTGGACGCCATTCAGGCGCCTGACAAGCTCCTGGGCGCGCCGTTCCTGCTGATGACGCGGCCCCGCTTGGACCCCGAAGAGACCGCGCGCCGCCAGATCGAGCGGCTGGGCTACAACGTCGACGACGTACGGCACATCGTCTTGACGCATCTGGACCTGGACCATGCCGGCGGCATCGCAGACTTCCCGCGCGCCGCGGTCCATGTCTTCGAGAGCGAGCACGAGGCTGCCATGGCCCCGTCCTCGCCCTTCGAGAGCCACCGTTACCAGCAGGCGATGTGGGCGCACGGCCCGAACTGGGTGCGGCACACGGTGCAAGGCGAACGCTGGCAGGGTTTCGAAGCGGTCCAAACGATTGGGTCGGACATTCTGCTGGTGCCTCTGCATGGGCATTCCCGCGGTCACTGCGGCGTCGCGGTGCAAACCGAAAAGGGTTGGTTGCTCCATGCAGGAGACGCCTACTTCGCCCATGGCGAGGTGCACGGCCCGACGCGGCAAACGTCGCTCGGGCTGGACCTCTTCCAACGGCTCACGGAGGTCGACAGCAAGGCGCGGCTGGCAAATCAGGACCGGTTGCGCGACTTGGCGCGTGACGCGGCCCCGTCCGTGCAAATCATATGCTCTCATGATCATACGGAGTTCGAGGCTTGTCGCAGCGCTGCGACGACCGCCTGACCCCACCCCACGGAGACCAGATTTTGCACGTTCCCAAGAATCGCGACCAGGGCCGGTCGAGGGTCGCCCACCTGCGCAAGGTGATCGCGCGAGATGCCACCGGTGAGGAACAGACCTTACAGACGCCTGCCGAGGTCGAGCTACAGGCGCTGATCGAGATCCTGAACGCCAAGTTCCCGGGCTGGGACGAACCCGCGCCGCCGCCGGAGTTCCCGCCCACGTTGAAGGCGTGCAAGAGGCTCGAAACGCGGGTTCGCGCGCTGATGACCGCCGAAGGTGCGAACAAGAAGAGTCGCGCGGCCCATCGAGAGACGCTCGATCAGCTGGCGGCGCACATGCGCGAGCATTTCCCGGAATAGCCGGCATGCTCACGGTTTTGTATGGCGACGCGTATCTGGTGGCGGTAGACAAGCCCCCGGGCTTGTTGGTGCACCGCACCGGCCTGGACGCGGGCGAGACCCGCTTCGCGTTGCAGCTGCTGCGCGACCAGCTGGACCGGCCGGTTTGGCCTGCGCACCGGCTCGACAAGGGCACCAGCGGCGTCTTGCTGTTCGCCCTGGACGCGGCGACGGCCCGCGCGATGGGGCTGGTCTTCGAGGCGGGTGAAGGCGTGAGCAAGACCTACCGCGCCGTGGTGCGCGGCTGGCCGGACGACGAGGGCCTGATCGACCATCCGTTGCGCCGCATGCCCGACGATATGCGCGTCCAGCGCGTCGAGATGCAGGACGCGGTGACCCGCTACCGGACGCTCGAGCGCTACGAGCTGCCCCTGCCGCAAGGTCGGTTCCCCACCACCCGCTGCGCCCTGGTGGAGCTGCAACCCCTGACCGGGCGTCGCCATCAGCTGCGCCGGCATATGAAGCACCTCTCCCACCCGATCATCGGCGACTCCACCCACGGCAAGGGGCCGCTGAACCGCGACCTGGCGGCGCTGTTGGGCTTGCAACGGCTGTGGCTGCACGCGTGCCAATTGGGGTTGCGGCACCCGGTGGGTGGGGAGGACCTCGTCATCGAGGCGGGGTTGGGGTCGGAGTGGGACATATGGCGCATGCACCTCGTCGGCGGCATCGACCAAGCTCAATAGAGACGGTTGTTTCTGGGCACGACTCGGTCAGGACCATCAATTGGCCGTATTTCCGACCCGCAGACCGGGTATAGAACATTGTAATTGTTGACTGAAGCGTTGGCGGAGTGTCGTTTATCGACATGCGTTACATCGCCCGTCAAGTAGGTTCGCCCTTTCCTAGGAGGTCTGATGTCCGGTCCTAATGAAGCTCAAATGGTCGCCGACCTGAACACCATCATCGTCAATGCGGCCCTCCAAGACCCCGCTTTCCGCGCCCTGCTGCTGGCCGACCCCAAGGCCGTTATCGAGAACGCTGTCAACGCCCCACTGCCCCCCGGCCTGGTGATCAAGGTCGTCGAAGCCTCGCCCACTGAATACACGATCGTGCTGCCGTACCAGGCCAAGACCAGCACCGATGGCGAGCTGTCCGACAGCGACCTCGAAGCCGTCTCCGGTGGCAGCAAGTCCGGCGCCGTGTCCTTCTTCAAGGGCACGTTCGGCGGCGGCAACGACCACAGCGACGCGGGTTCCGCCGGGGCCGGCTTGAGCGCCGGCGCCGGCTTGGGCGGCCACAACGACGGCAGTTTCTATGGCACCGCGGGCTGGGCCGGGGGGGTGGCGATCAACACGGGTAGAAACGGGTCGCCAGGGTCGCTGGGGGTTCAGCTCGGGCGCAGGCTCTTCTAAGCCCTCTTCTGCGGGCCACTCTCCGGGGTGGCCTTTTTTATGGCCGGACGGCTCTTCACTTACACTCCGCTACGTTGATGGACTTGGTCCCAATCCCCTTCGGCTTGCCATCGAGGCTGACCGTATAGGTCAATTCAACCTGGTCCTTCGGCTTGGTAGTTGTTGGATCGAGCGTTACGGTGAACGGCACAAGGCTGCTGCCGTGATAGACCTGGGTTCGAGAGCCACCCTGGGTCAGGTTTTGGGACCAGAAGTCGAGCGTGAAGTCGCCGGGTGTGTTCCACAAATAGATGGCGCCCTTCACCGGCAATTGCGTCGTGCTGACCTTCACGCTTTGGCCGGGACAAGGGGCCGGCGGCTCGAGCTGGAACATCACGGGATCGCTGGTGTTCGCGCAAGCGGTCACCGCCCAAATCGCCGCAAAGATGGGATACCGCGCCATTTTCATCTTGCCACTCCAAGCTCGGCCGTCTTGGGGTACATACCCTAGGATGGTCGGTCGGCTTTCCGGTCAAC
>JAQBPE010000306.1 GCA_028287685.1 Cyanobacteria bacterium RYN_339 | reverse complement strand
TCCTGTAGGGAGGGGATCCAATTTTCGGCCCGTACCGGACAACACTGCGGGCATCAGTGTTTGAGCCCCATCTATTACGTTTCGCGTTAAACGCGTCGCGTAATAGATGCCCTTGAAAGCGTCTATGGGAGCGAACTTCGGGGATTTCCCTCGAAATCGGGTTCCTTCCCCAACCCATCCGAGGGCCGCACGTCAGTTGGAAAGCTTCAGCCGTTCCAACGACAGCCCGTGCCCACAGTGGCTTTCGAGCAACGAACCTATATCGTCTTGGGTGACGGGGCCGTACATCACGCCCTGCATGAAGAATTTCCGGTACCGCTCCGGCACGATCGCCAGGGCCTTGTCTTCGTAAATGACCAAAGCGGGGCCGTTGGCGCAGCGGTCGATACAGCCAGTTGGTTTGACGACGACGGTGGCTTCGAGCCCCAGCGCCGCGACCTCGGCCTTGCACTTCGCCAGCAAGCCCTTGCCGCCACTCGCTGCGCAGCACGCGTCGTCAGTCCGGTGGTTCACGCACACGAACACCTGGTACTTATGCATCGGCGCCCTCACAACGTGCCAACGCACGCGCCAAGGTCTCCCCGAACAGGTCGAAATGGAGCGTGCGGCTGCGGTGCAGGCGCTGCTGCGGCAGCCCGAGCTCGCGGCCCGCCGCGACCAAGGTGGCTTCGTCGGGCCCCAGCATGTGAAACGTCTCGTGCCCGTGCAGCTTGAAGAGATTGGCGTGGAGCGCGATCCCGCCCGCCGCCGCAAAGGCACGGGCCTCGCGCACCTCGCGCGTGCCGAACCGGCGCCAACGAAGTAGGTGGGGGCTCATGGACGCCATGCTAGCACTTTCCTGTCCCAACCTTAACCGGGATCGCGAACTCTCTTAACGGCTTATTCACGCCGCCCGCCTACAACTCCTTAGCCCTATGATCGAAACCAGCCTCGTCAACAACTTGCTGCGCACCCCCGCCGCCCGCCGCGTCGGCAAGACGGTCGTGCCCGAAGCCACCCGCGTGGCCGGCGACCAGCTGATCCGCAAGGGCTCCAAGATCGGCGAGGCCGTGCGCAAGGCGCTGGTGCCCTCCAACGAGCGCACGATCGCCTACGCCCAGGTCAACACCCTGGGCAAGGTGGAGGACGTCTGGCTGAAGGGTCACTCCGAGCAGGTTAACGAGATTGCCGACAAGCTCATTGCAGAAATCGGCCAGGCCCAGCACGAGGTGCGCCTCCAGACCTTCGTGATCGATTTCAACGCGGCCTCCTTCAAGAAGCTGATGGCCGCGCTTGCCGAGAAGCAGCGCCAGAACCCCGCCTTCAAGGTGATGATCAACTACGGCGGCGAGTTCCGCTTCCACCTCAACCCCAAGATCGCGGTGGGCAGCCTGGGCAAGGCCTGGACCAGCGCGGACCTCAAGGCGGCCCTTCACCAGCACGGCGTCGAGGCCCAGGTGGCGAGCTTCATCCGCGTGCCCAACCTGAACGTGCTGCACTCCAAGACCGTGATCATCGACGGCAAGATCGCCCTGGTCGGCTCGGCCAACCTGACGGACACCCAGTCCAAGGAGGTGGTGGTCAAGGTGACGGGGCCCGTGGTCGAGGCCTTCCTGCAAGACTTCGAGAGCGGTTTCGCGGCCTCGGCGCACCGCTTCCATGTCACCCAGGACGGCGTCACGGAGCTGGGCGCCAAGGACCTGTGGGCCGCCCCGGCGGTCGACCGCACGGTTTCGAAGGGGATGGTCCCGCTGACCTTCCTGTCGAAGCCCGCCGGCGGAGAATACCTCGCAAGCGACGCCACGCGCGGGCTGCTGGCGGCGATTGGCGCGGCCGAGAGCGAGATCAAGCTGTTCTCACCCAACTTCAACAACCCGGACGTCTGGCAGGCGCTGGTCGGTGCGGCCGACAACGGCGTGCAGGTGAAGATCATGCTGCCCAAGGACTTCAACAACGCCCGCGCGGCCGTCGACGGCGGCAACAACTACCAGTTCCTGACGCGCGACCTCGCCCAGCTGCCGCCCAGGCTGCGTCGGCGCATCGAGGTGCGCTGGTACTCCGCCGACGGCGTCTCGACCGGGCCGGCCACCAACCACATCAAGTACGCCTCCATCGACGGCAGCTGGACCTACGTGGGCTCGCAGAACTTCGACAACCAGGCCTGGAAGAAGTCCCGCGAGGCCGGGCTGGGCATCGACGACGCGGCCCACACCAAGGCGCTGGCGAAGGTGCTCTTCGACGGCGACTGGGCCCGCGCCCTGCCCGTCACGGTGCCGACGATGGCCAAGAACCCCATCCGACGTTTCTTCCAGCGCTGGTTGGGCATCTGATGCTAGAATGCTCCTCGCTATAGAAGGAGCCCCAGGTGCAGCTTTCCCTCGTCCAAGCCGATCTCGGCGCCCACAACACCCCCGCCCTCGCCCTGCTGTTGCCCGCGGGCACGCTCGAGCTCACGGGCCTGGCGGCCGAGGCGGACAAAGCGGCCGGTGGCGTGATCAGCGGCTTGTTGAAACAGGGCGACTTCCGCGGCAAGCCGGGCGAGGCCCACGTGCTTTACGCCCCGCAAGCCGCCTTCGAGCGCGTGATCGTGAGCGCGTTGGGCAAGCCGGAGAAGCTGACGCTGGAGCACGTGCGCGACGCCGCCGGCCGCGCCGCCGTCTTTGCGCGTGACCTGGGCCTGCCGTCCTTCACGCTCGTCCTGCCTGACTTCGTGGCCTCCGCGGAGGAGCTTGGGCGCGCCGTCGGCGAGGCGATCCTGCTGTCGCAGTTCCAGTTCAACACCTACCGCACCAAGGAGCTCGACGACGTGAAGGAGCTCAAGCACGTCGACATCCTGGCCCCCGGCCTGGACCAGGACGCCGTGCGCCGCGGCCTGGAAACCGGCGCGGTGCTGGCGGAGGCGATCGCCACCGCCCGGCGCTGGATCCTGCACCCCGGCCACAACCTCACGCCCAACGACCTGGCGGAGGCCGCCCGCAAGGAAGGTGAAGCCCTCGGCCTGACGGTCACCATCCTCGGCAAGGCCCAACTGGAAGCGCAGGGCCTGCGGACGTTGCTGGCCGTGGGCCAGGGCAGCGTCCACGAGCCCTGCCTGATCCGGCTGGACTACCGCGGCGGCGGGGACGAAGCGCCGATTGCCGTGGTGGGCAAGGGCGTCACCTTCGACACGGGCGGCCTGCAGATCAAGCCGGGCCCCGGCATGGAGAAGATGAAGTACGACATGGCCGGCGGCGCGGCGGCGATCGCCATCGTGCTGGCCTGCGCCAGGCTCGGCATCAAGCGCAACGTCACCGCCGTGGTGCCGGCCGCGGAGAACATGCCCAGCGGCAACGCCATCAAGCCCAGCGACGTCGTGACGTCCTACACGGGCCTCACGATCGAAATCAACGACACGGACGCGGAAGGCCGCCTGGTGCTGGCCGACGCCCTGGGCTACGTGGTCAAGGAGGTCAAGCCGGCCTGGATCGTCGACATGGCGACCCTGACGGGCTCCGTGGGCGTGGCGCTGGGCAAGCGCGCGATGGGCGTGATGGGCAACGACCAGGCCCTGGTGGACCGCTTCCTGCGGGTGGCGGAGCACGCCGGCGAGCGCGGCTGGCAGCTGCCGATGTTCGACGAGTACGAGGAGAACATCCAGTCCGACATCGCGGACTTGAAGAACTACGGCGGCCGTTGGGGCGACACCGTCAACGCCGCGACCTTCCTCCAGCACTTCGTGGGCAAGACGCCCTGGCTGCACCTCGACATCGCCGGCGCGGGCTGGAGCGATACCGACCGCGGCTACCGTCCCAAGGGTCCCACGGGCACGCCCGTCCGCGCGGTCGTGGACATGATCCTAGCCGGGGGGTAGCCAGCGCGGGTTGGTGAGGCTGGTGAGGACGTGGTCTTCCCAGGCCCCGTTCAGGTACAAGTAGTCCCGCGCATACCCCTCCACCACGAAGCCCAAGCGCCGCAACAACCCGCCGCTGCGCCGGTTGTGCGGCATGTAGTTGGCCTGGATGCGGTGCAGCTTTAGCTCGTTGAAGGCATAGGTCAGGCCCAGGTCCAGCGCCTCGCGCATGAGCCCCTGGCCCTCGCGCTTCTCCGCCAACCCGTAGCCCAGGTTGCAATACCAGGCCGCGCCTTGCACGAGGCCGTTGAAGTTCACCACCCCGATCACCTCGCTCCGCTCGAAGATGAAGAGGTGCAACGACCGGAAGGCCTTGAGGTCCTCTTCGTCCATGTAGAGGCGATCGCGCCAGTACCCTTCCGTATAGAAGATGGCCAGACGCACGGGGTCCCAAGGCTTCAGGAACGCCTCGTTCTCGCGGTAATACGCCAGGATGGCGGGGATATCGGCAGGTGTGCCCATGCGCAAGGTGATGCGCGCGCCTTGAAGCTCGACGGTCATGGCGGCCAGGCTACCACGTGAGGCCGCGCCTCGCTACGGGAACATGATCCTGGCCATGACCCGCCGCCTGCTTGCCCTTGCCTTCCTGACCTTCGCGCTACCCGCCTTTGCTGGCACCACGGTGCCGGTTGACCTCAAGGTGGACCCTGCCAAGCAGATCCGCCTCGAGAAGCGCTTCAAGGAGCTGATCGACAAGTGGTCGGAGCCCGGCCTCGACATCAGCTTCAAGGCCAAGCCCACCTACAGCCTCGACGCGCCCGGCATGGTGCGCGTGCGGATCGACGGCCTGAAGGCCGCCGCCAACGAGGCCTGGTACAAGGAATACCGCACCCTTTACGACGAGCTGGTGAAGGAACCCTTCGCCCTCGAGACCTTCCGCCACGCCCAGACCTACTGCCGCGGGGGCACCGTCTTCATGGAGGCGGAGTGCCAGGACGCGGGCGGCAAGGTGCTCTACCGCGCGTTGGTGCACAACATGTACAGCATGAGCCGCGCGCAGGACACGCAGAACTTCTACTTCGTCCACCACCTGGGCGTGAAGCTGCCGGAGAAGCCGCCCAGCGTGGCCTACCTGGACCATAGCAGCGTCTCCGACCCGCTCTGGGTGGACGTTCCAGCCAAACTAGCGCCCCAGGTTGCCAAGATCCACTTGAAGGATCGGCCCGCCGTCAAGTGGCCCGTCGCGCTTGAAAGCAAGTAGCCACGCCGTGTCGGACTTTCCGACAAAACTTCTTTAAAAGATATTAAGATGCGGCGCTTGCTGCGTTGGTCCTCTCATCGTTCCGAGTACATAGGCTTTGTAACCGGAACATTTGGAGGATCTACAGTTTGAAGTATTTCGCGATTGCCGCCGCCGCCCTGACGTTGACCGCGTGTGGCCAGCCCACCGCCCCCACCGTCCCCGCGACCCCGACGCGCGCCAACTACCGGCTGGCGGACGCCCCCGCAGGCACCGCCCTGCTGGTCCGATATAAGGACGGCCAGGAAGGTCGCCACGGCCTGATCGGCTTCCAGGGCAACACGTTCGGGCTGGCCCGCGCCTACCGTTACCCGGTAGCCAACGCCGCGGCCCGCGCCACCATGATGGCGAAGTTCCAAGCCGACCCCGCCGTCGAGGTGGTGGAGCCCGATTACCGCATGTACACCTACGCTACCCCCACCGATCCGAGCTACGGCCAGCAGTGGGACATGGCCAAGATCCAGCTGGGCGCCGCGCTCGACGTGACGCCGGGCAAGGAATCCGCGCTGGTGGCCTGCGTCGACTCCGGCGTGGACTACAACCACCCGGACCTGGCCGGCCAGGTCGCCAAGGGCCATGACTTCGTGAACAACGACGACGACCCGATGGACGACAACGGTCACGGCTCGCACACCGCCGGCACCGTCGCCGCGCGCACCAACAACGGCACCGGCATCGCCGGCGTGGCCGGCGGCTGCAAGGTCCTGGCCGTGAAGGTCATGGACGCGAACGGCGGCGGCGACGTCTCCAACATCTCGGCCGGCATCGACTACGCCGTGAAGGCGGGCGCCAAGGTGATCAACCTGAGCCTGGGCGCGCCCCAGGAATCGCAAATCCTGCACGCCGCCGTCCAGCAGGCCGTCAAGGCCGGCGTGGTGGTGGTTGCGGCGGCCGGTAATGACGGCTCGACCACGCGCAACTACCCGGCTGCTTACCCCGAGGTGCTCTCCGTCGGCGCCACCGACGAGAACGACGCCCGTGCGAACTTCTCCACCTTCGGCTCGTGGGTGAAGATCGCCGCGCCCGGCACGCACATCCTGTCGACCTTCAAGGGCGCCTACAAGCAGCTCGACGGCACGTCGATGGCTTCTCCCCACGTGGCCGGCGCCGCGGCCCTGGTGCGCAGCTTGCACCCGGAGTGGACCGTTGATCAAGTCTGCAACGCGCTGATCACGAGCGGCGACGCGTGCACCGGCTTCGAGAGCGCGCCGTCGCTGCGCCGCTTGAACGTGGCCAAGGCGCTGGGCGCCACCGCCGCCGCCCCGGTGGCCGCCGACCCGGCGCCCGTGGCTGCCGACCCGGCACC
>JAQBPE010000289.1 GCA_028287685.1 Cyanobacteria bacterium RYN_339 | reverse complement strand
CCCGTGTTGGTGGGGGTCTGCGACGTGTTGACGGCCGTGATGGAGGCGCCGAACGGCGCCGCGCCGCCACCGCCCAGGTGGATCAGGTTGGTGCCCGCCACGCCGGCGCCCTGGATGATGCGGTAGGTAACGTCGATCGGCGTGAGCAGCGTGGTCACACCGCCCAAGGCTGCCGGAGGCGTCAGCGTGAACGTCGTCGTCACGGACTTGTCCGGGTTCTGCGCCGACGAGAGGTTGCCCAGAACGTACGCGTTACCGCCCACGCGGAGCGCCGTCGCACCGACGGCATCCGCGATGGCGCCGTCCGTGCCGACCGCCGGCAAGGCACCCGGGGCGACCAGGGTCACGCCGAGCTTGGTGGCGACGTTGACGCTCGAGGTGTTCTGGATTTCCAGCTTCTTGGTGGTGCCCGCAACCGTGCGGATCAGCTGGAAGTGGTTGCCCGCGTCGCGGATCGCGCGCACGCCGATGCCGACGCTCGTCGCGTTGATGAAGGCCATCAACGTTTCAAGGTCCCAGTTGGGCAGGATCGAGATGCTGTTGGGGCCAAGCTCTGAGGCGAAGTCGATGTGATCGCCGCCCACGAAGGCCATCGTGGTGCCAGCCGCCGGGAGCACCACCGTGCCGGTGATGGCCGCTGCCGAGCCCACGACGGAGTCCGTCAAGACGCGGTCCGTGACGCGGATGACGCCCGCGGCGGTGGCGCCGGTCGGCGTGATCGTCCACTTCACCAAGCCAATGCCGTTGTTCAGCGTGCCGTCGTCAACGAAGGTCTTCGCGCCCATCGTGATGTTCGCGATGTCGAAGTCGGAGCCGGGCAAGGAGGTCGACACGCCGGCCGTACCAGGCAGTTCCGCGGCCTTCGCGAGGTTGGCCGAGACCATCTTCACCGACATCGCGGAGACCTGGAAGCCGGCCACCGGAAGCGCCGGAACCGGCGCGGAGAAGGCGATCGTGATGGCCACCTGGCCGTTGCCAGCACCGCCGGCGGGGCGAGCCGCCGGCGCGGAGGCCAGCGGCATGTTGATGCCGGAAATGGTGAACGCGCCGGTGGCGGAGTTCAAGGTGATGTTGCCCGCCGGGATCGTGACGGCCGGTTGGGCGGCAGCGCCACCCGGGGTCGGCACGTAGGTCGCCGTGAGCGAGCCCGTGCCAATGGGGGCCGTGCCGATCAGCTGCAAGTCTTGCGAGACGGAGGTGCTGCGGTTCTGGATGGTCATGACCATGTTGACCGTGTCCGCGGAAACCAGCTTGCCGGCGTTCAGCAGGCCGGTCGCGTCCGTCGCGTCGGCAACGACCGCGCCGCCCGTGAAGAAGATGTCGTCTTCCAGGCTGCCCAAGGTGCCGACCGCGCCCAACGTGTAGTTGGTGACGAAGGCGGCGGACTTGCGGCCGGCGCCAATCGTGCTGATCTTGCCGAACTGCGACGTCAAGCCGAACGGGATCAGGCGGGCAAAGAAGACGTTACCGGGCATCGTGAACGGGATGCGGTAGGTCGCCACGCCGTTCGGGGGCAACAGGGTCGTGGCCGCGTTGATCGTGATGGCGCTCTCGGGCAGCACGCCATAGACCTGGTCCAGCTTGCCGCTGCCGATGGTGGCCGGGCAATCCAGCTCGATGTAGAACTCATCCGAGCGGCTGCTCAGCCAGTCGGCCTTGATCGTGGAGTTGGTGCCTTCCTTGGCGAACGAGCCGTTCGGCCAGGTCGGGATGCCGGGCTGCGTGAACGCCTTGCACTGGGGGTTGGCGACCAGGGTCGCGGTCGTCAGGTTGAAGGCGTAGACGTCGGTGGTCTCGAGCTTCAGGCCGCCCGGCGAGGTGCCGAAGGCGGTCACCTGGACCTGGCCGGGCTGGGTGGGGCTCACGGCCACGCCCGGGATCGAGATGGTGTAGAAGCCGGCCGCGTCGGCGGTGGCCGTCTGGTTGAAGCCGCTGCCGGCGGGCGCCGCGGGGTTGTTGCCCACGTTGCTCAGCACCTTGATGGAGGCGCCGCCCAGGGCGGAACCACGCGGGTCGGTGACGACGCCGGACACCGTGACGGTGACGGAGGCGGGCACGGCCTGCAGGGCGCGCTCGGAGGGGTTCAGCGCGAGGTTGACGCGCGGGGTGCCCATGACGGGGTTCATGTAGATTTCGTGCTTGCCGGAGACCCAGCCGTCCTTGGTGGCGACGACGTTGTACGCGCCCTGCGCCACGCCGGCGATCGTGTAGCGGCCTTCGGCGTCGGTGTGCGCGACGGCGTTCGTGCCCTCGACCTTGACCTCGGCGTTCTCGACCGGCACGAACTTGCCGCCCTCGAACTTCGCGACCATGCCCTTCATCGTCCCGGCGGGCAGCACTTGGGGCGCCTGCATCTGGGTGACGGCGGTGGGCGAGTCAGCCGCCTGCTGGTTCTGCAGCATGGCCGGTTGGCAGGCCGTCATCGCAACGGCGGCAAGGGAAACCGAGAGCGAGACGCTCAGGGTATGCCGGAAATTCAACATGGGGACTTCTCCTTGCTTCCTGGTGCGGGCGACTTACATAACGCCAATGGCGAAACTGCTCGGCGAGTATACGAAACCATTCAACAACATACCCGCCAGGTTGACTGTGATATCGCTCGCGTTGAACAAGCGACTAACAACCGCGGTATGACGTGATTTCGAACCCGATCCGATCAGGCGTCGCCAGGGCCCTTGGCACCGGTCGGCAGGGCGCGGCGGCCGTTGCCGCGCAGGGAGACCAACTGCCCGTCCGCTTGCGGCACCGTCAAGGTGGCTTCCACGGCGCTGCGCTTGATCACGATCATCGAGATGTCGTCGAGAACCTTGTGGGCCCAGTGCAGGCTCTCCGTCAGGATCTTGGCCTGGATTTCCTTGGCCGTGAGGTGCGCGCTGGCGGCCAGCGCCTCGCAGAGCCGGTCCATGTCCCATTGCTCGTCGGTGGCGTTCTGGACCTCGATCAGGCCGTCCGTGTAGAGCATCAACACGTCCTGCGGGGACAAGTTGAAGCGCTGCTCCACCGTGAAGTCGGAGCACTCCGGCAGCATGCCGACCCAGGGGCCGTCGGTCACGATGCGCTCCACCTCGCGGGTGGCGGCGCGGTAAATCAGGATGTCGAGGTGCGAGCCGCAGTGGATGAAGCTGCCGTCGGCCTCGTGCTTGAGGATCGAGACGGTCATGTGGTCGGAGGTGTGGAGGCGATCCTTGATGTTCTGGTACAGCACGTTGTTCATGCCGTCGTAGAGCTTCTTACAGGTCATGCCGTCGGCGCGGGCGAGGGCGTTGAAGGTGCTCTGGGCCATCATCATGATCAGGCCGGGCGTCAGGCCATGGCCCGTCACGTCGCCGATGCCGATCCAGAAGGCGCCCGGCTCGCGGTCGTGCACGAGGTCGACGAAGTCGCCGCCCACTTCCTCCGCGGGCACCATCGAAACGGCCACATCGAAGTCTTGCAGCTCCGGCACGGGCGGCAGCAGGCAGGTCTGGATCCGCGAGGCGATCTCCATTTCGCGGCCGAGGCGTTCCTGTTCCTCGCGGGCCTTCTTCTGTTGCTGCATGATCGGCGTGGCGATGCGGCCGGACATCAGCAGGGAGGCCATCACGGCCAGGATGATCTCGAGCAAGATCAGGCCGCCGGCGACCTTCCACATCTTGATTTTGGCCTGGTTCGCCAGCTCGCGCGCGGCGGGGGCCATCTGCTTGCCGGCCTTGGTCGCCACCTCGTCGGCCAGCTTCTTGAGCACGTCCGTGCCGGCCAGCGCCTTGTCGGCCTCGGAGCGCATGGCCATCTCGGCCATGGCGGCGGAGGTCGGGCCGATCGGGCGCATCGCCTCGACGGCGTTCTTGGCGATCTGCTCCGACTTGGCCTTCATGGCCTCCGTGGCAGCGCGGGTCACCATCTGGGCCTGGCCGTTCATGCGGCCCATGGTCTCCTTGGAGACCTCGTCCGCGCGCTTCTGCATGCGGGTGGCCGTCTGGCCGGAAAGGGTCTGGCTGGTCTTGTTCAGCTCCGTGATGGCGGTCTTGGAGAGCGTGCCGGCCTGCTGGTGCAGCTTCTGGCGGTCGGCCTCCAGGCGCTGGACCACGTACTGGGAGCTAGAGCTGCCCATCTGGTTCAGCGTCGAGGCGATGTCCCCCTTCATGCGGTCCGTGTCCACGCGCGCATGGTCCGCCAGGTAGGCGAACACCACGGCGCCACCGCCGTCGCGCCGGGCGAACACGCCCAGGTACTCGTCGCTGCCTTCCTTGAAGTGCAGCAACTGATCCTCGGAGGCGGTGCCGGCCAGGGCTTGCTGGATGATCTGGAGGTGCTTGAGGCTGGTGCCCTTGCGGTACTTGGTGGATGCCAACACGTGGCCGCGGGCGTCGACGACGGCCAGGTAGCCGTCCCGGATGGGCGTGACCTTGGAGGTGGCGATGCCGCGCGAGATGATGCTGGCGAGCGTCTTGAAGTTGACCACGGGCTCGCGGTCGATGTCCTTCAGGATGCGTTCCGACAGGCGCTTGGCCGACTCCGTGTTCTGGGTGGTGATGTAGGAGCCGATTTCCTTGGTGTTCTTGGTGGACTGGGCCACCAGGTTGTCGGAGAGCTGCACGATCGACTTCTGCGCGAGCCCCGCGGTGGCCTTGGACAACCCCTGGTTGGACTCCGTGCTGACCTTGATCATGGCGCCGGCCAGCTGCTGCGTGGCGTCCTGGCTCTGCTTCACCAGCTGTTCGGAGAGCGCCTTGTTGGCCTCTTCGCCCTGCTTGATCAGCTGCTTGTCGGCCTCGTCGAAGCGCTTCTCCGTGGCCTTGATCAGGGTGCCGGCGGTGTCCCGGACGGCCTTGGAGCCGATGTCCGTGAGCTGCTTGCCGGTCGTGGCGATTTGCGCGCGGCTCTCGTCGCCGATGCGGTGGGAGGTGCTGGCGAGCACGCCCGTGCTGATCACCGTGAGCTTGTCCGTGGAAACGGCGATGCCGCTCTCCGCGATCTGGGTCATGGCCACCACGGCCACGATCATGGGCAGGATGGCCAGGGCGGCGAAGCCCAGCATCAGCCGGCCCCGCAGGTCGTCCGGGTTGCGTTCGCGCCGGACCTTGACCTTCTTCACGATTTCCGCAGCAAGTTGACCGGTGGCGGATTGCTTGGACATCTATGCCTCGACGGGGGCGGTCTCCGACAACACCCCCAAGAACAGCTTCACCAGTTCGGGATCGAACTGGGAGCCGGAACAGCGCTCGACCTCGGCGCGCGCGGCGCCGGGAGCGATGCCCACGCCGTAGGCGTAGTCACCGCGGATCATGGCGTCGTATGAGTCGCAGATGGCGAGGATGCGGGCGCCCATGGGGATGCCGTTGCCCTTCAACCCTTCCGGGTAGCCCTTGCCGTCGTAGCGCTCGTGGTGGTAAAGCACGGCCTCCAAGAGGCCGGAGAAGGTGCTGAAACGTGCGAGGATGCCCACGCCCGCGGCGGGGTGGTCCTTCATCTTGCCCCAGTCGGTGTCATCCAACGACGTGGGCTTGAAAATCACGGACTCGGGGACGCCCATCATGCCGACGTCATGGAGCAGGCCGGCGATGTAGAGCGCCTCCTGCTTGTCTTCGGCCAGGCCCATGGCGGCACCCATACGGCGGGCGAACTCGCCCGTAGCCTCGGAATGGCCGGCCATCATCGGGATGCGCGCCTCGATCGCGGCGGAGAACGCGCGGGCCAGGCCATAGAACATCTCCTGGGAGCCCTGGCGGACCGAGCCAATCGCGCTGACGGCCTCCACGGCAGGGCCGGCAGCCCGCATGACGCGGTTGCGGCCACCGTTCTTGGCGGCGTACAGCGCCACGTCGGCGCGCTTGATCAGGTCCTTGGAGCTGCCGTCGTTCTCCCCGCGACTGGCCAGGCCAATGCTGGCCGTCACGCGGATGTTGCGCTCGGAGGACACGGGCCACTCCATGGCTTCCAGGTCCTTGCGGAGGCGCTCCGCCAGCGCATAGCCGTCGTCTTCGGTGGTGTGGGGCAAGATCACGGCGAACTCCTCGCCGCCGTAACGCGCGACGAGATCCGACGCGCGGACCTTCTCTTGCAGCAACGCCGCGGCGCCCTTGAGCACCAGATCGCCGGCCTGGTGGCCGTAGGTGTCGTTGATGTTCTTGAAGTGGTCCAGGTCGAAGATCATGAAGGTCAGCGGCCGGTTGTAACGGAAGCTCTCGCGGACTTCCTGCGCCAGGCGCTGCTGGAAGAAGTCATGCGTGGCCAGGCCCGTCAGGCCGTCCGTGATGGCCTGGTTCTGAGCTTCTTCATAGAGGTCGTAGAGGCGCAAGGCCATCTCGACCTGTTGCTCGTGGGCGCTCTTGGCTTCCAGCTTGGCGACTTCCATCTGCTGGGTGGCCGCCAGGTACATGGACCGGGCCTGGGCGTGCGACGCCATCAACGATAGCGCGGACAGCCGCTCCTGCGAGGGCACCTGACCGACGGGGAACTGCATGATGATGGCCACTTCCTCGCCTTGGCGCAACGGGAAGTGCAACGCGACCCAGGGCTCGCCCGGACCGTCGTAGCTCCGCGGATCGCCGGCCAGGCCTTCCCAGGCCCGCGCGTCCGCCATCAGGCGCTCGGGCACCACGCCGTCGACGGGCTTGGCCCGCACGCCGGCGCGGCGATCGAAGATGACGCCGCCCACGGCCCCGAGCAGCGCCATGGCTTGCAGCAACAGGCTCTGCGGCACCAGCTCCTGGGAGCCGGCGTCGCCGATGGCTTTGAAGGCGCCGGAAAGCGCCTGAAAAGCCACAGACGCGTCCTGGGGCACGATCGCCGTCTGCTGGTTTTCCCCGGAAATGGTCAAGGGAGGTCTCCTGCGCTCAAACGGGGAGCGCGACGACGGTCTTGGGGGCCAGGTAGGTCAGCGCCTTCAGGCTGGTCTGCTGCCAGGTGACGCGGCTGGAATACAGGAAGTTGATCTTGTACTTCTGGTCGTCGCCCAGTTCCGTCTGGCGCATGATCCACTTGATCAGGCTCTTGATGCCGCTGGAGTTGAGGAAGGAGAGGTCCGTGAAGTCGGCGTTGACCTCCTTCAGGCTGTTGGCGACGATCTGCTGGTGAATCTCCTCCAGCGTCGGATCCATGAAGACGCCCGGGTCGGCGTCATCGATCTTGCCCTTGAACTTGATCGTCATGATTTGCTCACCGTCCTCGACGGCGATCTGGACCTTGTCGCTCTTGAAGCCGAGCGTAGCGTACTTGCTCATCTAAGTTGCCGCCCTTTTCATCTGGAACTCGACGCCCATCGTGACGTGGTTCCCGTCTACTTTCATCGTGATCTCGCTGCCGGTCTCGTACCGGATGCGGGCCAGGCCCAGCTGGCTCCCCTCGGCATTGGGGTTCATGGCGATGCGCTGCATCTTCTGGAGGTAGGCCAGCAGCGGGTCGCCTTCACAGACTTCCGCGTACTGCGCCCGCAGCGTGGCGATGCTCTCGGGAGTGGCCTGATTGGTCACCTCCAGGGAGACGACGTTGTCTTCTTCATTGATTTCAAAGCGCAGCGCGACGTTCTCCTCCTGGCTGGCGGAGTACTTCACAGCGTTCTCGAGGAGCTCCTGCGCGGTCATCGCGATCTTGTCGGCGATTTCCTCGTCGGCCAAGTGCACGTTGCAGAAGCTGGCGACCATGATGCGGGTCGAGCTGACGTAGCTCCACCATTTCGGGCTGAAGGAAATGGTGGCGCCGTAGGATGATACTGCCGTTTGCATGATCGTCCTTTTCGAGCGGGCCCAGGTCGGCGCGGTAAGCGGCTTGTGGGCTCGTTGGGGTCCTATACAAGCCGATTATACCCAAGGACCATCCAAGCCCCACGGCCCGCCAAAATGGCGGGCCGTGGGATGCGGGTGGATGGCGATGGGATGGCGTCAAGAACCGAAGCGGGAGGCGTGGTTCTCGTTGACAGGGTCATCTTAAGGCCGCGGCACGGCGTCCGTTCATGTGCAAATCCACCAACTGTTGCCTGCTTAATTTTACTTCACAATTAATGTTTTCGGTCGTTCGCTGTGATGTCAAGCGGCTATGCCTCCTTGGTTAAGATCTCCTAACTTTACAACTTGTTACAATAGCTCGGGAAGCTTCTACGCCGGTAAAGCTTGGGCTAATGTACGCAAGTTTAACAGGCGTGGGTATCATACCGATCTGATGACGTTCGTGTCGCGCACCCAGAATGGCGTCCAAAACCTCGGCCCCGGCGCCGGTCCCCGTGTGGACGCGGCGGCCCCGGCCGGCCACGTCAACGTCCAGGACCTCATGCGCTTTACCCGGCGCGGCGGTCCCGCCCCTGCAGCGCTCGTCCTGGGCGCCTCCGGCGATCAGGTCAGGCAAGTTCAGGCGGAGCTGCGCGGGCTCGGCTACTTCACCTATCCCACGGACACCGGCTACTTCGGTGAAGGTCTGGCGACCGCCGTGCGCGCCTTCCAGGCCGACGAGGGGCTGGAGCCCACCGGCCAGGTGGACGCCCGCACCCGCCAGGCAATCGCCGAGGCTGCTGCCCTGGAGGCCCCGGCAGGCAGCGAGAGCGAGATCGAGCTGGACGCGTCGATCCAGCCGCGCAACCGCAGCACGATCCCCGGCTTCGAGCGCAGCGTGGAGCAATGTGGCGAGTTTGCCTACCGCTACTTCCACACCTTGCACAAGGGCTACCCCACGCAGGGCCAGCCGTACGAATTCCTGAAAACGGGCCAGGGCGTCTTCTTCACCGCGAATGGCCCCGTCCGCAAGGCCATGCCCCAGTTCGAGCGCAACTTCAACGGCGGCGCGGAGCCTCCCTGCGCCGGCGACATCCTGGTGGCCAAGGGCGCGCGGCCTGGCGAGTACCACACGGCGATCATCACCAAGGTGCAGGACGGCCAGGTGCACGTGCTCCAGGCCAATGTGCCCCTCAACTACTGCGGCGGCCGTGAGGTGCAGGCCGCTTACCCGCTGGAGTCGCGGAACGGCAAGCACACCATGCCGCCATTGCCCACCAGCAAGAAGGGCTACAAGGACGACTTCCAGGTGGTCGGCTGGATCCGGCCCACGGGCGCGGACGCGTTGCCCCAGAAGAAGTGACCTGCTATAATTCCAACCGCTTAAGGGCGTTTAGCTCAGTTGGTTAGAGCGCCACGTTGACATCGTGGAGGTCACTGGTTCGAGTCCAGTAATGCCCACCTGAACCGAGCGGCGCCGCAACTCTCGTTGTGGCGCCGCTTTTCAGTTCGGGACGTAGCCGAGCCGGACCATGTCCTCGCCGATTTGCCCGTGGCTGACGAGAAGGTCTGGCGTCCATTTGACGAGGCGTTGGGGCCCAAGACATCAGGCTACGTAACCTCCGTCGATGGTGAGGCTGGCGCCCGTGACAAATCCGGCTTCGCGGCTCGCGAGGTAAGCGACCATCCCGGCGATCTCGTCTGGATCGGCCAGGCGCCCTAGCGGAATGAGCGGTTTCAAGAACGCCACCGTTTCCGGCCCGGCGACCATATCCGTGGCGGTTGGGCCGGGCTGCACGTTGTTGACCGTGATCCCGCGGGGAGCGAGGTCGACTGCGATACCGCGGACCAGCGAGGCGATCGCGCCTTTCGTCATCGAGTAGACGCTGCCCCCGGGAAACGCGGTACGGATCGCGGTGTTGCTGCCGATGGTGATGATCCGACCACCACCCGACATGTGAGGTACGGCGGCTTTGATCGCGACGAACGCGCCGCGCACGTTGATCGCGACCATGCGGTCAAAGTCCGCCAAGGGGAAGCTATCAATCGGTCCCCGGAACAAGATGCCGGCGTTGTAGACCACGATATCGAGGCCACCTAACAGGCTCACCGCGTGCTCCACGGCCTGTTGCAAGGCGCTCGCGTCGGCGCTGTCGGCTTTGATGGCAATGGCTTTTCCCCCTACTTCCCCCAGGGCTTCCACGAGGGAACTGGCCTGCTCGTCGGAGTTCGCATAAGTGAAGGCTACTGCCGCGCCGTCCTGTGCCAAGCGGCGCACAACGGCGCCGCCAATGCCGCGCGAGCCGCCTACGACAAGGGCGCCCTTGCCGGAAAACGGTCTAGCCATGTCGGTGGTCATCGTGAAGTCCTTTCAATCCATTTTGGACAATATAGTCCAAAATTGCGCGTGTGAAATGTTGGTGCCCTGACGTGAGTTAGCTGATGCCGCGGATGGCCATCCTCGCGACGGCGTGCAAGGTCTCGGCGGTGGCGCCCGCTCGGGCGCTAACTTTCATTCCGGCAAGCGTCGCTTGAAGGAATTGGGACGCCGCACGGACCTCTATGCTCGGGTCAATTTCGCCGGTCCCCTTTGCTTCGAGGATCAAGCGTTCGAGCGCGGCATCCAATGTCTGGCTGGCTGCGTCGGTTAGTAGGTTGACCTTCTGGTCCGAGCGGCCGAATTCGCAGATCGCGTTGACGCCCATGCAACCTTGCAACGCCTCCGAAGGAGGCCGCGAGGCAAAGGAAATTAGCAATGCTTCCAATCCCTTTACCGGCGACGAGGCCCGATCGAGGGTGCGAAGGTGATCCGCGACGCTGTCCGCCTGGTAGCGCTGCAACGCCTCCAGATAGAGCCGTCGCTTATCGCCATAGGTGTCATACATGCTTTGGCGGCTGATGCCCATGGCGACGAGCAGCGCATCGGTTGACGTGCCTTCATACCCATGCTCGCAGAAGACCCCGATGGCCTTCTTGAGCGTGATATCGCGATCAAATTCTTTGGGTCTCGCCATGGTGCCCAGCCTAATGGTTCTGGACTAATCTGTCAATAACCGGGTTGGGGCCACGCCCGGTGCCATCACGACGATCACTCGCGCGCCTCGGCAAGGGCCCTGTTGGCGCGTAAATCCTCGCGAAGGTAGGTTCAAGGGGCTCCGAGAGAAAACAGTGTGCCGTCACTCCTGGGCCGCGTAAGCCAAGCGTGCGAAAGGTGTCCGGTATGTCGGGACGATGATCGCGTGCTTCAACTGGGCGGCTGATACGTTCTCTTGAAGGCGCTTAGCCAACATCGAGCGGAAGCAGGCAGCGGAAGGTCGAACCCAGCTGGGGCTCACTCTCGACCTTGATTACGCCGCCATGCGCGGCGGCGATTGCCCGAGCGATCGCGAGCCCGAGCCCGCTGCCGCGCTGGGCGCCCGACCGGGCGGGATCGGCGCGGAAGAACCGGTCGAAGATGCGAGGCAACGCCTCTGGCGCAATCCCACACCCTGTATCCGTAACGCCGAGCTCGGCAGTGGCGGCATCCAGTGGACTTCGCCCGGCTCGGACGACCACGCTACCGTGGCTGGGCGTGTGCGTGAGGGCGTTGTCCACCAGGATGGTGAGCAGTTGCTGCAGCTTCTCCGGGTCGGCCACAATGGCCAAGTCGGGATCGGTGACCTCGACGCGGAGCTCCACCCCTCGCTCGAGTGCCAACGGCGCCATATCCGAAACGATTTGCTCGGCCAACTCATCGAGGTAGAAACGGCGACGGTCGAGTGCCAGCGTGGCCGCATCGGCGCGGGTCAACAAGAGCATGTCGGCCACCAGCGCCCCCATGCGCCTGGCCGTGCGCTCGACGGTGCCAAGGGCGCGACGGGCATCGGCCTGATCGCCTTGCTGCCCGACCTCGGACTGCGCGAGGATGACGGACAGCGGCGTGCGCAGCTCATGAGAGGCGTCCGCGATGAACTGGCGCTGCCGCTCGAAGGCGACCTGGATGGGCCGCAAGGCCTTGTTCGCAAGCAAAGCGCCCGCCAGAAGCGTCGCCCCGACCGCTGTGGGAATCGCCAACAGCAGGGCGCGCGCCAGGCCTTCAAGCGCCTCGTTCCGTTCGTTGAGCGGCCGGCCAACAAGGACCGTGCCCACCGTGCGACCGTTTGCCACGACCGAATGCCGCAGCAGCCTCATTTCGTCTCGGCCGATTGGCCGGGTCTCACTCGCGGCGCCGGCCGGGGGCGCCACGGTAGCTTGTCGACCGCCTTCGGCTAGCACCCGCCCATCCTTGGTGAAGATGCGCACCAACTGGATGTTATAGGCCATGCGCACCTCGTCAACTTCGTGCCGGAAATCGTCCATGTCAACGGACAGCGACCCGCTATCGAGCTTGACGCTTTCGAGCACCGTTACCAAGGCTCTGGCATTGACGTCGTCGACGCTCCGCATCAGCGTCATGGCCAAGTAGGCATACATGGCCACGCCGAAGACTAGCAAGATCGCAGCGAACACCCCGGCGTACCACATGGAAAGTTCAAAGTGCAGGCGCCGGAAAGGGCTACGACTCAAGGCGATAACCCATGCCATGGACGGTGCGGATCAGTGGAGGACCGCCCGCCGCCTCGATCTTCTTGCGCAGGTTCTTAAGGTGGGTACGCACCACATCTGCGCTCGCATCGGACTCCGCGTCCCAGGCGCTTTCGATGATTTGCTCGGGAGTGACGAGCTGCCCGGGGTGGCGCATGAAATACACGAGCAGCATGTACTCCTTGCGGCTGAGCGACATCGGGTTTCCGGCCCATTCCACCGTGCCGCCGTCGAGGTCCACGACGAGCTCCCGCACCTGAAGCCGGTTGAGCCTGATCGGGGCATGTCGGCGCGTTAATGCCCTGAGCCTGGCGAGCAGCTCCTTGAACTCGAACGGCTTGACCAGATAGTCGTCCGCTCCGGCGTTGAGCCCCTCGACGCGGTCATCCACTGCGTCGAGGGCCGTGAGCATCAGCACGCCGATGCCCGATCCCGATTGCCGCAATCGACGGCACAGCGCAATCCCATCCGTCACCGGCAACATGCGGTCAAGCACGATGGCCTCATAGGGAAACACCTGCGTGAGGCGCCATCCCTCCTCGCCGTCGAAGGCCACATCCACCGCGAAGCCCTGTCGTTCGAGGCCCTCTTGGATTGCAGAGGCGAGATCTCGTTCGTCTTCGACCACCAAAACTCGCATGGGCTCAGTCTAACATGGGGTCATTTTCGCCCCACGCGTCTACCCAAAAACTTCATGGGCGCCGATCCGAAATCTTCATGCCCATGTCGGAAGATGATTTTGGAAACGGCGGGAGGCGAGCGCCTTCCCACCCCATGCAAAGGAGCCCTTAGATGCAACGAAAATTCTTGATTGCCGCCGCTGCGGCGCTGCTCGGCGCCGGTGTCGCCGCGCCCTTCGCGATCGCCGCGGCCAACGAGACGCCTATCAAGGGAAGCATCCAACTGCCGGCGGAAAAGCCCGACGTGGAAGAAAACGACCAGGCCGAGGCCCAGCGGCTCGCCGCGCTAGCCAAAATCACCCCGGCGCAGGCGATCGCGGCCGCTCGCCAGCGGGCTGGTGGAGTGGCCGGCCAGGCCAAGCTAGAAGAGGAAGACGGCTTCCTCGTCTACGCGGTGCATGTCGGCGATCAGGAAGTGGTCGTGGATGCCGGTAACGGCCAGGTGCTCGCGATGGAGCGCGAGGAAGCCGATGAGCGCGACGGCGATGAAAAAGGCGACGAGCGGGGCTGACGCTGGCGCTCCCCACCGCTTCGCCAATCCCTCATGATCGCGTGCGATGTTGAAAGGTGCACTCGGGGCTCGGCTCGCCGGGCGGAGCCCCGTCTTCAGCAAGGAAGGATCCGCCGGTAGGGAAGCGCTTTTTTCATGCCCGTTCTCGACCAAAATCAGCGTTATGTTATGCTGTGCGGCTTTCATTAGCCTTGAAACGGCGGCGGGCCACCCGTTCAGGCAGCCCCACGTAACTCGTGTGAATTGACTGGAGTCTGGATCTGATGGATCCGGGCTCCCGTTTTCTTGTGTTGCTGTCGGGCCAAAGGGTCGCTGGTACGTTGGCACGAACCCACCCTTGGCTTTCGGGCAGTTCGAAATGCAGACGTCCGCGCGATCACCAGCCCCAAACGCCGGCCGGCCATTGGCCCGCCCACGAAAACACGTGAATCGCACCTATATCTAGTTAGAGGCCGCCTATGGCCCTGGCGAGTCTTCGCAAACGAATCCCTAGAGTAACGAGCCGCACGCGGGCAGGCGCCGGTGTCTTCGCTTGCCTGATATGCGTGCTCGTGGCCCGCGATGGGCGTTCGGCTAGCCAGGCTGTCCAATGTGGACAGCCTTCCAGCGCAAAAATCCCGAGTGCTTGGACGCGAAGCCGGCTGATGATGAGCGGACCTTCTCGAGGAGACATTCCAAGCAATGCCGGGGAACCCGCGGGTTCCCCGGCACCCAACAAGGAGGTCACCATGCGACGAACATCGAGGCTCCCGTTGGCCCTGGCGCTGGCCCTGGCCGGCTGTACGAATCTGGTGCCAGGCCAGCCACCGCTGCCAGGCGGGACGAAGGACGCCGGGGCCAAACTTCACGCCACGACGTACGCCCTGCAGGCAATTTCCAAGATCCCGGCCGTCGCCGTGAGCGTGGACAGCAGCGCCCCAGGGTTCGATAAGGCCGCGATCATCGACGGCAACCTGAACTCCCACTGGGACAATGGCGGCTTCAAGAACAAGACGTCTTCCGTCACGGTCGACTTGGGCGCGGTCGCAACCATCGCCAACGTCCAGGTCAAGACAGGCGCGGCTCTGGCGGGCGCTGGCTTCAGCGTGGACGTGTCAGCCAATGGCACCACGTTCACGACCAAGCTGGCCAACCAGCCCAACACCGCCTTCGCGAACAAGACCCTGACGTTGTCGGCGGGGACCACGGGTCGCTTCGTCCGTATCAACTGGCACAACGCGACCGTCAACCCGGCGGCCCACCTTTCGGTCTTCGAAGTGACCGTGAACGGCACGGGCGGCATCGTGGTGCCCCCGCCGCCTCCACCTCCGCCCCCGCCGCCCCCGCCGCCGCCCCCGCCCCCGCCGCCGCCGCCGCT
>JAQBPE010000230.1 GCA_028287685.1 Cyanobacteria bacterium RYN_339 | reverse complement strand
GGCAACAACGGCGGCGATCGCATCCCGCCGCCGGCCAACACCCCCGGCGTGGTGGCCGTGGGCGCCACCAGCCACTACCTCAACTACGAGTTCCTCTCGCCGGACTCCAACTACGGCCCGCGCCTGGACCTCACGGCGCCCGGCGGCGGCATCCTCTCCACCGTGCCCTTCACCTACATCAGCGAGCTGGGCCACCGCACCCCCGGCATCGACCTGCGTGGCTACGCCTACGGCTCCGGCACCTCGGAAGCCGCGCCGTTCGTGAGCGGCGTAGCGGCCTTGATCTTCGCCAAGTACGACCCGGACAACGCCTCGCTTTCCAGCCCGGAGACCGCCGCCAAGATGGTGGACCGTGTGCGCGCCCACCTCTTCAAGTCCGTCGACGACAAGGGCGCGCCCGGCTGGGATCCCGCCTTCGGTTGGGGCCGCATCAACGTGGACAAGGCCATGTCCGCCACCGCACCGCTGCCTGACGGCCCGGCGCCCACCTTCTAATGCGCGCATTCCGCTTCGCGTTGCTGGCCGTGGTCGTGGCCTTGGTCGCGTGCAACAACGACACGCCGGCCAAGCCCACGAAGTCGCCCTCGCCCAAGGTCGCCAAGTCCCCCGCGGCGGGCGACTCGCCCTCCTCGTCGCCCAGCGCCTCGCCCACGGCCAGCCCGAAGGCCGCCTCGCCGACGCCCTCCCCTTCTCCTACCGGCACGGCCAAGCCCGCGTCGCCGGTGCCGTCTCCCACCGGGACGGGCACCGCCCAGCCGACGGCCTCTCCCACCACGGCCGCCACGGCCACGCCCACGGCTTCGCCCACGACCGCGGCCACCGCCACGCCGGCGCAGCTCACGGTCAGCACCGTGGCGGGCACCGCCTCCTCTGGCCATGCCGATGGCCCGGGCGCCAGCGCCACCTTGTCCCAGCCTTCCGCCGTGGTGGCGGACGCGGCGGGCAACCTCTACGTGGCGGACAGCGGCAACAACTGCATCCGCAAGCTCGCGATCGCCGCGGGCGTGGTCACGGTCTCCACCTACGCAGGCGACATGGCCGGCAACATGGGCTTCGCGGACGCGCAAGACCCCTTGCAGGCGCGCTTCAACTTCCCCACCGGCCTCGCCATCGATGCGACGGGCAACCTCTACGTCGCGGACAGCGCCAACAACCGTATCCGCATGATCGCCCCCAGCGGCGGGCCGGTCTCCACGATCGCGGGCGGGGCCACCCCGGGCGCGGCCAACGGCAACGGCACCGCCGCCCAGTTCAACAACCCCACGGGCCTGGCCCTGGAGACGACCAACCTCTACGTTGCGGACAAAGATAACCACGCTATCCGGAAAATCGTTTTGACGCCGGCCACCTATCCCGTGACCACCTACGCCGGCGGCGGCAGCGCCGGCCTGGTGAGCGGACCGGCGGCGGACGCCAAGTTCTTCTACCCCGCCGCCCTGGCCGTGGACGGCCAGATCATTTACGTGGTGGACACGCTCAACCACCGCATCCGCAAGAT
Organism: Cyanobacteria bacterium RYN_339; assembly: GCA_028287685.1. Lineage (GTDB taxonomy): Bacteria > Cyanobacteriota > Sericytochromatia > S15B-MN24 > JAQBPE01 > JAQBPE01. Next base: position 56,071 of record JAQBPE010000230.1, on the reverse strand, counting down.
CGACGCGGCCGGCGTCGTCAGCACCTTTGCGGGCCTACCCGATGCCAGCGCCGCCACGGCCAAGGGCTTCGCCGACGGCGCGCTCGCCGCGGCCAAGTTCGACTTCACGCCCGGCGGCGGGTTGGCGCTGGGCGTGGACAAGACGCTGTACCTGACGGACCCCAACAACGACCGCATCCGCGCCATCAGCGGCACGACCGTGCGCACGATCGCGGGCGCGGTGGACGGCGGCACGGGCCGGGGCGGCTTCGCGGACGGCGCCGGCAACGTCGCCAAGTTCACCAGCCCGCTCGGCCTGGTCGTGCTGGCGGACGGGACGATTTACGTGGCCGAACAAGGCAACAACCGCATCCGCAAGCTCAAGTGAACTTGGCCAAGACCTCTTCGGCGTGGACGTCCGTCTTGGGCTTCTTCCAGACGTGCTGGACCACGCCCTCGGCGTCGATCAAGAAGGTGGTGCGCAGGATGCCCATCGACTTCTTGCCGTAGAGCGTCTTCTCGCCGTAGGTGCCGTAGAGGTTCGCGACCGCGCGCTCCGTGTCCGCCAGCAGCGTGAACGGCAGGCTGTACTTGCCCGCGAACTTCGCGTGCGAGGCCTGGCTGTCAGGGCTGATGCCCAGGACGGCGATGCCGCGCGCTTCCAGGGTCTTCCAGTGGTCGCGGAAGGAGCAGGCCTCCTTGGTGCAGCCCGGCGTGTCGTCCTTGGGATAGAAGTACAGCACCACGGGCTTGCCGCGGAGCGCCTTCAAGGACACGGGGTTGCCGGCCTGGTCGGGGAGGGTGAAATCGGGGGCGGGCTGGCCTACTTCAAGCATGGCGTTAGCATACCGCGGAGGCAAGTTTCCGGCCAAGATCTCGATAGGGTTAACGTACGGTTCAATTCGCCCTATGGAGACCTGAATGCGCGCCATCTTCGCAGGCTTGCTGGCTACCCTCACCCTGGTGGGCTGTGGCACTGCGCCTCGCTTCACGGCGATCGCCCCCCATGCCTCGGGCTGGGCCGCGGCCGATTACAACGAAGGGCCCAAGGACCAGAACGCCGAGATGCCCGCGCGCTTCGCGGAGATCGTGAACAAGCACGAGGACCTGCTCTTCCGCGGCGGCATCCCCACCGACGCGCAGTTGGAGAAGCTGGTCGAGGACGGCGTGGCCTCCAAGCAGGCCGGCAAGAACGTGAAGATCAAGACGATCATCAACCTGCTCGCCGACAACGACAAGCTGAAGATCGACCACGAGGAGGCCTACGCCAAGGCCCACAAGGTCAAGTTCATCAACATCCAGCTGCCCTGGGGCAAGATCCCGCCCAAGGCCGACGTCGACACCTGGTTCGACGCCGTGACGGCGGCCCGCAAGGCCAAGACCGCGCTCTACATCCACTGCACCCATGGCCGCGACCGCACGGGCTCGATGGTGGGCGTGTACCGCGAGCAGTACGACGGCTACTCCCCGGCGATGGCCCTGGGCGAGATGGAGTCGGACGCCTTCGGCTACGACCCCAAGCCGTACCCCTGGATGACCGAGTTCGTGCTGACCTTCAAGGTCACGAAGTAAGGCTCTACCAGAACTTCAGCTTCTTCACAAAGCCGCCAACCGCCCCAAACACGGCGTTGGCGGTTTTGTTCTTGGCGAACCAGCCCTTGAACAGGCTGAAGGCCACCGCGCCGATGCCCAGGCCGATGCCGATCGGGCCGGTGATCCCCAGCAGCACCACCGCCGTCAGCCCCAGGCTGGAGACCGTGGCGAGCGTGCTGAAGCCCTTCTCCGCCGGCGTGGCGTTCGGGTCCCGGAAGGTGTTGAACGTGTCCATGGCGCTCAGGATCGTGCCCGCGCCCAGGCCGGCCAGGCCGCAGACCTTGCCCATCGACTTCAGCGCGTCCGTCGCCATGGGCGCCCAGCCGAAGGCGGAAGCGGCCATGCGGCCGGCGGTCACGGCGGAGAGGCCGGCCAGTCCGGTCGAGGCCACGATGCCGCCCTTGAGGAACAGCGGCGCCTTGGGGTCCGACAGGATTCGCTTGGCGGAAACCAGGTTATAGCCTAGATTTAGCACCGCGCCGGCGGGGCCGAGCACGCGCGTGATGCCCATGTAGCCCGTGCGCAGGAAGGCGTACTTCTCCGGCAGCGAGTACAGCGTCTTGAGGATCAGGTTGCCGTCCACCACGGCCTGGTCCATCTGGTCCGGGCGCAGCGCGGGCGCGCCGCCGGTGTAGATGGGGCGGGACACGCCTTGGGTCGCCGGGTCTTCCTTCGGCTTGGCCGGGGCGGGCTTGGGCGGCGGCGGCACTTCCTGGGTGGTGGCGGCGTACGGCCCCTCCAGCAGCGGATCCACCGGGGGGACGTAGCCCTCCAGCTGGATATGATCTTTTAATCGCTGCACTTCCTTGTGCACGAACGGATCCATCGGCGTGTACATAGGCTTGCCGGACTGGTAGATCGTCTTCTTGGGCTTGTCGATACGGCCGTCGCTCATTAGCGTCTTATACCCAGGCGGCCAAGGGTTTTCGTCAGGACTGGCCGCGCGCTTCTGCGATCTGACCGCCTGCCTGCCGCTCGCATTCACGCGTCGTTAGCAAAAACTTAGCAAGTCCTTTACCTGGCAACCCGATAAGGACCATGGAGTTTGGAGTTCCCCACCGTGTTGGGAGGAGTTGTCATGCGCGTCGGCCAGCCAGCCTTCGGCTACCCCAGGACTGCGATCACGCAGGCTGCCACCGTTCAGGCGTCGTACGACCTGGCCGTGGCGGAGCTGAACGGCGCCCCCGCCCTCCCGTCGGGCGGCGGCCCGACCACCGCGGACATGCAGGTGCAGAACCAGCAGTTCTTGCAGGGCTGGAACCAGGTTGGCCAGGCGATCGACGCCGGCGGCACCTGGGCCTGGAACGGCGCCGGCCAGGTCGGCAGCGCCGTGGGCAGCGGCGCGGTCGTCGTCGGCGGGGCCGTGGGCTCCGGCGCCAAGACCGTGGGTGGCGCGCTCTGGCATGGCCTGACGGCCCTGGGCGGCGCCCTCTGGCACGGCGCGGGCGCCGTGGCGCACGGCACCGGCAGCCTGCTGTCTGGCGCTTGGAAGGGCCTGACCGGCCTGTTCACGCCGGCCCCCAGCCCCTGGCAGCCCATCCCGGGCCTGCCGCCGGCGCCCGGGCAGTACTACCCGCAGCCCTACTACCCGTACCCCGCCTACCCGTTGCCGCCGGTGGCGTTCCCCCCCGCTCCGCCCGCCCCGCCTGCGCCCCCGGCCCCGGTGCCTCCTGCGCCGCCGGCACCCAAGCCGCCCGCGCCCAAGCCGCCTGCGCCCAAGCCCCCCGTGGCCACCAAGCCCAAGCCGAAGCCGAAGCCCAAGCCGGTCCACAAGCCCACGCCGAAGCCCGCGCCCAAGCCCACCAGCGGCAAGGCCAAGCTCGAGACGATCACGCCCGCGCAGCTGGCGCACCTGGGCGCCACCAACAAGGCCGCCTTCTTCGCCGCCCTGCGCCCCGCCGCCGAGGAAGCCGAGCGGAAGTACGGCGTGCCCGCGGCCATCACGCTGGCCCAGGCCGCCCTCGAGACCGGCTGGGGCGCCCACCTGGCGGCCGACTACAACCTCTTCGGCATCAAGGGCAAGGGCCCGGCCGGCAGCCACACCGTGCGCACCCGCGAGGTCTACAACGGCAAGAGCGTCTACATCAACGCCGCCTTCGCCTCGTACCACAACTTCTACGAGGGCGTGGAGTACCACGGCAAGGTCTTCCACAACGGCTACTACGACAAGGCCCTGGCCAACTTCAAGCAGAACCACTCCGTGGACGGCTTCGCCCGCGACATCACGGGCACGTACGCCACGGACCCCAGCTACGGCAAGAAGCTGATCTCGATCATTCACCAATACAAGCTCTAACAGGGCGTCCTGGGGTATAATTTAGGCATGCCTAAGAAAACTCCGGGGCCTGACCTAAGCCTGGCGGGATCGTCGTCCCAGGCGATCCAGGACTACATCAAGGCCATCTTCAAGCTCCAACACGGCGACGACTCGGCGTCCCTCTCCGCGGTGGCGGAGAAGCTGGGCGTCTCCGCCGCGTCCGTCTCCGGCATGGTCAAGAAGCTCGACAAGTTGGGCCTCGCGACCCACAGCCGCTACCAGGGCGTGGCCCTGACGCCGCCCGGCCGCAAGGTGGCGCTCGAGATGATCCGGCACCACCGGCTGATCGAGCTCTACCTCCAGAAGGCCCTGGGCTACACCTGGGACAAGGTGGACGCGGAGGCCGAGCGGCTGGAGCACGTGATCTCCGAGGAGATGGAAGACGCCATGGCGGCGTTCCTGGAACAGCCGACGCATGATCCGCACGGCGACCCCATCCCCACGCGGGATGGCTACATGCCGACCATTATGTACGACCCCCTGAGCACGATCCAGCCCGGCCAAACCGTGCGGATCCGGCGCGTGAAGGACAGCGACGCCGACCTGCTCAGGTACCTGGGGTCGCTGGGGATGTACCCCGACGTGGTCGTTGAGGTCCTGGACAAGGGCCCGTTCAACGGCCCCCTGGTGGTGCGCGTCAGCGCGGCGGAGCACTCCTTGGGCGCGAAGGTGACGGACAGCGTGTTCGTGGAGACGATCGCGGGGGTCCCGGCATGAGCACGCAGATCGCCGACGAGCCCGGCTGGCGCCGGCGCCGCGAGACGGCCTCGCTGCCCGAGGTCTTCTCCACCGTCAAGATCCCGGGCGGCCCCTGGTGGCGTCGCCTGATGGGCTTCCTGGGCCCGGGCTACATGGTGGCCGTGGGCTACATGGACCCGGGCAACTGGGCCACCGACCTCGCGGGCGGCAGCCAGTTCGCCTACACCCTGCTCTCCGTCGTGCTGATCAGCAACCTGATGGCCATCGTCCTGCAAGCGTTGTCCGCCAAGCTGGGCATCGTGACGGGCCGGGACCTGGCCCAGGCCTGCGCCGACCACTACGGCAAGTACACCAATTACTTGTTGTGGGTGCTCTGCGAGCTGGCGATCGCCGCGTGCGACCTGGCCGAGGTGATCGGCTCCGCCATCGCGCTGCAGTTGCTCTTCGGCCTGCCCTTGCTGGCCGGCGTGTTGCTGACCACGGCCGACGTGCTGCTGGTGCTGCTGTTGCAGAACCGCGGCTTCCGGTTGCTGGAGATCTTGGTCATCACGCTGATCGCCTCGATCGCGGGCTGCTTCGCGGTGGAGATCTTCATGGCCAAGCCCGTCTGGTCCGACGTGCTGGCCGGCTTCGTGCCGCGTCCGGAGGTCGTGACCAACCCGGCCATGCTCTACGTCGCCATCGGGATCCTGGGCGCCACGGTCATGCCCCACAACCTCTATTTACACAGCGCCATCGTCCAGACGCGCGCCTTCGAGCGCACGCCGGAGGGCAAGCGCGAAGCGATCAAATGGGCCACGGTGGACAGCACCTTCGCCCTGATGTTCGCCCTGTTCATCAACGCCGCGATCTTGATCCTGGCGGCCGCCACCTTCCACGTGGCCGGCAAGCACGACGTGGGCGAGATCCAGCAGGCCTACCAGCTGCTGAGCCCGATGCTGGGCGCCCCCATCGCCAGCACGCTCTTCGCGGTGGCGTTGTTGGCCTCCGGGCAGAACAGCACGCTGACCGGCACGCTGGCGGGGCAGATCGTGATGGAGGGCTTCCTCTCGATCAAGCTGCCCGCCTGGGGCCGGCGCCTGCTCACCCGCGGCGTGGCGATCGCCCCCGCCGTCGCGGTCATCGCCCTCTACGGCGAGCGCAGCACCGGCCAGCTGCTGATCCTCAGCCAGGTCGTGCTCTCGCTGCAGCTGTCGTTCGCCATCTTCCCGCTGGTGCGCTTCACGTCGGATCCGGCCAAGATGGGGGAGTTCGTCAACGCGGCCTGGCTGCGGTACACCGCCTACACGGTGGCGTTCCTGATCGCGGGGCTGAACGTCTGGCTGCTGATCCAGACGTTCAGAGGGATGATCGCCGGCTGATGGCGCGCGTCCTGGCTTCCCTGATCCTTGCCGTTGCCTGCCTGGGGGCCTGCCAGCCGGATGCGTCCCGCGTGAAGGTGCGCGCCGCCGCCAGCAGCACGCCCGGCGCCAGGTCCAGCGCGGGACCGGCCGCCGCGACCGCGGCCACCCTCCAGCGGCCCCCGGGCGACGTTCGGGCGCTGGCCGGCCTGGTGGAGATCGATGCGCGCTACGCGGCCGACAGCGCCGCCGGCCGGGTCATTTCCAACAACGGCTCCGGCGTGGTCGCCATCGGTGCCGCGGGCGCCGGGCTGGCGGCTGGCAGCAACGTGATCTCCAACAATGGCTCCGGCATCATCTCCGATCATGCCGCCGGGGCCCTCCCCGTGCGTGGCGTGGGGTTCGAGCTCTTGCAAGCCACGCCGCCGCCGCTGGTGGGCGTCACGGCCCCGGCCGCCGGCATGGCCCTGCGCGCCTACGACCTCACGACGGCCGCCTCGCTCTCGTTGGGCGTCGATGCCGCGGGGAAGCCTGTGTACGAGGTGCTTTCCGACGGCGCAGGCAAGTTCCAGGTGTTCGTGCCGGCCGGCGCCTCGACGAACGTCCTGCTCACGGCCACGGCCCCGGGCTCGCAGGATCCTCGTCTCGGCTACACGGCGATCGCCACCAGCGGCACGGCCGGCATCGACGAGGACACGGCCTTGGCCTCCGACCTGATCCGCCGCGGGTACGGCCGGACCATGCTGCTCTTGTTCAATACGGGCGTGCCGGACGACGAGGCGCTCAAGGCCGAAACCCCCGAGGACCGGCCCAAGATCCAAGCGGGTGCCAAGCGTCTGCGCGACCGGGTCGCCGCGATCGGGGGCAAGACCTGGCCCCTTGCCAAGCAGCAGGACGTGGCCCAGCGCATCGCGGACATCATCATGGCCCGCTACGACCGCAAGCGCGACCTCTGCGACGGCTCCACGGAATCCACCTTCGACGCCTATGCCCGCGTCATGCATGCGGAGCGCCTGGCCGTCACCAGCAAGATGCAAGAGCTCGTGGGCCAGGGCCAGGACCCGCTGGCCTTCTTCGCCGGGCGGTCCTACATCACCCGGGCCAACGCGGGGCGCGACGTGCCCTACCAGATCAAGAAGCCGGCAGATTGGGTCTTCGTGGTGGGCGATTTCTACATCACGCATGGCGACCTGACGAACACCCAGTCGCTGGTCGGGCTGTTCGAGGCCTTCTCCGACCTGGAGGTGCCGAGCGATACGCTGCCGACCTACGTGGCCGCATACCACGGCGACCAGCATGCCGCGCGCCGGATCCTCTACCTGGACCCCGACAACGGGGCGCTGCCAGCCATCAACGCGGTGCTCGACGCCGCGGCCGCCGCGCCCTGACGCCATGGGGTATAACGAACGGATGATGTTCAAGCGTTCCGTGTTGCTGGCTGCCGTGCTGCTGACCGCCTGCCAGGTGGCGGACCCCACGACGCGCGCGAAGGTAAAGACCACGGCCAGCGCCACGCCGGCGGCCAGCGCCGCCAAGCCGTCCCCCACCCCGCCGCCGGCGGCCAGCCTCCAGCGCCCGCCCGGAACCTCCCGCGCGTTGGCGGGCCAGGTGGCGATCGACGCCCGCTACGTGCTGGACGCCAAGGCCGGCCAAATCCTATCTAACAACAGCGGCAGCGTGATCGCGGTGGGAGAGGGTGCGGCCGCCTTGCCCGCCGGATCCAACCTGATCTCGAACAACGGCGGCAGCGTGATCTCCGACAATGGCGGCAGCGTAATCTCCGACAACGGCGGCAGCTACCGCCTGGCCGCCACCGCGGACACGCTCTTCGGCGCCATCGCCCCCGCCGCCGGCATGTCCCTGCGCGTGCTGGACCTCCAGACCAACGCCTCGCTCCAGCTGGGCGTGGACCCGGCCGGCAAGCCGGTCTACGAGGTCCTCTCCGATGCCGCCGGCAAGTTCACGGTCTACCTGCCTGCGGACGTGGGGGCCTCCGTCCTGCTCACGGCCGCCGCCCCGGGCACCACGGACCGCCGCCTGCGCTACACCCATCTTGCCAGCGCCGCCAGCATCGCCGTGGACGAAGACACCGCCCAGGCCTCCGAGACCATCCGGCTGGGCTACGGCAGCGGCATGCTCGGCATCTTCAAGCCCCACGAGAAGGCCGAGGACCTGTTGCCTTACGAGGAAGCCGCCAACCGGCCCGCCATCATCGCTGGGTACGCGCGCTTGCGGGCGGCCCTGGCCGCGGTCCATGCCGAGGCGTGGGATGACAAGAAGAAGCACGAGGTGGCGCAGCGCTTCGCGGACCTGATCATCGCCCGCTACACCGACGCCACCACGCGTATCGACCGCGCGCACGGCTTCACGCCCTACACGGGGCCGGACGAGTCCACCTTCGAGGCCTACGCCGGGCTCCTGCGCGCAGAGCGCGAAGGCGTCACGCGCAAGATGCAGGACCTGGCCGCCAGCGGCCAGGATCCGCTGGCCTACTTCAACCAGCGCCCCTACATCACCCGGGCCAGGACCGTCCGTGGCGTGGCCTACGAGATCAAGAAGCCCGCGGACTGGGTGTACGTGATCAACGGCATCTACCTCGACAGCTCGAAGGAGAACCTGACCCAGACCTTCACCTACGGCGCGGAAGCCTTCGGGGACATCGGCCTGGACTTCGCGACCTTCGGCCGCTACCTTGCGGCTTTGCGAGGAGACAGCATCGCCGCCAACCGGATCCTGTACTTGGAACCGGCCAACGGCGCGCTGGAAGAAGGCTTGAAGCTGATCGCCGGTTCTTAGTTCGCGGGGAACGGGAACGGGCGGCCCCACGTGTGGGTGTTGGACTTGCCGGCGGCCGAGCCGCCCGTCACGACCATGCGCTCGCCGAGCTTGGCGCCCAGGCCGCCGACCAGCGCCTGCGGCAGCGGGGCGCGCTTGGTCCAGGTGTCGGTGGACATGTCGTAAGACTCGACCACGTCGAGCTCCTGGTTGTTGTTGCCCAGGCCGCCCAGCAGGAAGGCGTGGTGGCCGTAGACGGCCACGCCGGCGAAGGCGCGGGGGGTGGGCATCGAGGCACCCGCCGCCCAGGCGCCGCCGTCTTCCAGGTTGTAACGCTCCACGGCGCCGGTCATCGCGCCGCTGGCGGTCTTGCCGCCGATCACCACCATCCGGCGGCCCAAGCGCACGGCCACGCAGCCTTCGCGGGCCAGGCCCAGGTTCGGCAGCGCAGCCCACTTGCCGTCGCGGATGTCGAGGCGCTCGACGGTGGCCAGCGGCTTCTCCGCGGCGCAACCGCCGGCGACGTAGGCGAACACGCCGTCGGCATCGGCGCCGGCGTTGGCGCGGGCGGTCGGCATCGGGGCCAACGTCGACCAGCTGCCCTTGTCGGTGCTGAAGAGCTCGGCGGTGCCGACCTCGTGGCCGTTCGCCTTGCCGCCCACCGCCAACACGCGGGAAGCGGGCACCATCACGGCCGAGAGGCCCTTGCGGCCGGTCGGCAGCGCCGGCGCGCTGGTCCACTTGTCGAAGGCGTGGAAGACCTGCATGCCCTGCTCGCCGCCGTCGCCGCCCACGATGAAGAGCGAGAAGCCGATGGGCACCGCGGCCGCGCGGTTGCGGGCGGCGGGCTGGTCGGGGTAGCTCTGCCAGGCGTCGTCGGCCTTGGCGGCCAGGTTCGCTACGGCCTTGCGGGCAGCGCCCGGCACCAAGGTCGTGCCGCAACCGGCGAGCGTGACGAGGGCGAGGGTCGTGCCGAGCAGGGGACGGAAGGAACGCATGCGGGACAGCTCCAGACGTTAAATCTAGGTAAAGGATGCTTAAGCTATCCTCCCTTTAATGGCATCCCACCGTCAAGACGTCGGGATATACCTTAACCCAGATTAAAGCTGTCCTTAATCCTGCTTAACCTCTACCGGCAGGTAGACGCTGTGGAGATTGTCCTGGAACGCCGTGGGCGTGAGGGAGTGAACCGCCCCGAAGGGGTTGTCGATCACGACGCGCTGCTTGCGATCGGGCTCGCCCACCACCACGTGCCCGCTGGACCACTCCACCCACACGATCGGGTGCCAGCCGGCGTCGAGCCCGGCCCGGTACCAGCCCATGCGCTGGGCGGCCGTCGAGTTGTCCGGCGTGAGTGCCGCGAAAGGCCGCCCGAAGACGGACGAGGCCAGCTTCACCACTTGCGGATCCGTCAGGCCGCTGGCGCCCAGGCTGTTGCGGTCATGCGTGTTGTCGTAGCCGAGCGGGCCGTTGCCGTAGGTCGCGAAGGCCGGTTGCAGCAGGCGCGAGGGCCACGAGCGCCACGCGTCCGTCTTGCTGGCCCAGTCGGGCACGCGGGCGATCGCCGCGCCATCCGCCAGCTTCACCTTGCCGTCGGCGCTGGCGAGGCCCGCCACCAGCCGGGCGTACTCGGCGGGGTTGCGCTCCGCCAGCAGGATCTGGACGCTGGCGGACTCGCAGGTCCACTTCAGGCCCTGGGTCACGCGGGCGGGCACCTCCAGCTCGGCCAGCAGGTCGTTCAGCAGATCGGCGCGGTCGAGGCCGGGCGCCAAGGGCTTCTGGGCGATCGCGCTCAGCGAATCCAGCACGCGGCCGCGCGTGGCGGCGTCCCAGCGCGCCAGCGCCGCGGCGCCCAGCGGCTTGTTCTTCAACAGCGCGACCACGTCCTTGGGCAGGCCGTCGTCCCACCCGGGGTGCTTGGCCAGGTAGTCCCGGCTTTCCGCGGCCTTGAAGGGGTTGGCGAAGTCGAGCGACGGGACGGAGAGCGTGTCCATGGTCGGCAGCCAGGGCCCGTGCCAGCCGTCCGGCTGCACGGCGCCCATCATGCGCGGCTCGGCGGCCGGCATGGGGGTGGCCATCGGTGCGTGCGCGCACCCGGTCAGCAGCAAGGCTAGCAGCGAAGACAGCATGGCCTTCATCCTACAACGTCCGATCCATCAAGCCCCGTACCCGCCGCCGCCAACCATCCGCATCCGTCGTATCGCTGTCGCCGTGGAGCGCCTTGGGGCAAATCCACAGCTCCTTCGGGCCCTGGTAGGCCGCGAAGAGGATGCGGGAGTTATCGGCGAAGATGAACGGGTCTTGCTCGCCATGGATGAACAGCACCGGGCGCGGCGCGACGGCGGGCAGCTCGTTCAGCGGCTGGGCGTCCTCCATGCGGATGCCCAGTTGCTGGTCCGCGATTTCGAGCCCGGCCGCCCCAATCAACGCGGGCTGCGGCACCCACACGGAGCTGATCGCGCCCTGGAAGGCGGAGAGCGTGGTGGCGTAGTCGCAATCGGAGACCAGCGCCTTGACCTCCGGCGCCCGCGCGACGGCCCGCGTGGAGGTGGCGGCGCCCAGGCTCTGGCCGATCACGCCGATGGCGGTCGCGCCGCGCGCCTTGGCGTAGGCGATCGCGGCCAGCGCGTCCTGGTGCTCCCAGTAGCCGTAGCTCGTGACCTGGCCCTCGCTCTTGCCGTGGTTGCGGAGGTCCAGCATCACGGTGTTGTAGCGGTCTTGCAGCATGGGCACGATTTTCTGATCGAGCCAGAGCTGGCGGTTGGCCTGGAAGCCGTGCACCAGCACCACGGTCTTGGTGGTGGGCGTGGCCGCGGGGATGTACCAGCCGCGCAGCTTCAGGCCGTCGTGGCTCACGGTCTCGATGTCTTCGTAGGCGTAGCCCAGGTCGTGCGGCGTCTTGGTGAGGGGCGAGCGCGGCGGGTGCAGGGCGCGCCAGGCGGCCAGGCTGCCCGTCACGCGCAGGTAGACGCTCAGCCAGCCGCCGCCCAGGGCGCCGGGCTCGTCGCCCTGCAAGGGCTTGTCCGACGCACCCAACGAGGTGTAGAAGTCCTGGAACTCCGCGTAGGTGAGCCGTTGGTCGTTGTCCTTGTCGGCCAGCACGAAGTGCAGCATCCAGGGCAGGCCGGCGATGCCGGCGTGGGCGCGCAGCTGGCCGCCCGCCAGCAAGGCCCCGTCCAGCTCGGGCAGGCCCAGCTTGCCGTCGTGGTCCTCGTCCAGCAGCTCGAAGCTGGCCTTCACGAAGCCCAGGAACGGCTTGAGGCTGGCCCGCACGGTCGTCAGCGAGGCCTTGGTGAAGTATTCCTGGCTGGAAATCCGGCCGTCGCCGTCGCGGTCGAGCACCCGGAACTGCTCCGGCGTGAGGCCGGTCTGCGCCTGCGTGGGCCCGCCGCGATTGCCGCCGGCCAGGCTCAGCGCGGCGCGCGCCAGATCGGCGCTGGAGGGCAGCTTCTTCACGTCGAACGCGGCGGTCGCAGCCGCGCGTGGCTGCACGGCCGGGAGCTGGACGGCCATGGTGGCCGCCTTGCCGCAGCCCGCCACCATGGCCAGGGCCAGGCCCGCGCCCAGCGCGCGGTGCATGCGTCGTTGCATTTCTTCCAACTCCAACCCGGCCTATAACCAGACCTTAATGTTATCTTATCAATAGCGTCGGTCCGACGTCAACCATTATGATGAAGTCCCCACCCGATAGGAGGCCCCATGACCACGCTTGCCGCCGAAGACCACCAGCTCGTCTTCGAGACCGCCCTGGCCTTCGCCCGCAAAGAATTCGGGCCGATCGCCGACCAAATCGACGAGGACGACGCCTTCCCGCCGGACATCTGGAAGCGCCTGGCATCCGAGGGCTACCTGGGCATCGGCGTCCCGGAGCAATACGGCGGCTCCGGCGGCGACTACATGCAGGCCGCGCTGGTCTGCGAGGCGCTGACGCGCGTCAGCCCCGCCATCGCGCTCTCGTACGGCGCCCACCTCAACCTCTGCGCCCACAACTTGCTGCGCAACGGCACGGAGGAGCAGAAGCGGAAGTACCTGCCCAAGCTCTGTTCCGGCGAGTGGGTCGGCTGCCTCGGCATCACGGAGCCCAACGCCGGCTCCGACGCCATGGGCATCGAGTGCACGGCCCGCCTGGATGGCGATCACTACCTCCTGAACGGCTCGAAGATGTTCGTGACCAACGGCCCCGGCGCCGACTTCATGCTGCTTTACGCCAAGACCGACCCGGCGGCCGGCAAACGCGGCATCACCACTTTCTGCGTGGAGCTGCCCGCGCCGGGCTTCAGCGTCAGCCGCAAGCTCGACAAGGTCGGCATGCGCGGGTCGCCCACGGGCGAGCTGGCCTTCCATGACACGCCCGTGCCGGTGGAGAACGTGGTGGGCGAGGTCAACCAGGGCTTCAAGGTCGTCATGAGCGGGCTGGATCTGGAAAGAGCGTTCTACTGCTTCCTGGCCCTGGGCTGCTCCGAAGAGTGCATGGCGCTGGCCCTGGCCTACAGCCAGGAGCGCAGCCAGTTCGGCCAGCCGATCGCCGGCTTCCAGCTGATCCAGGCCAAGCTGGCGGACATGTACACGGGCGTCTTCACCTCGCGGCTGGCGGCCCACGAAGCCATGCGGCTCTCGATGGCCGGCAAGCGCTGCAGCAAGGAGGCCGCGGCGGCCCTGCTCTACACCTCCGAGGTCTCCCAGAAGGTGGCCTACGAGGCCGTGCAGGTCTTCGGCGGCTACGGCTTCATGAAGGAGTACCCGGTGCAGCGCTTCTGGCGGGACGGCCGCCTGGGCACCATCGGCGCCGGCACCAGCGAAATCCGTCGCCTGATCATCGCGCGGGAGCTGTTGGGGCAGCGCTAGCGGACGTTAGGGACTTACCTCCCGAATAGGTCTGCCCCAGCCGCCTGGACGAGCGCCTCGGCAGGCCGGTCACGTTGAATTCGGTTGGCAAGCTGGTGGATTTTGGAACGAATGGCGGAAACGCGCGGAACGATTGAGGTTCAGGCCCGCGCATTACGTCTCGCGTTTTACGCGAGACGTAATGCGCGGGCTTCAAATCGCCTCTATGAGCGCCATTCAGGCGGAGTGCTCGGTAAAGAAACGGGCCGCCCTACCCTCGCCACTGTAGACCAGACTCGACCTAATGTACCCCGGCGACGCATAACGCTGTAGACATGCTCGTTTCGGGGGTTTCGCCACGTCGCGCGTGTCACGCGAAACGTGATGGAACGTTCGAAAAGCCGGTGCCCACAGCGGTTCGACCAATGAGGGGATTCGTGGGCCGCCACCGCTTGAACCGTTCGTTGGCAATCGTCTTTTCGGACAGGTCGCCCTGGCGGACCTGCGCCGCGAGGCGGGCCGGCGTGGAGTTAAGCGACGGTTGTCGGATCTTGGTTCATCGCGCGGACGTTGTTGGGGAAGCGCTAGGCGCGGCCGACGGCTTGGGGGTGGCCTTGTGCCACTTCCAGGTCGACACCATGTCTTCAAAAGCGGCCTCGTACGTGCTCTGGGAGCCCTTCAAGGGCGTGCGCGTTACCAGCTTTAGCGTGAACTCGCGCCCGTTGTTGATCGCCACGATCAGCAGCTGGTCCTCGGCCTTTGCCGGGAAGGCCGGCGGGGTGGCCTCATCGTCCACGCGCGGCACTTTGTGCTTGCGCACCCTCACGGCCTCCAGGCCGTCCACCACGGCGGGCTGGACGCTCCGCACGTCGCTCACGCCCACGAGGTAGATGTCGTTCAGCGGCAGGACGGCGGGCGCGTCGTCGAAGTAGATCGAGGCGTCGCCGCCGGTGCCGATGTCCAAGCCCACCAGCGAGTGCAGGTCCCCGATGCCGGGCAGGAAGTCCGTCCCGTTGCCCCAGGTGGCCGGGTAGCTGACCTGGAGGTTGGCGTTGCTGTAGAGGTAGCGGTCGCCCTGCTTCACCACCGTGAAGGGCGCCACCTGCGACAGCGGCGAGCCCACGCGGATGTTGGTGCCCGGCACCAGGAACGAGCAACCTCCAACGAGCATCAGCAGGGGCAAGAAGCGCTTCATGCGCCCCTTGTACCCACGATGCCTTGCTTGTTGGTACACTGGCCAGCGTATGCGAACCATCCGACTCGGCGGCGGCCTGGGCTTCTACGGCGATAGCTGGAAGCCGGCACGTGCCACGCTCGAGCGGGGCGACGTGCAGTACCTCTGCTCCGACCACCTGTCGGAACTCACGCTGGCCATCCTCGCCAAGGACCAGGCCCGCGACCCCGCGGCCGGTTTCACCAAGGACCTGGTCCCGATGCTGCGCGAGTTGCTTCCGCTGGGCCCGGGCGTGAAGTTCATCCACAACGCCGGTGGCTTGAACCCCCTGGCCGCGCGCGAGGCCTTGATCAAGGCCGGCATCACAGCCAAGATCGCCGTCGTCACGGGCGACAACGTGCTTGACCATCCGGATCTCCAGCCCTGGCCTGGCTTCCCGCCCTTGCCCGGCACGCGCTTGTTTGCCAACGCCTACCTGGGGGCCTTGCCCGTGGTGCGCGCGCTCGAGACCGGCGCGCAGATCGTCATCACGGGCCGGGTGGCGGATGCGGCCTTGTTCCTGGCCCCCTTGATCCACGAGTTCGGCTGGACGGCGCTGGATTTGCTGGCCCAGGGGGTGGTGGTCGGGCACTTGCTGGAATGCTCCGCCCAGGCCACCGGCGGCAACTTCGGCGGCGACTGGGCCGCCATCCCGGATCTGGCCCACGTCGGGTACCCGATCGCCGAGGTCTCCGAGGACGGCACCGCCGTGATCACCAAGGCACCCGGCACCGGTGGGCGCGTCAGCTTCGACACCCTGCGCGAGCAGCTGCTCTACGAGGTGCATGACCCCTTCAACTACCAGACGCCCGACGTGACGGTCGATTTGTCGACCGTGCGACTGGAGGACCTGGGCGACGACCGCGTGCGCGTCCGCGGCGCCACCGGCAAACCCGCGCCGGCCCGCCTCAAGGTCGTAGCCGGCTACCCCGACGGCTGGGCCGCGACGTGCTCCGTGGGCTACGCCTGGCCCAACGCCATGGCCAAGGCCCGCATGGCCGCCCAGATCCTGCGCACCCAACTGGCGGAAGCCCGCATCCCCGCGCTGGAAATCTTGGAAGAGTATCCCGGCTTCAACTCCCTGCACGGGCCCTTGGCTCCGCCCATGGACGTGGACCTGAACGAGGCCTACCTCCGGCTGTCCATCCGCACGGCGGAAAGAGCCGATGCCGAGAAGTTCACCCGGCTGGCCCCGGCCCTGGGCCTGGCGGGCCCGCCCTTCATCGGCGGCTACGGCGGGCTCCAGCCCGCGCGCGAGTTGCTGGGCTTCTGGGCCGGTTCCGTGCCCCGGCTGGAAGGGGTGGTCCATGCGGCTGGTTGATATCGCCCACGCCCGCAGCGGCGACAAGGGCGACCGGTCGGACATCGGCTTGTTCGCCCACGAGGAAGCCGGCTACGAGCTGCTGGAAGCGGTCGTTACGGCCGAAGCCGTCGCGGCGCACTTCGCGCCCCTGGGCATCGGCGCCGTCACGCGCTACGAACTGCCCAACCTGCTGGCCCTGAAGTTCGTCCTGGAAGGCGCGCTCGGCGGGGGCGCGGCGCGCTCGCTGCGCAGCGACAACCTGGGCAAGACCCTGGCCTCCGCCCTCTTACGCATGGAGATCCCGCTTTGAGCACCCACGAACTGGCCGCCCACACGGAGCGCGTCCTGCAGGGCGGCGGCGCCAAGTACCGCGAGAAGCTGGAGGCGCAAGGCAAGCTCTTCGTGCGCGACCGCCTGAAGCTGCTGTTCGATCGCGAGCCGCAGCTGGAAGACGGCCTGTTCGCGGAGGTGTTAAACCCCGAGTTGCCGGCCGACGGCGTGGTTACCGGCATCGGCGAGATCGAGGGCCGGCCCGTGGCGTTCATGGCCGCGGACAGCACCGTCAAGGCCGGTTCGTGGGGCGCCAAGTCCGTGGAGAAGCTGCTGCGCATCCAGGAAACGGCCATGAAGCTGAAGATCCCGATGCTCTACCTGGTCGATTCCGCCGGCGCGCGCATCACGGACCAGATCGCGGTCTTCCCCGGCCGACGCCACGGTGGCCGGGTCTTCTACCACCAGGTCAAGATGAGCGGCGTGGTGCCGCAAGTCACCCTGCTCTTCGGCCCGTCGCCCGCCGGCGCCGCCTACGTGCCGGCCTTCTCCGACGTCGTGATCATGGTGGACGGCAACGCCAGCGCCTACCTGGGCTCGCCGCGCATGGCGGAGATGGCCATCGGCGAGAAGGTCACGCTGGAGCAGATGGGCGGCGCCAGGATGCACTGCACCACCTCCGGCCTGGGCGACTTCCTGGCCAAGGACGAGCGCGAGGCGATCGCCCTGGCCCGCACCTACCTGGGCTACATGCCGTCCCACTGGCAGGTCGCGCCGCCCAGCCGCCTGCCCGCGCCGCCGGCCTCGTTCACGCCGCTCGATCAGATCATCCCGGCGGAAGCCAACAAGCCCTTCGACATGCGCGAGCTGATCGACACCCTGGTGGACGCCGACAGCTTCTTCGAGCTGAAGCAGCTGTTCGCCCCGGAGCTGATCACGGGCTTCGGCTCGCTGGACGGCCGGGTGGTGGGCATCGTCGCCAACCAGCCCAAGGTGAAGGGCGGCACGCTGTTCATCGACTCGTCGGATAAGGGCGCTCGCTTCTGCACGCTGTGCAACGCGTTCGGGATCCCGCTGCTGTTCCTGTCCGACGTGCCGGGCTTCATGATCGGTTCCGCGGTCGAGAAGGCCGGCATCATCCGGCATGGCGCCAAGTTCGTGGCCGCCGTGGCCCAGGCCACCGTGCCGAAGATCTGCGTGGTGGTGCGGAAGTGTTACGGTGCGGGCCTCTACGCCATGGCGGGCCCGGCCTTGGGCACGGACGCCACCTTGGCATTGCCCTCCGCGGAAATCGCGGTGATGGGCCCGGAGGCGGCGGTCAACGCGGTCTACGCCAACGTGATCGAGCAGTTGCCGGAAGACGAGCGCGCGGCCTTCGTGGCCGCCAAGCGCGAGGAGTACGCCGAAGACATCGACATCTTCCGGCTGGCCGGCGAGCTGATCGTGGACGCCGTGATCCCGTTTGACGGCCTGCGGCGCGAGTTGTCCACCCGCTTCCGCTTGTACGCGAGCAAGGACGAGCAGTTCAGCGTTCGTCGCAACCCGGTTTACCCGGTTTGAGGGCGCTTTTTTCGATCTACGTCTGGGTCGTTTGGCTGCTGCACCTCTTCGTGCTCGGCCCGATCGCCCTGCTCTTCGTGGCCATAGACCCGCGTGGTGCAGGCTTCAAGCTCGTGAAGTGGGGCAGCTGGTCGGCGCTGCGCCTGGCCGGCATCCGCGTGGTGGCCCGGGGCCTCGAGCGCGTGGATTGGGCCAAGCCCCAGGTCTTCATGGGCAACCACCTCAACTTGCTCGACCCGTTCGCGCTCTGCATCGTGGTGCCCCAGCACCTCGCCGGCGTGGAAAAGGCCGAAAACCTGAAAATCCCCGTGTACGGTTGGCTGTCGCGCGCCTGGGGCAACATCGCGATCCAGCGCGAGGACAAGGCCAACGCCCACGCGGGCATCGCCTCGGCGACGGACCGCCTGAAGTCCGGCGCCTCGATCCTGATCCTGCCGGAAGGCACGCGCTCGAAGGACGGGGCCATGGGGCCGTTCAAGAAGGGCGGCTTCCACATGGCGCTGGACGCCGGCGCGGACATCTTGCCGTTCGCCTTCAACGGCAGCTTCGAGATCCTCCGCAACGGGGACTGGAAGGTCTACCCGGGCACGATCGAGATCGTCTTCGGGGAGTCGGTGCCCACCGCGGGCTACACCAAGGAGTCGCTGGGGGAGCTGGTGGAGACGGTGCGGGGGGCGATCGCCGCGAACCTCAACGGTTAAGGCGAAGGCGACGCCGCCTCGGTGGCGCCCGTATCGGGGTTCCCCTTGTTGCCCGACACGGGGTCCTTCACGGCCGAAGCGTTGCCGCTGATGATGCCGCCGCCCGGCGTTAGCGCGGCCGGCGTCGAGGCGACGGGTTGAGGCGTTACGCCTGTGGCGGCGCAAGACGCGACGAAGAGGGCGGCAAAGATTGGCAGCAAGTAACGCATACCTGCCTTATACCCGCGGCAGGACGCCAAGGTGCCGCGGAGGGCAGAGATGCCCGCTAGCTGGCTTTCTTACCCACAAGGCGTTGCTCGCCCGGCCATTCGCCGGGCTTCTGCGAGCGGGCGCGGGCGCCCAGCTGGGGCTCGTCGCCGTTGAGCTCGACCACCAGGCGCTGGTTGGTGCGGTCCTGGAAGACCGCCACGCCGCCGGGCTGGTGCAGGGTCAGGGCGAGGCGCACCAGGTGCTGCTGCGCGCGCTCCGTGAGCAGCCAGTGGCTGACGGTGGGGTGGAAGGGCGGCTCCGCGTACTGGACGGCGTTGGCCTCCAGCTGGGCGCCCTCGAAGTCGACGTAGGCCTGGGTGGCCGAGACCTGTTCGATGCTGTAGGCCGGCACGCGGCCCGTATACGGGATGAAGATCTGACGGCCTTCCGCGGGCAGGCGCGCGGCGGAAAGCGTGCCCACCGGCTCCGCGGCCGCGGCCACGTCACCGCCGGCCACGCGCGGCTGGGGCAACAGGAGCAGTTGGTGGTGGCTGGGGTCCAACGCCACGACCAGCTCGGCCGGGTGACGGAAGCTCATGCCGACGCTGATGGTGCCGGCCCCGGCGTTGCGCTCGACCTGCCAGGCCTGCATCACGGCGTGGTTGCCGAAGTGCTGCTCCAGCTTGCCCAGCGGCGCCAGAGCGCCCTTGATTTCGAGGGTGGCGGCCGCGTCTTGTTGCTCGTTGAAGCGGTAGACCGGGGCCTCGCCGGTGTAGGGGATCACCAGGCCGCGGCGGGCCTGGTCGAAGTACGGGCGCTGGAAGGTCGTGCCGGTCGGGGCTGCCGTGGCAACAGGCGCTGCCTTGGCAACCGAAGCCGCCACGGCGACCGGAGCGGCACGGCCGGGCAGGGCGCGGGCGACGACGGCCGCGGGCGGCCGCACGGCCACCAGCAGTTCCTTGCCCGCCAACTTCACGTCCAGGGCCGCGCCGGCCTGCAGGTTGAACGAGAGGCGGGTGGTTTCGACGTGCGGCCGCTTGGCCATCACCCACCGCTGCAATTGCTGGCTGGAGCGGTCCTGGTACTTCACGTCCGAGAAGGAAGGGTGGCTGCCGGGCAGGTCGAGGTACGCCCAGCGCTTGCCCAGCTGCACCACGGCCAGCTTGGTGGGGTCCACCACGCCGGTCACGGGCACCACCAGGCAGTTGCGGCGGGCGTCGAAGTGGGGGGTGCCCAACACGGCCGGGCCGTGGTGGACCGGCGCCACCATCGCCACGCCGGTCGGCAGCGCCAGCGCGAAGGGCGCCCGGGGGGCGGGCCTGGTCGGCAGCACCACCGTCTTGGGAACGGCGATCGGCCTCGCGAAGGCGGCCTGCACCGGCAGGTTGCGTTGGGTCAGTTGGAAGCGCGGCGCGTCGGCGCCCATCGAGAGGCGCAAGGCCGAGTGCCCGATCTGCTCGAAGCGGAGCTGCGGGTCGACGTCCTGGGTCAGCGTGAGGCGCAGACGGACGTTGTGCCCGCTGGGCGTCTCGTCCAGGCTCCAGCCGGCCAGCAGGTGGTTGCCCCCCACGGCCTGGCACTGGACCTCTTCCTTCGCCAGCACGGCGTCTCCCAGGTCCGCGATGTAGTGCATCGGGGCGAGCCGCTGGATCGTCACGGCAGGCACGTGCCCCTGATAGGGGATCAGCAGCGTCTGGCCCTGTCGGTCCAGCTGCGCCGTGCCGACGCGCGTCGGGGCCGGTGCCGCCAACGCGGGCAGGCTGCCCAACGTGACGCCCAGCCCCAGGCAGGCCGAAAGGATCGGTCGGAACTTCATGGTCATGGCATCCACCTCGCTCCATCGCAGGTCATGGTTGCCATATACCCCTAGGCCAAATGGCGAAACGGCAGGAGCCGCTCGCTAGGCCATTTTGCGCGTCCCTCGCGCATGTGCGAATGTGACGCCGATCACTTCAGGAAGCTTGCACCACGCGGCGCTGCAGGGCTACTCCCGCTTGATCTTCTTGATGTACTCGTCGTATTGCTCGAGCTTGCTCTTGGCCTCGTCGGCCGCATCGCCCTTGCCCTGGGCCTTCTTGGCCAGGTGATCCGTCATCTCCTGGAGCCCCTCCAAGATCTTGGCGGCGCCGGGCAAATCCTTGGCGGCATGCTTCAGCCCACCGCCGAAGAGCTGGCTGGTGGCGTCGGAGAAGACCTTGGCGTACGAGTCCAGGTCTTCGTCCTTGGGCTTGGACGGCATGGGTTTGGGCGGCGGGGGCGGCGGAGGGCTGGCGACGCCGGCCTTGCCCAGCGCCCGCCCGCACTTGCCGCAGTTCGCCGCCACGAAGTCCGGGTCGTCCTTCACGCGGTTCACGGAGCCGCAGAAATCGCACAGCGACACGCTGACCTTCTGGCGCGGCCGGTTCGGCGGCGCTTCCGCGGTCTTGCCGGCCTTGGGGCCGTCCATGCGCCGGTCGCGGTCGTATTCCTCGCGGCGCTTCTCGTCCGTCAACACGTCCGCCGCCTCGTTCACGGCGGCCAGGGACTCCGCGGAGCCGCCCACGTCCGGGTGCAGCTTCTTGGCGAGCGCGCGGTACGCGGCCTTGATGTCCTTGGCGCTGGCGTCCGGGCTGACGCCCAGGATCTTGTAGTAGTCGGCTTTGGTCGGCATGGCCCTATGTTACCGCAACCGGCTCAAGGCAAAACCAGCTTGCGCACCCGCTTGCCATCCAGGTCCGCCAGGTACACGTCGCCGTGCGCATCCTGCGCCATGCCCGGCGGTCCGCTCGTCAAGACGTCCGAGCCGCCGAGGGTCCAGACCGTGGCACCCAGAGCCCGCGTGTCCAGGCGCAGCCGGCGCAGCCGCATGTTGAAGGTATCGCCCACCAGGAAGTCCCCGCCGGCAAGCGCCAGCACGCTCGAGGGCTTCTTGAACGTGGCGCTGGCCCAGTAGCCGTCTTGCAGCCCGGTCCCATCCCGACCTGCCACGGTGCGGACCGTGCCGTCCGCGGCCAGCGCGCGGATGCGGTCGTTGCCGGCGTCCGCGATCAGCATGAGGCCGTCCGCGGTGAAGGCCACGCTGCAGGGGTTGCGGAAGGTTGCCTGCGCTGCCGGGCCGTCCAAGGCGCTGACCACCCCCGTGCCGGCCAGGATCGTGACGGTATGCTTGGGGTCGTGCAAGTCGAGCTTGCAGAGGCGGTTGTGGCCGCTGTCGGGGATGATCAGGTCGCCGTTGGGATCGATCTGGAGCCATTCCACGGCCTGGAACCGGGCCAGCTTGCCCTCGCCCACGGCCAGGCCGGCGTCGTTGTACTTGCCCGCGATCGTGCTGACCGGGAAGGCCGGATCGCCCAGGTCGATCATGCGGATCACGCTGGCGTCATCCGGGGTGGCCTGCTCCGCCACGAACAGGTGGCCCTGGGCGTCCAGCGCCATCCCGCGCAGGTCCCGGAAGGTGGCCAGGGCGCCGGGACCATCCAGGTTGGTGCCCGCGTAGCGGGTGCCGGCGATCGCCACCACATGGTGGTCCGTCCCGGTCAGGTCCACGCGGCCGATCACGCCGGCGGCCAGCGTCAAGATCAACCGGCCTTCCCGGTCGAACAGCAGGTGGCGCGGCCCGCCGAACTGCTCCGCGCCCAGGCCATCCTCCGTTGCAACCGCCGTGGTGACGACGACCTCCGATTTGCCTGCCACGGGCACGGCCGCGGGCGCGGGGCCCTGTGAGAAGGCGGTGCCGGGCGGGCCCGCGGCTTCGGCGACGATGGCTTGCTGGAGGGCCTGTTGCACCCGCGCGAGCTCCTCGCCGGCGGTGGCGCCCGGGTCCAGCCCCAGGAGCTTCTGCGCCAGGGCCACCAGGATGCGCTTGTAGGCGGCCACCATGTCGTCCGCCACGGCGCGCTCCAACCCCAGGTCGATCGCGAGGCGGGCCAGCAGGCCCAGCCGGGCCTCGTCGTTGCTGCCGAGGTACTCCGCGATGGCAAAGACGCCCACGTCGGAGCTCTTGGGGAAGGCCACGGCGGGCAGCCCCGCGGCGGCCCTGCGTACGTCGGCCTCCAGCGCCCAGGGGCGCGTCTCGAGGTCGTGGCGCCCATCGGCGGCGGCGAGCCGCTTGGCAGCCGCCTGTTGCAGCGTCGCGAAGCCACGGGTCAGCGCGTCCAGGTCGTCAGCGGGCAGGGTCAGGTCCGCGACCAGCGCGTCGACGGCGGCCTGGACCGCGCGGGATCGGTGGGACGGGGCCAACTTGGCGTAGCCGTTGTCGCTGGCGGTCTTGCGCAGCGCCTCCAGGGCGGTAACGCTGCCGGCCAGCAGGGGCGCGTAGGCCTTGCCGAAGGAGGCCGAGAACGTCTGGGTGCCGTCGTCCGTTAACACAAGATTTCCCACCCGGGCCAGCAACGCCACGCGCAGCGCGCTGGTGGCCTGCGCCCTCGCCTGGTCCAGGGCCAGGTCCTGGCCGTGGGCGGGCTCCACGGCCCATTGCAGCCGCAGGCGCGGGTTGGTGGAGCGCGGCACGCGGGCCACCAGCCTCACGGTCTGGCGCACGTCCGGCGCGAGGTAGAGCTTGAAGCCGCCCGCCAGGTCCGTCGTCACGAGGTAGGCGGGCTTGCCTTGTGCATCCACGCCCACCGGAACGGGCTTGCCCGTCGCCAGCGACACCGCCCCCAGCCACATGCCCGCGGCCGGCAGCTCCGTCCCCGGCGCCGGGCCCGCCGCGGCCAACAGGTGCAACGACCCGCCGTCGTTAGTAATCAGCGTTCCGCTGTTCCCTACGGTCATCAGCGAGCCCCCACCGTTCGTGATCAGCGCCTGCCCGTTCGGCACGACCAGGTTCCCACCGCGCACCGCCAGCGAAGCCCCGTCGTTCGAAATGATGCTCGCCCCGTCGTTGCTGATGATGGCCCCCGCGGCCACGGCCAGCACGGAGGCCCCGTCGTTCGAGATGATCGACCCGCCGTCGTTGGTAATCAGCGTCCCGCTGTTCCCTCCGGTCATCAGCGAGCCACCATCGTTGGTAATCAGCGACCCACCATCGTTGGTGATCAAGCCCTCGCCGTACTGCGTGATCAGGCTGGCGCCGTCGTTGGAGATGATCCCGCTGCGACCCACCAGGTAGCCGGCGTCGAGCTTCACCACCCCGGACAGCACCTGCACGTCGCCGGCGGGCCGCCCCAGCAGCGGGGACGCCTTGGCGGCAGCCGGCGTCGGGCTGGCCGCCGCGGGCCGGACGCTGGCATGCACGACAGGCGCCACGACGGCCTTGGGCTGGCAGGCCACCAGGAGCAGGCCCACCAGGGCGATCGAGCGCCTCATGGGGTGTTCAGAGCGCGTCGTCGAAGAAGGTGCGCATGCGCTCGGCGTACTCCTGCGGGTAGAGCTTCCAGCTCTCCGCGTGACGCGCCTCGGGGGTGCGCCAGATCTGCTTGGGCTCCTTGGCCGCGAGGAACAGCTTCTCGCCGTTGTCCGGCGTGGTCTCGTCGTCCTTCTGGCCGTGCACGATGACTAGAGGGCGCGGCGCCAGCTTGGCGACCCAGCGCACGGGGTCGGCCTGCTCGACGGCGCAGTGCGAGCGCAGCGCCACGGTCTTGTTGACGCTCTGGGCCACCAGTTGGGGCAGCGGGTACTTGCGGGCCTTGGCGCGCGGCTCCACCGCGTCGTACAGGCTGTCGAAGGCGCAGTCGGCCCACACGGCCTTCACGTCCGGCACCTGCGCGCCCGTATCGATAGCGACCGCGGCGCCCATGGACTCGCCCATCAGGCCGATGCTGGTGTTGCCCCGCTCGCGCAGCTGCTGGACGGCGATCGCCGCGTCCTTGTCTTCCAGGTAGCCCAGGGTCGAATACGGCCCCTCGCTCTGGCCGCAGTAGCGCTGGTCGAAGATGAACAGGTTGTAGTGGTCGTGCAGCATCGGGCCGTACTTCTTGAAGGCCGTGTCCTTGTTGGACCCGTGGCCGTGCAAGATCACGATGCCCTTGGTCGTGGGCACGTCGGCGGGCACGTACCAGCCTGCCAGCTTGAGGCCGTCGTGGCTCTTGAAGGGGACCTCGTCGAAGGCGTAACCGTAGTCGGAGGGCGGCTTCGCGAAGGTCTCCTTCTTGGGATACATGAAGTCGTGCGAGCCCTTGAGGCCCGTGTAGGTCAGGTAGCCGGCCAGCCCGAGCGCTGCCAGGCCGGCAACGCCGCCGCCGATGATGCCGGGGGCGATCGCCTCGGGCTTCAAGAGGGCTGCATCCTGGCCGCGGCCCGTGTTCTGGAAGTAGGCATCCAGCTCGGCTTGCGAGGCCAGCCCGTCACGGTTGGCGTCGATGGCGCCAAAGTCTTCTTGCAGCCAGCTCGCTTCGGTCGCCGCGATCCGGCCGTCGTGGTTCAGGTCGAGCGACGCCAGCAGCGACAGCCCGATCGGTTGGCTGGCCTCGAGGGCCTGGGCGGTGCCCGTCCGTGCCGTGACGCCGGTCAAGCCGCTCCGGCCACACCCCGCGAGGGCGGCCACGAGGACGACGGAAACGACCACGCGAGAACGAAGCATTTGAAATCCCTCCAACTTAGGGATTATGGCTATAGTTTCACCAAAGTAGCCTTAAGTTTTGATTAAGCCGGCTCGCTTACTTCAGGCGAACGACGCGCGTCTTCAAGCCCGCGGGCCAACGCAGCAGCTCGCCGGACTCCGGGTCCAGCACGTAGCGCCCGCCATGCTTGCGGATGTCCATCTCCTTCTGGAGCTGGGCGGCCTTGGAGACTTCCTCGCCCGTGACCTCGACGGATTGGACGATCTCCTTGCCCTTGAGCACCAGGAAGTCGATCCGGCGCGACTCGTGGGTCGCGTCGTGGATGGCGATGTTGCCGAAGCGATCGCGCAGGTACTGCTCGCCGTAGACGCGGAAGTTCTCTTCCTTGGGGAACAGCGCCTTCAGCAGCTTCTCGATGATGCCCTCGCGCCTGTAGCCCCGGGCCTTGTTCGCCAGCATCAGCTGGTCGGTCGGCATGGTGTGGCCCTTGCCGCGCTTGCGCGGCAGGGCGGCCTTGGCGCCGCCGATGTCGACGCCCAGGAGCGCCTCCGCCTCGTTGCCGCCCTTGGTGAACAGCTCGCGGCCTACCTTGCGCTCGGCCGAACCGACCTCACCGCCCGTAAGGCGGCGGAGTTGGCGGGCAGCGATCGACGCGACGGACATAGAGGACCCCATTAACAGCTAGCGAACGGCTAAGGGTTCTATGGTCGCTGCGGGGCCGCGCCTTTCTCAACAGGCGGTTAACTCTGCGTCAAAGTTTGGGGGCAATCAGGGCCGAGAGTGGGCGATTTCCTTGATGTTGGTCCCCGGGCTGGTCAGCGCCTTCATGAACGCCACGAGGTCCGCCTTCTCTTGCGCATTCAGGCCCAAGGGCACGATCTCCGGGTCCACCAAGGGGTTCGGGTTGCCGCCCTTGTCGTAGTAGTCCACCACCTCCTCCAGCGTCGCCAGCGAGCCGTCGTGCATATACGGCGCCGTCTGCTCGATGTTCCGCAGCGTGGGGGTCTTGAACGCGTTGTAGTCGAAGCGCTTCTTCGAGATCGCCATGCGCCCCGCGTCCGGGTTCGGCCGGTCCAGCCCCACGCCCGTCGTATGGAAGTTGGTGTCCGTGAAGTTCGGCCCCTTGTGGCACATCTTGCAGTTGCCCCGGCCGTTGAAGAGCTCCCGCCCGCGCTGCTGCGCCGGCGTCAGGTCCCCGCGATCGAACGGCGAGGGCTCCAGGGTCAGGGCGCGCTCGAACGCGGCGATCGCCTTCGCGATGCCGGGGGCGTCCACCCCCGTGCCGAAGGCGGCCTGGAAGCGCGGCGGGTAGTCCTTGCTCGCCGCCAGCTTGGCCACGACGTCATCCAGCTTGGCGTTCATCTCGATCGGGTTCTGGATCGGGCCCAGCGCCTGCTCTTCCAGCGTGGCCGCGCGGCCGTCCCAGAAGAAGTAGGGGTTCTTGCCCACGGCCAGGATCGTCGGCACGTTGCGGTTGCCCCGCTGGCCGGCCACGCCCAGGGCGGTCGGCTCGCCGTTGGAGAAGCCGCGGCCGGGCTCGTGGCACGACGCGCAGCTCATCTTGTTGCCGGCCGACAGCATGGGCTCGAAGAAGAGCCGGAAGCCCAGCTCCACCTTCGCGGGGTCCTCGACGGCGGCCACGCGCAGCGCACCGGCTGGCGCCACGGTCGGCGCCATCAGCTTGTGGCAGCCCCCCAGCACCAACGCGCCGGCGGCCAACATCCAAACAATCCGCATCCAATCCACTCCCATGAACTATGGGCGTATTATCGTGCGGTTAAGAAATAACTTGCTAGATGTGGATCGTCAGCTCGCGCTGAACCCGCTCGGCCAGCTCCGCCAGCCGCGCAGAAACTTTTTCCGGCGCATCGGCCGTGACCAACAGCCCCATGTGGTAAGGCTTGGAAGGCAGGGCCTGCACGTCCGCCGCCAGGTAAGGGGAGGCATCGGGCGTTTCGTACGGCGCAGCCGTCGCCAGCACGCCCGCATAGACGTCGCGCGACCGCTTCAGGGCGTAAGGCGGCACCACCTGGCCCACCTCCAGGCGCGCCCACTCTTCCCATAGGTTGATGCCGCTCTCGGCCTCCACCATCTCCTCGATCAGCCCGGCGCCCACGCGCGCGCTGGCCTCCAGGAAGTAGAACTCGCCATCCTCGCGGCCTTGGATGTACTCGATGTGGAAGACGCCCGCCGCCAGGCCGAACGTCTCGACCACCTGCTGGTTGAGCGCAAACAGGGCCTGGGCCTCCGGGGTGTCCTCGCCGACGCGCCAGGTCGTGTAGACGCCGCCGTTGGTGTGCAAATCCAGGATCGGCCGGCCGTACTTGTGGGCCGACGCGAACAGCACCTGGCGGCCCGAGACCACGCCGTCCACGTGGTAGACGTCGCCGGCGGTGAAGCGCTCGATCAGGTGCTCGCTGGCCTTGTCGCCCAGCGCCGCCAGCGCCTGCCAGACCTCGTCGGCCCGGCGCAGCACCTTGATGCCCTTGGAGCTCGCGGCCATGCGGGGCTTCAACACCCAGGGGCCGGGCACCTCGTCCAGGAACTTGGCGATCGCCGGGTGGTGGATCGCGCCGATGAAGGCCGGGATGCGGATGCCGTTGGAGCCGGCGCGCTCGCGCATGGCGAGCTTGTCGCGGAAGTAGCGCGCGGTGGTCTCGCCCATGCCGCCCACGCGCAGGTGCTCGCGCAGGCTGGCCGCCAGCTCGATGTCGTACTCGCCGGGGCCCACCAGCCGGTCGATGCGCTCCGTGCGGGCCAGGTAGCTCACGGCGTTGCGCACTTCCGCGGCGTCGAAGATGTCGTTGACGGCGTAGAGCGCGTCGATGTCCTGGCGCGGCCAGTCATAGCCCAGCGCGTCCGCCCGCGTGATGATCACGACGCGGTGGCCTTGGGCCTTGAGCTCGCGGATGAAGCTCTGGGCGTACAGGCCGTGGGTCGCGGCCATGATCAACAGGAAGGAATGCGAATTCGACATCCCCCCAGTGTATCAGTCGGCCAGCACCTTGCGCTTCTGCTCCTCGAGCAGGTCGATCAGCATGGTCTTGATTTCGGCTTCGGTGCCGATCGCGGTCATGTGCTTGAGCAGCGACTCCGTCACGGCATCGATCATCTCGTTCGTGAGCTTCACGTTCTCCGCGTCGTTGATCGCCTTGAGCATGGTCACCTGGGTGCCGGCCAGCACCTCGCCCACCAGGTTGGGCAGCATGCGCTCGGGCAGCGCGCCGAAGAGCGGGAAGCGCTTGAGCTGCTGGTAGGCGGGGGCCTGCTCCATCGCCTGGGTGGCGGCGCGCAGGGCCAGCTTCTCGATTTGGGGCGCGATCTCCGGCAAGACGTCGCGCAGCACCATCGTGAGGTTGCGCTGGATCATGATCGTCAGTTGCTTGCGTTGCTGCGGCGTGAGCGCGCGCATCGACTCTTCCAGGCTCCATTCGCGCACGCCCTGTTGGTAGTTGGTCAGCAGCTTCACGTTCACGATGTCGGCGATCACGTTCGTGACGTCCTCGGCCTTCTTCTGGGCCACGGCCACCGGGTTGATCAGCCCCAGCTTCTGCATGCGGAAGCCGACGGAGAACATACGGATCAACTGCAACGGGCCCTGCAGCGAGGGCGGCAGCCAGTAGAGCGCCAGCGGCAGGAAGTAGACGTAGTCCACCCAGCGCACGGCGGAGAACTCGTTGAAGCTCTGCTTGAAGCTCTTGGTGCGGTCGCGCTTCACGCCCAGCATCCAGACCATGCGCGCCAGGAGCTCGATCAGGAAGATCACCGCGAAGGCCAGATCGATGCGCTTGAAGTCGTCCTGCGGCTTGCCGTTCTCGCCGTAGTGGCGGTAGTACGCCCGGTCCACCAGCGGCGCGAAGACGCCCTCGAACCACTGTTCCTCCTGCTCGAAGCCGGCGGGTGCCAGGTTTTCCGGTGTCCAGTAGGTCTTCAGCGAAAGCGTCGAATGCTCGTAGAACGCCTTGCGCGCGGCGGGCACGTCGGCCTCGCCGCTCAGGGTCATGATCTCCGGGCGCACCGCGCGGGCCATCATGTGCTTGGAAATGGTGTGCTTGATGCGTTCCAGCACGCCGCGTTGGTTGGTGATGTTGAAGACGTCCTCGTCCTTGATCAGCTTGGTGCTGTTCTCGCGCATCTCCGCGAGCGCCTTCAGCGTGGCCGGATCATCCGGCGCGGCCTTGGCCTTGGCCAGGGCGTCTCGCGCGGCCGTGAGGTAAGCCGTGGTGGAGCGGTGCGGATCGATGCCCTTGATCGGATCGTAGATCTTCACGAGGTCCCAGCGGTAGCGTGTCTCGCCGTAATCCACCACGATCTGGTGGGCCTGGTAGAACGGCCGGAAGTCGACGTAGGTGTAGTCGAAGAACACCAGCGCCAAGTTCACCAGCGCGAAGGTCAGGATCGCGATGTCGGACGCCTTGTCCACCATCCATTCGATCATGCCCTGTTGGTCTTCCGGCTTGGGCGACGGCAGCACTGCATCGGCCTTCAACAGCCCTTGCACCTTGCTGGATAGCTCGGTGGGGGGGCTGGCGGTGTCGGGGAGCTTGGGCGCGTCATCCAAAACTGGCATCTCCATGGGGATGGGTGTTGATGACAATTTTCCCCTACGACGGCTCCAACCTACCGCACGAGCGCCTAGCCTTCGATGGGAATGTCATCGCGCATGCGGGTTTCGGCCTGCGGAACTTGCCGCGAGGCCGCGATCTGCCCGGTCTTCTTCTTCGGCATCAGGGCCGCAATCGTGTCCAGCTCCAAGATACGGCGCGTGATCCGCGGGTGGCTGGCATAGACCTCGGACAGGAGGCCGAAGATCCCTGGGATCTGCTGTTCCTGCGCCACGAAGACGGCCATGTCGGTCTTGAGCACGCGCGAGCCGACGGCGATCGTCACCAGCGCCCGCTTCGCGGCCAACAAGTCGCCCACGCAAGCCGCGCCGAGGCGATCGGCGGTGAACTCGCACGCCCGGCTATAGGCCATGCCCAGGTACGGCATCATCCGCGCCGGCGCGATCAGGAGGTGCTTCCAGGGGTTGGTGTGGCCGGCCGCGTGGTGGGCGAGCTCGTGGCAGATGATCATCTTCATCTCGCGCGCCATGCCCTTCTCCACCATCAGGTCGACCAGGTTGGCGTAAAGCAGCACGTACCGGCCGCCCAGGAAGCGGACGGCCAGGGCGTTCAACGCACCGTCTCCTTGTAAAACGAAGACGGCGGGCGGGTTCTGGATGCCCAGCGACCGGCACCCGTCCATGACCATCTTGTGCAGCTCGGGGTACTGGCGCTCCGAAACCAGGCCGGCGTTGCCATACAACGACGCCTTGAAGAACTGCTGGGCGAACCAGAGCGACGGGGCCAGGAAGAGCGCCATCGAGAAGGTGAACGGCAGGAACCAGATGCCCACGAACGCGCAGGCCAGGAAGTACAGCTTCTCGCGGGGGTGGCGGTACTGGGAAATTTCGAGCATCCAGATCTCCTACGGGACGCGCTGGTCCCCAGCAAAACGCCGCGATCCCGGCCGGGATCGCGGCGCCCAGAAGTTCACGTCGTTTACCTGCGCGGGCCGCCGGGGCCACTATGGCCACCCGGAAGCGTGACCTTGTCGCGGAAGGTGATCCGGCCGCGCGTCAGATCGTAGGGGGAGAGCTCGATGCGCACCTTGTCGCCCAGGAGCACTTTGATGCGGAATCGCCGCATGCGGCCTGCAAGGTGGCCGAGGACTTCATGGCCGTTATCCAGGGTAACGCGGAACATGCCGTTCGACAGCGCTTCCTGAATGGTGCCGCTCATTTCGATAATGTCTTCTTTTGGCATACGAAGATGATAATTACCTTTCAACGTAATTACATAATCGGCAAACGCGCGCCGGGCGCGCCGTCCAAATTGATCATACCCAGCAAGCGTAGATTTCGACCGCGATCGTGCGCGGGGCCGATCAGCATGCTGGGAGGCCAGGGTTTTGCTATAATGGCCTTTCGCCACCTAGATGAACCCGGAGACACTGCTTGGATTGGGATCTCAAGAACTGGGCCGACCCGCTCACCCTGCGCCGAGGCGCGGCGTACGTGAAGCGTGGCGCCGTTGGACGGCGCAAGGTCACCGGTGCCAATCCGGGGAACGTGACCATCGAGGCCGAGGTCGATGAGGGCATGCTCGCCCCGGTCAAGGTCCGCCTGAGCTGGGACGGCCGCGATCTCAACGCCGTTTGCACCTGCCCGATGGCGCCGCCCTGCAAGCACGCCATGGCCGTGGCCATGGCCCACCTCCAGGACCCGCCCCAGGAAGAGCCCAAGCCGGTCGCTCCCCTCGCCGCGGGCGAAGTGGCGAAGCCCGTCGGCCTCCAGCCCGGCCAGGAAGTGCTGTTCTACAACCTGCACGTGGCCCAGCCGCCCAAGAAGCTCGAGCGCCAGTACGAGCGCTCGCTGGCCGTCTGGCTGTCCATGGAGAAGGCCATCATCATGGAGGATGGCCTGCCCGGCATGCCGCGGCCGTTGGCGATGTGGGCGCCGGTCCCGCGCAAGCACCTGGGCGCCGCGGACGCCGGCGTGCTCGACATCATCGAGCCCTACTACCGCGCCCAGAACCGCGACTTCTCGAGCCCGCATGCCCACGGCATCCCGCTCAAAGATGAGATGGTCGGCCCGGTCTTCGCGTTGTTGACGCGCTGCCCGTTCGTCTTCGGCGCCGGCCGCACGCCGGTCGAGATCCGCCCCGACATGCCCATCAAGAGCGTCGGCGGCCCCTACGAGGTGCTCTGGGACGTCGACGGCGAGCTGATCGCCGGCAAGCGCGGCCTGTTGATCGGCAAGGATCCCGGCTGGGTGCTGGTGCGTGACGCCTTCCGCCCCCTGATCGAGTCCGCCGCGGACGCGCTGCCCGAGGGCGAGGGCGTGAGCCCGGACGCCGTGCCGCCGCCGGAGGCCGACCTCGTCAACCCGCCGATGCACCCCGTCGCGGCGCCCCGCGCCCGCATCAACCTGTCGGAAGAAGGCGATCGCCTCCTGGCCCGGCTGACCTTCCGCTACGAGGCCTCCGCCCCCGTCACGCCCACCGATCCGCGCATGCTGGTCGGCGGCGAGCGCGACGGCCAGTGGGGCTTCTGGCCGCGCGACCCTGCCGCGGAGCGCGCCCTGGTAGACCGCCTGGCCGCCACCAAGCTGGACCCGCGTGGCGGCGGCCAGTACCTGGCCTGGGGCGAGGCCGCCCTGAGCTTCCTGATGGACGAGATCCCGCAACTGGTCGAGGAAGGCGTCGAGATCTTCGGCGAGGAGCGCCTCAACCGGCTGCGCGTGAAGCGCTCGCAGCCCTTCATCTCGATCGGCGTCAGCAGCGGCATCGACTGGTTCGACCTCAAGACCACCGTGACGGTGGACGGCGAGAACGTGCCCTGGAGCGCCCTCAAGGAGGCCTTCAAGCAGAACTCGCGCTTCGTGAAGCTGGGCTCCGGCGCCTTCGCGCGCTTGCCCGAAGAGTGGCTCAGCCGCCAGATGCAGCTGGGCACCAGCCTGGGCTTCAACGCGGACGCCACGGAAGAAGGCTTCGTGCAGAAGCTGCCGCGCTACCTGGCCCCGGCCGCGCGCGAGCTCATGGAAAACGCCACGGAGGCCTCCGCCGACAAGGATTGGCGCGGCTTCCTGCAAGGCCTCGAGGCCGTCGACGGCGTGGCGGAAGTCGCCACCCCCAACGGCTTCGTGGGCGAGCTGCGCCACTACCAGGAGCGCGGCCTCGCACGCCTGAGCTTCTGGCGCGACCACGGCCTGCACGGCATCCTGGCCGACGACATGGGCCTGGGTAAGACGATTCAGGCGATCGCCCTGCTGCTCTCCGAGAAGGAAGCCGGCCGGCGGGGCCCCAGCCTGCTGGTCGCCCCCACCAGCGTGGTCTACAACTGGGAGCAGGAAATCGCCAAGTTCGCCCCTGAATTAAAGGTCTTGGTCCTGCACGGCTCCGACCGCCACGCGCGCTTCGACGAGCTGCCGGACGCGGACATCGTCGTCACCAGCTACGGCCTCTTGCAGCGCGACCGCGCCATCTTGCTGGAGCGCCCTTTCCACTACGTGATCCTGGACGAGGCCCAGAAGATCAAGAACCCGCGCTCGCAGGCCGCCAAGAGCGCCTGCAAGATCAACGCGCGGCACCGGCTGTGCCTGACGGGTACGCCGATCGAAAACAACCTGCTCGAGTTCTGGAGCCTGTTCCACTTCCTGATGCCCGGCCTGCTGGGCTCCGAGAAGCACTTCCGCGGCACCTACTTCAAGCCCACACCCGAGGAGTCCGACGAAGCGCGCGACCGCCTGCGTCGCCTGACGCGGCCCTTCATCTTGCGCCGCCTGAAGCAGGACGTTGCCACGGACCTGCCGCCGCGCAGCGAGATCGTGTCCTACGTCGACCTGAACGAGCCCCAGCGCAAGCTCTACGAGGACACGCTGGCGGCCGTGCGCGGCCACATCTTCGCCGAGGTGCGCGCCAAGGGCCTGCGCCGGGCCCACTTCCATGTATTGGAAGGCCTGCTGCGCTTGAGGCAGGTCGCCTGCGACCCCAAGCTGGTCGTGCGCGACGGCGAGCCGGCGCCCCCGTCGGCCAAGGTCGAGCAATTCATGGAGCTGCTGCGCGAGATGATCGAGCAAGGGCACCGCGTGCTGGTCTTCAGCCAGTTCGTGAAGATGCTGACGATCCTGCGCGAGGAGCTGACCCGCGAGTCCATCCCCTACGCCTACCTGGACGGCCAGACCAAGGACCGGCTGGAGCGCGTGCAGAAGTTCAACGCGGACGACACCCCCGTCTTCCTGATTTCGCTCAAGGCCGGCGGCACGGGTCTCAACCTGACGGGCGCCGACTACGTGATCCACTTCGATCCCTGGTGGAACCCCGCCGTGGAAGACCAGGCCACCGACCGCGCCCACCGCATCGGCCAGACCCGCCACGTCTTCAGCTACAAGCTGATCGCCAAGGACACGGTCGAAGAGAAGGTGCTGGCCTTGCAGGCCCAGAAGCGCCAGATGGTGCGCGACGTCCTGGGCGCTTCGGACCTGGGCTCGGAGCTGACGATGGACGACCTGGAGTTCCTGCTGCTGTGATGCGGGCTCTGTTCGCCTGCGCCGCTGTCGGCCTGCTTTCCGGCTGCGGCCTGCTGCTGAATGGCGGCCCATCGGTGGTGGATTTACAAGTAGTGCCCGAAGGCGCGGAGATCACGGTCAAGGCCGCGGACCAGGACGACGTCCGCCACGAGAAGGGCCCGCGCGTGAAGCTCACGCTGGACCGCGGCAGCGCCTACGCCATCCTCGTCACCGCCGACGGCTACAAGCCGCGCCTGGCACGCGTGCAGAACCGCGTCGCCCTGGGCTATTGGTTGGACCTCGCGCCCTGCGCCCTGGCCTTCCTCGCAACCTCCAACTCCCCCGCCAGCCAGGTGAGCGGGCTGGCCGCCGTCCTGTCGCTGGCCGGCATGATCGTCGACCTCCTGGCCCACACGGCCTACGAGCACGACGTCCACGCCCTGGACGTGATCCTCGAGAAGCAAGGGGGCGCCAAGTGAAGGCCGGTTGGACGCTGTTGCTGGCCGCGTCCCTTCTGGGCCAAGGCTGCGCCACGATCCTGGGCAGCAACCAGTGCCTGCTCGACGTAGACGTCGAGAACGCCCCGCCTGGCACGGCGGCCACGCTGCGGGGCGTCATGAACGACGTGGAGGTGCGCGAGCTGGGCCTGCCCGTGCGCCGCTTCGCGCTCGCCCGCGGCAGCAGCTACGCCCTGGGCGTTAGCGCGCCCGGGCACAAGCCGGAGCTGATCATGATCAAGCCCCAGCTCTCGCCCTATGCGGCGGCGGAGTTGGGGGCCATGGGGATCGGCCTCGTAGGCGCCCTGTTAGGCCTGGTGAGCGGCAACGCCTTCTTTGGATACACCGGCACGGCGCTCTTCGGGGCGAGCGGCGTCGGCTTCCTGGTGGACGAGTTGACGCTCAACTTCATCGCCTTCGACCGCGATCATGTCGTGGTCAAGTTGGAACCCCGCTAAGGGCTCCCTACGCTCAGAACGCGGTGAAGGTCTGGTTGGCCCGGGGCTCCTCGCCCGCGGGCTGGTTCGCGTGCAAGAGCAGCTTCACGGGGAGCGTGGTGTCTCGCGTGGGCGACAGCGCCGTGACCACGTCGAAGTGCAGGTGGGGCGCCGTGGACCAGCCCACGTTGCCGGAGTAACCCACCAGGTCGCCGCGCTTCACGCGCTGGCCGGGCACCACCACCACGCCCCGCTGCTTGAAGTGCAGGTAGCGCCCGTAGCCGCCATCATCGTGGCGGATGTAGACGTAGTTGGCCTTGGAGCCCAGGCTGGGGTCGTTGCCGCCCTGGCTGAAGCCGGCCTCCGTGGCGAAGACCACGCCGTCGCGCGCCGCGATCACCGGGGTGCCTTCCGGCATCAGGAAGTCCACCGCGTAGCGGTAGTCGCCGGTGTGGGCGCCGAAGCCGTTCCAGGCGTTGCCGCAGGTGAAGGAGCCGGGCGCGCGGTAGGGCAACCCATATACGTAGCCGTCTGTGGTCAGGTTGGGGTTGCCGAACTTGAGGCTGGGCGCCTGAACGTTGAACGTGCCCTGGTTGGCGACGTAGTGCAGGCGCCCCACCACGGTCTTCTGGCCGGCCGGGATCACCGCGCTGGTGGGCGCGGAGTCCGCCGCCAGGCCGGTCATCGACCAGGTCAGGGCCACGTCCATGTCCGTGTAGATGCTCGGCTGGAGGTAGACCGTCACGTTGCGGCCCTGGGTCTCGTACGTCAGACAGGTGTAGGGCTGGTCGCAGACCTTGGGGATGGGGGTGGGGCTGGGCGACGGGGAGGGCGACGGCGAAGGCGACGGCGAAGGGGCGGGCGAGGACAGCTTCTTGAGCGCTTCGCTCAAGGCGGGGGGCAAGCTGACCAGCTCGCCCTTCTCGCGCTTGCCGGCGAACTCGTCCGGCTGCCCGGCGCCCACGCCGGGCGTGCTGGTCAGGCCCACCACGGCGTCACACCCTGCCAGACACGCCAGCAGGGCAAGCAGGATCGTCCGGTGGAGTGGCATGCGGGGTCTCCTTGCGGGGCGCTTTCGACAGGATCGCCTGCCTACTTGCTATACCCCGGAAGGGTCCCGCTTTGTTCCGTGCTAGCTCCCGCCCCACTTCTCGTCCTCGTCCTCGTCGGGCAACGGCTTGCCACGCGCCGGGTGCGGCGCCTGGACGACGTCCCACGTCTCCATGAAGCTGTCGTTGGGCCCGACCTTGCGCGGCCCACCGCCACCGCCCTCGGGCGGCGTCACGTCATCGAGCTTCTCTTCGACTTCACGCCCCTTGGCATCGTCATGGCTACGCTTCATACCGCCCCCTTTTGCGCTCTGATCGCTTACCACTGCACCCCACCGCGCCCGGGCGAGAAGCCGCCCTGGTCGGGCCACTCCCCCCAGTTGGTGGGATCGGGATGTTCTTCTTCCTGCTCTACCGGCGGCACGCCCGCGCCACCACCGCCACCGCCCTGCGGCATCGGCTCGGGTTGTTCCTCCGGATAGCCATGCAACGGTTCACGCGGATCCATACGCGGCCTCCTTCCACCTGTCCCCCCATGCTAGGACCGGAAGAGCCGCCCTACAACGCTCGCTCGGCCGTCCAGGGGAAGGCATGGAGCGCTCGCCGCGCGCGGAAGCCCAGCTTGCTGTAAATTTGGATCGCCGCCTGGTTGGTCTCGTCCACGAACAGGCTGATCGTCGGGTACTGCCCGACCAGGCGGTCTACCACCGCCGCCGTGCACCGCGTCGCCAGGCCCCGGCCGCGCGCGCCGGGCGCGGTGAACACGTTGCCCACCTGCGCCAGGCCGGGGTACGCGAAGTGCGTCCCGGCCGCCGCCACGATGCCGTCTTCCTCGACGACCACGTAAGGCCCCGTTTCCACCTGGATCGGGTGCCAGGCCTCCGCGCCCTGGGCGGTGTAGAAGGCATCGATCTCGGCCAACCCGGCCTCGCGCACGCCCACCCGCGGCTCCACGCGCCACTCGGCGGCGTCCAGCGTCATGTGCAGCTCGCGGTGCCCGGTGCCCTGCCACAGCCCGACCTGGGCCTCGCCACAGATCACGTAACCGTTATGGTAAACGCCAGCCTCTACCAGGGCTGCCAACGCCTCACCCTCGTCTGTTGGAGAAAGCCCCTTGATGCCCAATGACGGGGTGGCCGGCCACAGCGGGAAGCTGAAGGCCAGCGCCCTGGCCTCGTTTCCGCGCCGCAGCTCCCAGATACGGCTCAGCCGGCCGAGCGGCGGCGATGCATCCGCCCACAGCAAGAGGTCATCCACCGGGTCGGCGTGGGCTGCCAGGAACGCCCGCGCCTGCGGGATGCCCACCTCGTGGAGCGTCAGGATTGGGCCACCATGCCGGGCTCGCGCAGCGAGGCCACCGCGTCGTCCAGCGAGACCGGCTGCTTGCGCACGATCGCCTCGAAGCCCAGCGCCGGCGACGCCCCTTGCAACTGCTGACGCCAGCCGCCCGGCGTGTAGTGCCGCTGCATGAACGCGGCCAAGACCAGCACGCCGCGCCCGGCGCCCGTGGTGGCGTCACGTGCCGCCGCCTCCAGCAGCATCAGCCCCTGGCCGATCCGCAGCGCGCGGTCGCACCAGCCCTTGGCGTGCAGCTGCTTATCGGCGTCGGGCAGGTCCGCCAGCGCCAGCAGGTGCTGCTCGAGGTCGGCCACCTGGGCGGCCAGCTGTCCGTGCTGGTTCGCCAGCGCGGGGGGCACCACCTTCGAGAGCTTCTCGCCGTACCAGGCCAGCAAGGCCGGGCCGGTGCCCTCCTTGGCGAAGGAGCGCAGCACGTCCAGCACCAGGATGTTGGTGGTGCCTTCCCAGATGGGCAGCACCTGGCCGTCGCGCATAAACCGTGCAATTGGCCACTCTTCGATGTAGCCGTTGCCGCCCAGCAGCTCCGCGCAGGCGCTGGCGGTGTCCACGGCCTCGCGGGCCGTGTGGTACTTGATCAGGGGCGTCAACACGCGCAGCGCCAGCTCCTCGCGCGTGGTCGCCTGGCCGGCCTCCGCCTTGTCCAGCAGGGCGATCGCCTCGAAGACCAGCCGCAGGCCGGCCTCCTGCTCTACTTCCAGCGCCACCAGCTTGGCCTGCACCATCGGCGCGCGGTCGATCACCTGCCCGAAGGCGGTGCGCGCGTGGGCATAGGCGATCGCGGTGTTGATGGTGCGCCGCATGTTCCCGACCGACGCCACGGCGTTGTAGATGCGCGAGAGGTTCAACATCTCCGCCATGCACGCGAAGCCGCGCTCGACGGGCCCCACGGGGTAGCCCACGGCGCCTTCGAAGGTCAGCTCGCCGCTGGGCATGCTCTTGGTGCCCAGCTTGTCCTTCAGGCGGTTGATGCGGATCGGGTTCAGCGAGCCGTCGTCCAGGTCCCGCGGCACCAGGAACAGGCCCAGCCCGCGTGTGCCGCCTGGTGCGCCCGCAGGCCGCGCCAGCACCATCATCGCCTTGGCGCGCCCGGCGTTGCTGGCGAACCACTTGTCGCCATAGAGCTTCCACACGCCGTCTTCCTGGCGGGCTTCCACGACGTTGGCGCCCACATCGGAGCCGCCGGCGCGCTCCGTCAGGAACATCGCGCCTTCCATCAACTCGTCATAGTCGGCGGCCGCCACCTTGGGCAGGTACTTGGCCTTCAGGTCGGCATCCGCGAAGCGCTCCAGCAGCCAGGCCGTGCCGGCCGTCAGGCAGACCGGGCAGAACAAGCCTTGCTCCGCCTGGCTCATCAGATAGCCTAGGCCGAAGACCACGCCCCACGGCGCCTTCTTGCCGCCTTGCACCTCGTTGAAGCGCGGCCAGACCACGCCGGCCTCGTAGACCTCGCGCGCCAGCTGCTCGTAGGCGGGGTGGACCTCCACCTCCATGATCCGCTCGCCCCAGCGGTTGTGGGAGCGCAACTTGGGCGGGTTCTCGTTCGCGGTGGCGGCCAGGTCGGCCCACACGGACGCCGCGCGCGCACCCGTCGCCTCGAAGCGCGGCCGCGCCCAGTCCAGCCACTCCGGCGCCAGCGTCGCCGCTAAGGCGTCCTGCGCGGCCGGATCCTGCTCCCAATAGCTATGGCCGACGGCGGCGAGGTAGGCGGCGTAATCAAGCATTTCCGGCCTCCTGGGGATGGGGGTTCGCATCCACCATTATCTCACAACGTGACTCGCCGACACTATGTCCGGGTAAGTATAAGAACAAGCAAGCCCAAGAAGGAGACCGCCATGGACGTCACGAAGGTTCAACCAACCAGCACCCCGTTCGGCCACGACAACAAGCCGCAGCACCAGCAAGAAGTGGAGACCAATGCGGCCTTCAAGGCGCTGGACGCGGCGGACACCGCCCCTGACGCCCCGGGTGATGTCCACACCATTTCGCGCCAGGCCGTCGCGGCTAACGCCGCCACCGCCCTGGGCATCAGCCAGGACGCCGTGGATGCGGCCCTGCGTCAGACCAACGCGGACTCCTTCAACATGGATCAGTTCTCCTCCCTGGTGGGCAACCTCCAGCCGGCCCCGACGGACCCCGCCACGGGCCCGGTGCTTTCGAAGGGCGGCCACAACGACCCGGCGCAGGTGAAGGTCCTCCAGGCTCAGCTCAAGGGCCTCGGCCTCTACGAAGGCGAGATCGACGGCAAGTTTGGTGGCAAGACGGAGGCGGCCGTGAAGGCCTACCAGACCAGCGTCGGCCATGTGGATGCCGACGGCAATGCCGACGGCAAGGCCGGCCCCATCACCTCCGCGGCCATCCAGAAGGAGTTCCTGGCCAAGGCCGCAATCGGGACCAAGCAGGCCCATGAAGACTGGGTCGCCGACCACCCGGAGGCCCAGGACCCGGCGAACGATGCCACGATCCAGGAAGCCACGGTCGACAACGCGGCCTTCCAGGACGCCATCAAGGACGCCGGCGGCGACAAGGCCAAGTTGCAGCAACTGGCCGACAGCCTGCCTACCACCGATGCCCGTGCCGACGTCTTGAAAGCCATCGTCGGCGGCAAGCTCTCCGATGGCGTGGGCGATCGCCTGCTCGAGGCGATGCAGGACCAGGAACGCACCTTCACGGACTTCTCCAACGCGCTCCAGGCCAGCGACGGCCGTCCGGAGGACTTCAAGGCAGTGGCCGATCTGGCGGAGGCCAAGTCCAAGGTCAACGGTCAGTTCCCGGAGACCGTGCAACAGCTGAAGCAGCTGGCCACCACCATGCGCTCCATGACGGAGGCCAGCCCGGCCGTGCGCCAGGCGCTCGCCAAGGGCTTCGACGGCCGCACCAACTACGGCGACTACCAGACGGCCGTGGACGGCGTCAGCAGCCAGGCCGACGTCAACGCGCTGAAGTCCTTCGTCGACTACACCAACACCGCGGAGACCGCCGGCGGCAAGCAGGCGCAGACCTTCACCCAGAACGAGGCCGGCCGCCTCGCCACGATCGCCCAGAACTACCCTGCCCTGGCGACCAACCCGAGTGTCTGGGGCCAGGTCAAGAACGCCGTCCGCGACAACGACTGGACCGGCGCGGACCTCGACAATGCCATCCGCTCCACCACGGACCCCACCCTGATCGCGGCCCTGGTCCAACTCAAAAAGGACAGCAACGCCTAACCACGCAAGCCTCCGGGGCGCCGCACCAGCGGCGCCCTTTTTTCGTGCCGGCCACTGGCGAGATCCTCCGCCTGGAACCCAGGCCCAGAGCCAAACCTTGGCCTCGGCAGCGGCCGAGCCCCTGGTACGCTGGCCTTACCAGAGAAGGAGGTGCCCCATGCTCGTCCCTACCGTCGTAGAAACCACCAGCCGCGGCGAACGTGGCTGGGACATCTTCAGCCGGCTCCTGAAGGAGCGCATCGTCTTCCTGGGCTCCCAGGTCGACGACAACGTCGCTAACATGATCATCGCCCAGCTGCTCTTCCTGGAGTCCGAGGACCCCGGCAAGGACATCGCCATGTACATCAACAGCCCGGGCGGCGTCGTGACGGCCGGCCTGGCCATTTACGACACCATGCAGTACATCCAGTCCGACGTGTCGACCATCTGCGTCGGTCAGGCGGCTTCGATGGGCGCGTTCCTGCTGGCGGCCGGCGCTCCCGGCAAGCGCATCGCCCTGCCCAACGCCCGCATCATGATCCACCAGCCGCTGGGCGGCGCCCAGGGCCAGGCCACGGACATCGAGATCCAGGCGGC
Source organism: Cyanobacteria bacterium RYN_339 (assembly GCA_028287685.1). GTDB lineage: Bacteria > Cyanobacteriota > Sericytochromatia > S15B-MN24 > JAQBPE01 > JAQBPE01. The sequence goes on along the minus strand of JAQBPE010000230.1, from coordinate 14,656 downwards.
GGAGATCATGCGCATGAAGAAGCGCCTGAACGAGCTGCTCGCCATCCATACCAAGCAACCGTTGGAGAAGATCGAGCGCGACACCGAGCGCGACTTCTTCATGCCGGCGGTCGAGGCCCAAGCTTATGGGCTGGTCGATGCAGTCCTGTCTAAAGACTCGCTACCTAAATTTAATTAACGAAACAAATTATTAGTTTCGTGTACGAAAAGGGCGGCTTCCCTGCTGGGGATAGCCGCCCCTCGCTTGCTGTAGATTACCGCGCCATCGCGTCTTCGAGCTCGGTGAGCATTTCCGGCGTCTCGGCGGCTCGCGTGGTGATGGTCAGCGTGCGCTTCGCCAGCAGGGCGTCGAGCAAGATGCGCGCGCCGTCGTCGCTCACGGCGGCGAAGACCGGAGCGGATTCGATGCCCAGCAGCTCGGCCAGCTGCTGCTGCACGCCGCGGCGGCTCAGCTGCCGGCGGTGGTAGCGCACGCGGGCGACGGCATCATCGGGCGCGAAGCGCTTCACGGCAGCTTCGATATCCATCTCCAGGAAGGCTGCCAGCTCGGAGTAGACCGCCTCGTAAGGCTGGTTCAGCTCGGCGCAGACAAAAGACAAGAGTTGCGGCATAACGGGTTCGTCCTCCGTGACGTATTGGCGTTTCCAGGCTCACAGTAGCAAGCCCGGTAGAGGCCGCCATGTGATCAACGACCAATTCCCATGAAGACTTAATGGTCTCTAAAAGAATTCTGTAACCCCGCAACACAGTTATGTGGAGAGGTTCACCTCAGGCGGAAACGTCGCGCGGATCACAGACCCGATCGCGGACGTAGATCACAGCGCCAGGCTCAGCGTCCGTTCCTTGACCGTGTGCAGGCGCGTCACGCCCAACGCCCGCAGCAGATCGATGGCCTCGTTGTAACCGGCGCCCACGTCTTCCGGGCGGTGGGCATCAGACGAGAGCACCAAGGGGACGCCCGCTTCGACCAGCATCCGGATCCACTCCGGCGCCGGGTAGATCTCCTTGACCGGCTTGCGCCAGCCCGCGGTCGAAATCTCCACGGCCATGCCGCTGGCCTTGATCTTGGGCGTCAGCCGCTCGTACCACTTCTTGGCCACGGGCGGGTTGTGGAAGCCGAAGACCTTGATCACGTCTGCGTGCCCGATGATGTCGACCGGCGCGTCCTCGATCAGCTTCTCGAGGGCGGAGAAGTAGGTCTCGTAGATGTCGTCCACGTTGCCCTTGGTCCACTGGTCGCGCATCTCGTCCAGGTCGAAGCCGAAGCCGCCCAGCCAGTGCACGCTGCCGATGGCGTAGTCGAAGGGGTACTGGGCCAGGAACTGCTTCATAGCCTGGCCGTTCTCCGGCATGTAGTCCATCTCGATGCCGATCTTCACGGGCCTGCCGCGCCGGCGGGCCTCCAGCAAGAAGTCGATATAGGCCTGCAGGTCGCCATGGCCCGCGGCCTTGGCTTCCTTCTGCTTCATCTCCACCCACGGGTTGAGCAACAGGTGGCGGGTTTCCGCGAAGCGGTACGCATGCTCGGAGATGCCCAGGTCGGTCACGCCGGCCTTCTTGGCTTGCTCCAAGAAGCGCTCCAGCCACTCGAAGCTGAAGGGGCCGCGCTCCATGTGGACGTGGTAATCCGTCACCGTTGAAAACATGCGCATGGGGATCCTCCTGGGATTTATTCTAACACTGGAGAAACCGGGCGATCCGGCCGATGCCCTCCGCGAGCGCCTCCTCGGGCGCCACCCACGAAATCCGCAGCCAGCCCTCGGCCCCGAAGGCCACGCCGGGGATGGTCACGACCCGCTCCTGCTCCAGCAGCGCAAAGGCCGCCTTCACGCTGTCGCCGCCGATGCGCAGCATGCAGTAAAACGCGCCGTCGGGCGCGACGTAGGCCAGGCCCGCGGCATCCAGCAACTGCAGCAACCTGGCGCGCTGCGCCATGTAATGCGCCCGGTGCGAAGGCGCGTCCAGCGCCGCCAACGCCACCCGCTGCGAGAAGGTGCTGGCCGCCGTGTTCACGAACTGGTGCGCCTTCACGACCGCCTGCATCGGCTCGGCCGGCCCCATCAGCCAACCCAGGCGCAGCCCCGTCAGGGCATGGCTCTTCGATAGCGAGTTCGCCACGAAGGTATGTGGGTGCACCGTCGCGATCGAGAACGGCGCTTGGTCGGAATAGTCCAGCTCGCGGTAGACCTCGTCCACCAACACGGCCACCTCGCCCAGGCCGGCCGCCAACTTCTCCAACTCGGCGCGCGGCCAAACCCGTCCCGTCGGGTTCGCCGGCGAGGCCAACAAGACCAGCCGGGTCTGCGGACCGATGGCCGCCAAGACGCGGTCGGCATCCGGCTCGAACCCACGCTCGGGATCCAGCAACACTTCGCGGTGCGCCACGCCTTCGAGCTGGCACAGCTTGGGGTAAGCCGGGTAGCACGGCGAAACGATCAAGACCTCGTCCGTGGCCGGGTCGCACAGCGCCTTGATGGCCAGGTACAAGGCCTCCTGCGAGCCGACCGTGACGCAGACGTTCTCGGGCCGGTCCAACCCCGGGTACGCAAAGTGCGTCGCCAGCTTGGTCCGCAACTCCAACATGCCGGCGTTCGCCGAATAGGGGCAGCCGAACTCGCGCACCCACTCGGTGGCGGCCTCGAACCAGGCCACGTCGGGCCTAAGCAGCGGCTCGCCCAGCCCGAGGTCGATGTCGCCCGGACGCTTCTGGGCGTTCAGGGCGCGGATCAGGGAGCCGGGGATGGCAGCAAGCGTCGGGTTCATACAAAAAGAGCCCCCGGTGGGGGCTCCGGCTTAGATGTCGCCGTCGTCGCCGATGGCATTGACGGGGCAACCGGCCATCGCTTCTTCGCAAGCGGCCAGTTCTTCGGCGCCTTCGGGCTGCTTGTGGCAGATGTCGTGGGTGCCGTCGTCCACGGCGCGGAAGTTATCAGGGGCGAGCGACTCGCACAGGTTGCAGAAGATGCAGGTCTGGTCGACGTAGTACTTGCCCGAGACGTTATCGGGATACTTGATGGTTTTATCAGCCATGGAAGAGCTCCGTAAAAATAGAAAAGTGCCCCATTATGCCAGATTGGCGCCGGGCTGGCCACCGAAGAAGGCCGCAAACGCGCGGTAATTGAAGTCCAAGTCCGCGATCGCGATGCTCTCGCGCGCCTGGTGGGCCTGCGCCGTCTCGCCCGGCCCGAAGTTCACGGCCGGGATCCCCCGCGCCGTCAGCCGGGCCACGTCGGTCCATGCCTGCTTGGGCTCCAGCGGCAGTCCCAAGCGCGTCAAGAACGGGTGGTCGATGCAGACCGCGCCGGCTGGGGCCTCGTCGATGAAGGTCACGTCGGCCTCGCCGTCCACCAGGTCCAACAGCTCCTGCTTGGCGGCCTCGACCGCCTTGCCCGGCGCGAACCGGTAGTTCACGTTCAGGGTGAAGGCATCCGGCAACACGTTGCGGGAGTTCACGGTCGACGCCATCGTGGCGTTCATGACCTCGTAGTAGGTCAAATCTCCGAAGGGCACGGCGATCCGGCCGCGGTCCCGCAGCCGCGCGAGGTAGGCCGTGGCCTTGTAGATGGCGTTCTCGCCTTGCCAGGGCCGGGCGGAATGGGCCCGGCGGCCGCGGAAGACCACCTCCGCATGCAGCCCGCCCACGCAGCCGACCTGTACGCGGTTGTCCGTGGGCTCCAGGCAGAAGGCGAAGTCCAGATCTGGCACTGCCCCCGTGGCGTACAGCGGCTCCAGGCCATTGTCCACGGCGGGGCCCTCTTCCTTGTCGTAGAAGACCGCCACCACGTTGGCCGCCGTCAACTCCGCATGCCGGGCCAAGATCGCCAGCATGACCGCCAACCCGCCCTTCATGTCGCTGGCACCACAGCCAAACACCCGGCCGCCGGAAACCTCCAAGGGCTGGTCGGTGGCGGGCTTGACGGTGTCGAGATGGCCGAAAAGCCCCACGGTGGGCCGGCCCAAGACCGCCGGCGGCCGGCAAACCAAGGAGTTGCCGACCCTTGTCACCACCACGCCCGGGGCGACTTTGGCCACCAACGCAGCCGTGATGCCGCATACGGCATCCTCGTCCCCCGTCACGGAGGGAATCCCACATAATTCCAGGGTCCAAGCAGCGAGCAACGAGGCGTCCACCACGGGCATTTATCGACCTTTCTGGCAGCAGGTCCGCAACACCGCGTGGTGCAACGAAGAGTCTAAACACGGAGCAGGCGACCGAGCACCGGACCATAACGTGGCCACATTCCATGGGTGGCAGCGCCCGCCCGCCGGCGACAGCGCCAAGCGGGCGCCAGGCTGCGCGGGTGACAGGGCGATCAAACCCTGCCACCATGCGGGTTTATCACACCTGTACGTTGAACGTCCGCAGCACGTCGTTGAGGCTGGTCTTCTTGTCGGTGCTTTCCTTGCGCTGCCCGATGATCAGCGCGCAAGGCACGTGGTACGTGCCCGCGGGGAACTCCTTCGGCATGGTGCCTGGGATCACGACCGAGCGAGCGGGCACGCGGCCTTTCATCACCTTCGCTTCCGGGCCGCTGACGTCCACGATCGGCGTGCTGGAGGTCAACACGACGTTGGCGCCCAACACGGCCTCCTCTTCCACGACCACGCCCTCGACCACGATGCAACGGGAGCCGATGAAGCAGCCGTCCTCGATGATGACGGGGCTGGCGCTGGGCGGCTCTAGCACCCCACCGATCCCCACACCGCCCGACAGGTGGACGTTCTTGCCGATCTGCGCACACGAGCCCACCGTGGCCCATGTATCGACCATCGTGCCCGATCCGACCCAGGCGCCGATGTTGACATAACTCGGCATCATGACCACGCCGGCTTCGAGGAAGGAGCCGTAGCGGGCCACGCCGGGCGGCACCACGCGCACGCCGGCCTTGGCGTGGTCCTTCTTGACGGGCACCTTGTCATAGAACGACAGGCCGCCGGCCTCCATCGGCTCGAGCGGGCGCGAGGCGAAGTAAAGCAAGATCGCTTGTTTCACCCAGGCGTTCACCACCCACTGCCCATCGCGCTTCTCGGCCACCCGCAGCTCACCCCGATCCAGGCGGGCGATCACCTGTTCGACGGCAGCCCGCGTATCCGCGTGCTGCAACAGTTCGCGGTTGTCGAACGCCTGGCTGATGAGGGTCTCTAACTCTCCGGTGGTGGGCATCATGGGCATTCCTTATGTCATCGTTAACGGCCAAACGCGTGCATTATAGCGGATCCCCGGATACGACGCTCCCTTGACGGGTCAAACGCCATGCCTTAATGTTTGAGCGTGCGCGCGCACATGAGAAAGGGAGAGGTCCTTGTCTAGCACGAAGAAGTACACGATCCTTGTCGTCGACGACGAGCCCGATAACCTCCTCCTCCTCGAGCGCGTCCTGCGCCGCGAGTACAACGTCTTCTCCGCCAACAGCGGCCAGGAGGCCCTCGAGTTCCTCGAGAGCATGGACGTCGACATGATCATCTCCGACCAGCGCATGCCCAACATGACGGGCGCGGAGCTGCTCGGCCAGGCCTACCAGCGCAACCCGGACCAGGTGCGCATCTTGCTGACGGCCTACTCCGACGTCAAGGACATCATCGCCGCGATCAACGCCGGCCACATCTACCAGTACCTGGGCAAGCCCTGGGATCCGGACGAGCTCAAGCTGACGGTGCGTCGCTCCTTGGAGAGCTACCAGCTGACGCTGGACAACCGCCGCTTCCTGGCCGACTACCGGAACGACGAAGCCATGCTGCTGTCGACGTTCGCCACCCTGATCGCCAAATTGGAAGAGCGCGCGCCCCACCTGCGCGGGCATGCGCAGCGCACCAAGGACTACGCGTCCCTGATCGCGCGCGACATGAAGCTCTTCGGCGAAGAGATGCTGCAGTTGGAAGCCGCGGCCTTCCTGTGCAACCTGGGCCTGCTCTCGTTGCCGGACGCCGTCCTCAACACGCCGGCTGACCAGCTGGACGCGGATCAGCGCCGCCGCCTGGCCGAGCACGTGCTGCTGACGGAGGAAATCCTCCTGCCGCTGCCGTTCTTCATGCGGGCCATCCCCATCATCGGCGAGCTGGACGAGCGCTTCGACGGCTCGGGTCCGCGGGGCGCGCAGGGGCACTCCATCTCGACGTTGGCCCGCGTGCTGCAAGTGGCCGTGGCCTTCGATCAGGCCGTCCAAGGCGCTCCCGGCCGGCCGGCCCTGGCGCCGGCCGCGGCGTTGCAGCACCTCGAGTCGCTCAAGGGAACCCAGCTCGACCCCGACCTCGTCGATCGGTTCGTCCGCATCTTCGCTGCCAACCCCGAGCTCGCCGCATGCCCCAGCTGATCCTCGCCGACAAGTCGGACTTGTTCCGCCGCTCGATCACGAGCGTGTTGCAACGCGAGGGTTACGAGGTTATCGCGGCCGAGACGGGGCAGCGCGTATTGAACCTCTGCACGGCCAACACCCCGGACGCGGTCATCTTGGATACGGAGACGCCGGATCCCAGCGGGCTGGAAACGCTGCTGCTCATGAAGAAGGATCCGAAGCTCCGTCGCTTGCCCGTGATCGTTGTATCACGCGACAGCGCGCCTTCGGCCGTCAGCAACGCCTTCAAGATGGGCGCCGAGAACTTCATGTTGAAGCCGATCGACCTCAACGCGTTGATCAAGGCCCTGGATAGCTTCAAGATCCCGGTGGCGGAGCTCAACTCCGAAATCCGCGTGGTGTTTGGCACGCGCGTGGTCAACGGCACGCTGCGCTTCATCGACCAGTACGGCATGGTCTACCTGGACAAGGTGTTGAACGAGACCGAGACCGACGCCAAGAAGGTCTGGGATCCCCGCACCGAGGAGGAACTGGCGGCCATGCCCAACCCGATCGGCATGATCGGGGTCATGGGCTTCGAGGCCTCCAGCAAGCAATACCACCAGCGCGTCATGCTCTCCGAGGAGAACGACCAGGGCATCTCCGTCTACCCGGTGGGCGAGCCCAGCCAGTCCGAAACCCCCGAGGTGCTGCGGGTGCCCGTCAGCTACAAGGCGCGCTACATGGTGGCGGGCTCCTTCATGAAGCTGGCGGACGTGGGGCTGCTCTCCGGTCAGGCCCTGCACCTGCAGGGGCTGCAGGAAGAGCCGCGCTTCAACAGCGCTGTTCAAGTTACGCTCTACCCGCAGTCGCAGGGCTCGGAGGGCGGCATCTCGCTCAAGGGGAAGATCACGTCCGCCAAGCCCATGGGCGACGCGGGCTACGAGATCGAAGTCCAACTGACGGAGCCGCCGGGGCTTTCGTACGTCAACCTGATGGCCGAGCTGATCGGCGGGCGCCCGGCCCGCGCAGCGACTTAGTTTGTAACAAGGGGGGGAACACCTTGTCGTCATCCGACAGCCAGACTACGCGCCGCCGGCCGGACACGGGCCAGCTCGTGGCGTCCGAGCGCTTGCACACGATGGGCCAGCTGGTGGCCGGCGTGATCCACGAGCTCAACAACCCGCTCACGATCGTGGGCACGAACCTCCAGGTGCTGGTGGAGTACGTACAGCAGCAGCAGGAGCTGATCGACCGTTACGAGAACCAGGGCCCGGAAGCCGCCAAGGCGTACGCGGAGGAGATCGACCTTCCTTATCTGCGCACGGACCTCCCGCGGATCCTGTCCAGCTGCCAGGAGGGCGCCCTGCGCGCGCGCCAGCTGGTCGACGAGCTGCGCCGCTACTCCATCGCCAACTCCCCGGAGGTCACGCCCGTCGACGTGAAGGGCAACCTCTCCTCCACCGTGCGTCTGGTGGAGAGCTCTTACCGCAACAAGGTCACCTTCGAGCTGCACACCGAGCAATGCCCGCCGGTCATGGGCGTGAACGGCCAAATCCAACAGGTGCTCATGAACTTGCTGATCAACGCCTGCCAGGCCATGAACGACCGCCCGACCATGGGCCACATCAGCATCCGCACGCGCGGCGACGGCACCAACGTCTACATCGAGATCGCGGACAACGGCCCCGGTATCCCGGCGGACGTGCTGCCGCGGATCTTCGAGCCCTACTTCTCCACCAAGAGCCCGGCGGACGGCACCGGTCTCGGCCTGCCCATCTCCAAGCGCATCTGCGAGAAGCACGGCGGCAGCCTGGTGGTCGCTTCCACGGTCGGCCAGGGCACGACGTTCACCATCACCTTGCCGGTCGAGGGCTCCCCGGAGCTGTTGGCCGACCCTTCCCTGCCCTACGAGGTTTAACTCCCGATGATGGGTAACCCGACCACGCCGAAGATCATCAACAACCGCTACGAGCTGCTGGAGGAACATTCCTCCGGCGGCATGGGCACGGTCTATAAGGCGCGCGACCGCCAGACCAGCCGGGATCTCTTCTTGAAGATCCTGGACGGCGACCACCCCATCGCCCCCGCGCGCCTGCACCGCTTCAAGACCGAGTTCCGTCGCGCGCCCGGCTTGGTGCCTCCCAATACGTGGGAGGTCTACGACCTCGGGCTGGAAGAGCACGGCCTGCTGTTCATGACGTTGGAGACCTTCGCCGGCAACGGCCCGGCGGCCGGCGGCTCGGGCGGCGGTGGCAGCGCCGTGACGCTGGAGACCCGCCAGACCTGGATCGAGCAGATCGGCAAGGCCGGCCTGTTGGAAGACGAGCCGTTCCAGCTGTCACTCGCCTGGCTGGTGAAAACCGCCAGCGCCGACCGCGGCATGGTCCAGTTGCTGGATGACGAGAGCCGCGTGCGCGCCACCCTCGCCACCGCCGACCCGGCCACCATGGCTGATGCCTCGCGCACCTGCATCGAGCGCGTGCGTTACGAGCGCGAACCTTGCTCGCTGGTCTCCGGCGGCAAGATGTCGGTGGGCGTGCCGCTCTGCGCCGATGGCGTGATGCTGGGCGTGCTCTACGTGGACGGCCCGGAGGCCGCCTTGCAAGAGGAAATCGTGCGCGAGCTGGCCCTCGACCTGGCCCTCGTGCTCGGCAAAGACAAGGGCATCGAGAAGGCCCACGAGGAATCGCGCCACCTCGAGATGCTCAACGCGCTGTCACGCACGGTCTCGTCCACCCTGGACCTGGCCCAAATCCTCCAGTTCGTGCTTTCGCAGGCGCTGGAGGTCTCCGACGCGGAGCAGGGCGCCGTCTTCTGGGGCCAGGAGCGCCTGGCCACGCTGGACCGCCACGGCAACAACGTGGACGACCTGCGCGTCAGCAGCAGCGTGCTTCAACAAGTCCTGACGGAGGGCAAGAGCCTCTCGATCCTGGACACGCAGGAGGACGAGCGCTTCGCCACCCAGGCCTCGATCATGGATCTGCAGCTGCGTTCCATCATGTGCGTGCCGCTGGCGGCCGGCGTGGAGACGCGCGGCGTGTTGTACGTCAGCTCGCAGTCGGTGAACAAGACGTTTGGACCCCGCGACCTTGAAGTGTTGGAGGCGATCGCCGGCCAGGTGGCCCTTGCGCTGCAGAACGCCCAGGCCTACCAGACCATCCGCGAGCTGAACCAGGGCCTGGAAGAGAAGGTCCAGCAGCGCACGGCGGAGTTGCGCAAGACGCAGGCCGCGCTGGTGCAGGCGGAGAAGATGTCGTCGTTGGGCCAGATGGTGGCCGGCGTGGCGCACGAGCTCAACAACCCCCTCAACTTCATCTATGGCAACTTGAAGGTGCTGCGCGACTACACCAACAACCTGCTCGACCTGCTCGGCGTCTACGAAAAGAAGGTGCCCTCGGACCCGGACGTCCACAAGAAGAAGGAAGACATCGATTGGGAGTACCTGGCGGATGACATTTCCAAGACCATCGACAGCTGCCTGAAGGGCACCACCCGCTCGCAGAAGATCGTGGCGGACCTCAAGCTGTTCAGTGGCCACGACGAAGCGGAGCTCAAGCCGGTCGATTTGAAAGTCGGCATCGAGAGCGCCATCGCCATGGTGCAAGGCCGCTTCGAGGGCAAGGCGCGCTTCCAGACGGAGTTGGACGAACTGAAGCCGGTCAACTCTTACGGCAAGCACCTCAACCAGGCCTTCTTGGCACTGCTGACAAATGCCTGCCAGGCGCTGTCGGAGCCCGGCGAGGTCTACGTCAGCCTGCACGCCGTGGGCGACGAGGCCGTCATCGAGGTGCGAGACACGGGCGTCGGCATCGACCCCGCCCACCTCGGCAAGGTCTTCGACCCCTTCTTCACCACCCGTCCCGTGGGCGAAGGCACCGGCCTCGGCCTGACCACCGCCTACTCGATCGTGGAGCGCCATAACGGCACCCTGACGGCGCGCTCCGTGGTGGGCGTGGGCTCCACCTTCACCCTCACGCTGCCGCTGGCGGGGGTGCCCAACCCGTCGTAAGGGCGTGGTAGAATTTTCCATTCCCACCTCACCAACGAAGGAGTGCCCCCATGGCCAACGACGTGGCAACCAATGATCCCCTGGCCTGGCTCGTGCAAGCTCTCGAGCCCGAGCTCGCCAAGGTGGAAGCCAGCTCCGAGTACAATTACTCGTCGTCGGAGCGTGGTTCGCTGACCATCAACCGCGCTGGCAAGGCGATGCAGACTTCCTACTTTGCCTCGTTCGAGCTCCAGGCCTTGCGCGACGGCGGCCCCGCCGCCCTCGAGAAGCAGAAGCTGGCCCTCATCGCGCAGATCGAGCGCCTGCTGAACCCGCCCAAGCCGAGCCCCATCAGCCTGGCCGGCATGATGCCCGCTCGCCGTGGCCGCACCGCCGCCAAGAAGCCGGCTGCTGCCGGCGCCGTGGAAGCCGAGCCGGAAGCCGCCCAGGAGGGGGGCGACGCCGGGGGCGACGCCGAGCCGGCCGAAGCCGCCGAGCCCGCGGAAAACGCGGAAGAGTAACTTTTTCCCTCTTCCAAATTAAAAACCCCGGCGGATGCCGGGGTTCTTTTTTTGGCCGGGAGCTTACTCCGCGGCGACCTTGAAGTCGATCGTCTTCGTGGCCGGCTGGTCCTTGCCCTCTTCGGGGTTCAGGGCCAGCTCCACCTTGTAGTCACCGGCCGGCAGGTCCTTCTCGACCGTCAGCTTGAAGTCCAGGTGGTTGGCGCCCTTGGCCTCGATCACGTTCTCGATGATCTTGGTGTTGGCGGGGATGTCGCCGGCCTTCACGGCGATCCAGCGGGCGCGGACCTTCGTGTCGTCGGGAGCGCTGGACAGCGTGGCCGCGCAGTGGAGCTCGTGGTCGGTGGTCTTGAAGGCGGTGGTCGGGTCAACGGCCACGTTGTCCTTGGTCGTGCGGGAAAGCTCGGCGCCGGAGATCGAGGCGGTAGAGCACGAGAAACCCTGCGTGAGGATGATCATGGCGAGGCCGGTGCCGAGGGCGAAACGACGGGTGGTTGTCATCGAGAGATTCCTTATGGGTGCGAGAGAAGGCCTGACATCGGAATTTAAACAAGAAACGACCATGCACATACATAGTCATTTGCGCCAAAATCTGCGGCGGCAATAGCCCAACTCAAGTGTACATCAGCATCATACCGCACGCGCTCGGCTGCGGCCACTGCACCATCTGGTCGGAGGGGCGGGCCGTTATCGTCCTGCCGATTTTTAGCAGGACACCGTGGCCGATTCCACGTTGGAACCCACGTTCACTGGGTTCACATAATCGCTCAAACGGCCACGCAGGACGTGCCAACCCGACGGTGGGAGCTTGGCGTGCAGGTCTTCCTGCGCGAGCTCGGCCGTCCAGTGATCACCTGGTGAAACGTCCCAAACGTGCCGCACGCCCATCGCATCGGCGATGCGGGGGATGTGCAGCTCCTGCTCGGCCTCGCGATCGAGGTTCACGATCAGCAGCGCCTTCTCGCGCGCGTCGGGGGTGGCCTTGAGGTACGCCTTTACGGTGGGGCTGTAGGTGTTCACCTCGAACAGTGGCCCGTCCAGGTTGAAGATCGGCGCGCTGGCCTTGAGGGCGTTGACCTGCTGGATGAAGCCCGTCAGGTCGAAGGCCGGCTCCTCCCAGGCATCTGGGTAGGTTTCGACCACGTCCAGCTTGGTGCGGAAGCCGAACTCGAAGCCCACCGGGATCATGACGCCCGTGCCGAAGAGGGCCGCAAAGGCGTAACGCTGTTCGACGGCTTGCTGGTTGCCGCCCAGTTCCTCCGCCAGGCGCGGCGTGTCATGGCTCTCCGGGAAGCCGACCGACGGCGCCGCGCCGATGGTCCGGCCTTGCTGCTCCAGGAACCACGGCGCCCCGAGGTCCCACCAGCGCACGCTGTTGAAGACGTAGTCGAAGCCGCAGTCGGCCATCTCGATCAGCTCCCACGGCCGGCAGCCCAGGGTCTCGGCGAAGAACTTCACGCCCGGCTTGGCCTCGCGGGCGCCCGGGATCAGGAAGCGCCAGAGCTCGGAAGGCACGTGGTAGGCCGCGTCGCAGCGGAAGCCATCGATGCCCATGGCCATGTAGTGCTTCATCATGGTCAGCCAGTACATCCACAGGCCGCCGTTGGACGCGTTGTCGATCTGCGCCAGGTCGCCCCACTCGATCCAGGTCTCGCCGTCCCAGCAGCCCGGCTTCTTGATCTGGCCGTCGTCGCCGTGGACGAACCACTCGGGGTGCTGCTGCACCATCACGCTGTCGAAGGCGGTGTGGTTGATGACCAGATCCATCATGACCTTGATGCCCTGGGCGTGGGCGGCGTCGAGGAAGGCCTGCAGCTGCTTGGCCGGCGGCTCCGGCAGGTTCGCGTTCACGAAGACGGGGTGGTATTCGTAGTAGTCCTTCACCGCGTACAGGCTGCCGGAGTAGCCTGAATAGTGGAACGGGTTCAGGTAGATCCAGTCGAAGCCCATCTGCTTGATCCGGGGCAGGTGCTCCGGCCAGCGATCCATGCTGCCCACGAGGCGCGGAAAGAGGTTGTATATACGAGGTCCTGGCATCGTCATGGCCGCCAGTATAACACCCAGCTGGTCATCACCGGCTCGGGTGTGAGAGAAATCGCTTTACCCGCGCCCCATCGGGATCGTACAATGTTTGCATGCCGCCGATTGTTGTAAATCCGAACAAGCCGATCGAGCTCGCCCCCATGGAGGGCCGCGCCGAATACGCAGGGCACCTGATGGACGTGGAGCCCGACGCCTGGCTGATCAAGGCGCCGGAGCTGTTCACCGGCGGCAAGGAAGTGCCGGACTACATCGAGCTGGCCTTTGGGCACCAGAACTACTTCTGGCGCGTGCCCGCGGAGATCAAGGCCAGCTTCGCGCCGTGGATCTTCGTCAAGCCTCCCGAGGAAGAGGATGCGCGCCGTTTCCAGCGCCGGTCCTTCGTGCGCATCTCGCTGTCCGCCCAGATGATGGCCATCCCGCTGACCGCGAATGGCCAACCGCGTGGGCCGTCCGTGAAGGTGGACGTGCACAACCTCAGCGCCGGCGGCTGCCTCGCCACGTGCGACTCGGCCCTGGGCGACGAGGGCGATTATCTGTTGATGGCGATGGAGGTCCCCGGCATCGGCCAGGTGGGCGCCCCCAGCCAGTTGGTGCGCGTGGTGGACAACCGCTACGGCATCAACTTCCACGGCCTGAAGGGCCAGCCCCGCGACGGCGTGGCCCGCTTCGTGACGGACCAGATCGCCTTCCACCTCCAGCGTGGGCGCGACATCACCCTGCCGGAACCAACCTAAATCAAAAACGCGGCCCGCGAGGGCCGCATTTTTCGTTTGGTGGTAGCGGTGGGGATCGAACCCACATGTCACGAATTATGAGTTCGACGCTTTACCAGTCAGCCACGCTACCGCAGCTCTTTAGTCGATGTACTCCCGCAGCCGCTTGTTGCGGTTGGGGTGGCGCAGCTTGCGCAGGGCCTTGGCCTCGATCTGGCGGATGCGTTCGCGCGTGACGCCGAACTGTTGGCCGACCTCCTCCAGCGTGCGCTGGCGACCGTCTTCCAAGCCGAAGCGCAGCTTCAGCACGTCGCGCTCGCGGTGCGACAAGGTGTTCAACACGTCCGTGATGTCCTCGCGCAGCAATTCATGCGTCACGGCGGCCACGGGGGCCTCGGTCTCGCGGTCCTCGATGAAGTCGCCCAGGCGGGAGTCTTCTTCCTTGCCGATGGGGGTTTCCAGCGAGACGGGCTCCTGCGCGACCTTCACGATCTCGCGCAGCTTGTCGATCGTGACCTCCATCTCCTTGGCGATTTCCTCTTCCAACGGCTTGCGGCCGAGGTCCTGCGCCAGCTTGCGGCTGACCTTCTTCAGGCGGTTGATCGTCTCGACCATGTGGACCGGGATGCGGATGGTGCGCGCCTGGTCCGCGATGGCGCGGGTGATGGCCTGGCGGATCCACCACGTGGCGTACGTGGAGAACTTGAATCCGCGCTCCGGGTCGAACTTCTCCACGGCGCGGAAGAGGCCGATGTTGCCCTCCTGGATCAGGTCCAGGAACGAGAGGCCGCGTCCGATGTACTTCTTGGCGATGGACACGACGAGGCGCAGGTTCGCCTCGGCCAGTTGCTGCTTGGCGGCGGCGTCGCCCTTGCGGATGCGGCGGGCCAGCTCCACCTCCTTGCGCGCGTCGATGAGCGGCACGCGTCCGATCTCGGAGAGATACATGCGGACGGAGTCGTTGGAGATCTCCAGCAGGTCGATCTCGCGTTCCTTGCGGCGCTTCTTGCGCTCCTCCTCGGAGAGATCCTTGTCGCTGTCCACGGCGATGCCCGCCATGGTGATCATCTTCATCGCGTCGTCGTCCGTCTCCTCGCCCATGGTCTCCACCTTCTC
>JAQBPE010000198.1 GCA_028287685.1 Cyanobacteria bacterium RYN_339 | reverse complement strand
CGCCGCGCCCACGCCGGGCCCGGTGATCGATACGGTCGCGGGCGGCGGCGACAAGCTCTCGTTAGACAACCAGGACCCGTTGGTGGCGCGCTTCTACTTCCCGCGCGCGCTGGCCTACGACTACGGCGCCCAGGTGCTGTACATCGCGGACAACGACAACCACCTCATCCGCAAGTACGACGTGGTCAGCCACGCCGTGACCACGGTCGTCTACTTGGGCGCGCCCGCCACGGCGGACTCCCCTGCAGCCACCGCCGCCACCGGCTCGGCGTTCGGCCTGGCCGTCGGCAGCGACGGCACGCTGTACTTCGCGGACGCGGAGCACAACGTGATCAAGCGCCTGCGCCGCAACGGCGATCCGGAAACGATCGCGGGCACGGGCAAGATCGGCGCGGACGACGGCGCGGCGATCACGGCAACCTTCAATTCGCCCGTCGACCTGGCTTACGGCGTGGACGGCAAGCTCTACGTCGCGGACCAGCTGAACAACCGCGTGCGCGCCATCGACCTGACGCTGCCCAGCTACCCCGTCACGACCGTGGCGGGCACCGGCGGCGGCGGCTTCGCGGGAGACGCCGGGCCGGCCGTCAAGGCCACGATCGACCTACCGACCGCCGTCGCCATGTCGCCGAGCGGCACGGTGCTCTACGTGGCGGAAGGCAAGGGCCTGCGCGTGCGCAAGATCCAGCTCGCCACCGGCACCATCGACACCGTCGCCGGCACCGGCACCTCGAGCACGGCAGGCGAGGGCGGCCCGGCATTGAAGGCCGGCCTCTCGCTGCCGCTCGACCTGGCCTTCGACGGGGCCGGCAACCTGATCATCGCGGACGGCTGGGCCGGCCGCCTGGGCAATGGCACGGCCTTCGTGAACGGCTCCGCCAGCCGCATCCTGCGGGTGGGCACGGACGGCAAGTTGGTCCGCATTGCCGGCGAGCTGCGCTCGGCCAACGGCTTCAGCGGCGACGGCAAGTCGCCGGTGCAGGCGGAGCTGAACAACCCCAGCGGCCTGGCCTTCGACAGCCAGGGCGTGCTGTACATCGCCGACACCAACAACTGCCGGATCCGGACCATCACGGTGCCGCCCCCGCCGCCGCCGCCGTCGCCCACGCCGGCCCCGTCGGATTCCCCGATCACGCCCAGCCCCGCGCCCTCTCCCTAGCCTCCCGGGGCGCGAATATGGTATATCCATACGCCCCCAACTGGTGAAAGCGAGCGCGCGTGTCCTTCGTTCTTACGGCCCTGAAGATCTTCCAGGTGGTCTTCGCCATGGGCTTGATCATCGCAGTGATGCTGCACTCCGCCAAAGGCGAAGGTCTTGGCGCGATTGGCGGCCAGGCCAAGATCTTCGGCTCGCAAAAGGGCGTCGAGGCCGGCTTGAACCGCCTGACCTCCGGCCTGGCGATCCTGTGGGGCGCTTCGTCCCTCCTCTTGGCGCTCTTTACCTACCACAAGCTCTGGTGAGCAATCCCTGCCGTAGCAACGTGCCCTAGCCGCCAGCCCCTCCGCCGGAGGGGCTGGCGTTGCGTTCTTTAGGAGATCTTGCCATGCATCGTACCAGCGCGATCGCCCTTCCCCTGGTGGTAGCTCTCACCTGCCTCACCGGGTGCCCGGAAGAGGCCGACACCGGCAAGAAGGCCACCACCAGCGCGGCCCCATCCGGCGGCGCCGCCACGGCAGCGGCCGTGCCCACGGAGCCTGACACCGGCCCGGCCGCCAGCGCCCCGCCGTTGGACGCCGACATCGCGGAGCCGCTGGTGATGGACGCGCAGACCGGCAAGTACACCGGCACCATCACGGCGCCGGCCTACGAAGATCCCAAGACGTTCAACCCGCCGATGATGACGGACGCGGTCTCGCAGCGCTTCTCCGTCTACCTCTTCGAGAGCCTGGTCGAGGAGGACGGCGTGAGCTACGGCGTGACGCCGGTGCTCGCCAAGAGCTGGGACATCACGCCGGACGGCAAGACCTACACCTTCCACCTCCGCAAGGGCGTGAAGTGGCACGATGGCCAGCCGCTCACGGCCGACGACGTGGTCTTCACCTTCATGGACGTCGTCGCCAACCCGGACATCCCCTGGGACGCCCGCGACGTCATCAAGGTCGGCGGCAAGCTGCCCATCGTCACGAAGATCGACGACCTGACGGTCAAGTTCCAGCTGCCGGATGTCTTCGCGCCCTTCATGCGCGCCGGCGCCGCCGCCGTCCCGATCCTGCCCCAGCACATCTACGGGCCGTGGGTGAAGGCCAAGGCCGCCAACGGCAAGCCGGTCTCCAATACCAAGTGGGGCACCGACACCGACCTCACGAAGATCGTGGGCTGCGGCGCCTGGCAGGTGGAGAGCTACGCCCCGGGCGAGCGCATCATCTTCAAGCGCAACCCCCACTACTTCCGCGTCAACCGCCACAAGCAGCCGCTGCCTTATGCGGACCGCATGATCATCCCGTTCCTCAAGACCGTCGAGACGGCCATCCTCAAGTTCAAGGCCGGCGAGACGGACGCCCAGTGGCTGCCGGGCAAGGATTTCGCCTACATGAAGCCGTTGGAGGCCGCCAACCACTTCCACATCGTGGACGCGGGGCCTGACTTCCGCACCACCTACCTGGCGTTCAACATGAACCCGGGCAAGGACAAGAAGGGCAAGCCGTACGTCGACCCGATCAAGCTCAAGTGGTTCGCAGACACGAAGTTCCGCCAGGCCGTGAGCTACGCGATCGACAAGAAGGCCATCATCAAGAACGTCTACCGCGGCCAGGGCGCGGAGCAGAACTCGCCGATCTTCCAGAAGAGCCCCTACTACGACCCCAGCGTGCCCCAGTACACCATGGACCGCGACAAGGCCATGGCGCTGCTCACGGAGGCCGGCTTCAAGAAGGAGGCCGGCGCCCTCAAGGACAAGGACGGCCACCCCGTCATCTTTACGATGCTGCGCCAGGTCGGCTCCAAGGACCTGGACCTGCGCTCCAACATGATCCAGCAGGACCTCAAGCAGCTCGGCATCGAGATGCGCTTCCAGGACGTCAACTTCAACCTGTTCCTGGCCCGCGAGTACGAGACCAAGGACTGGGAGTGCGTGGAAGGCGACTGGACGGCCGGCATCGAGCCGGGCGGCCTGGTCCACCTGTGGGCCAGCAACGGCCAGCGCCACTTCTTCGACCTGAACCCGTCCGAGAAGTCCAACCCCACGCCCAACTACCCGTGGGAGAAGCAGATCGACGACCTGTTCGAGCAGGGCGCGCACACCGTCGACGAGGCCAAGCGTAAGCAGCTTTACAACGAGTTCCAGCAAGTCGTCATGAAGGAAGCCGTGCTCACCTTCCTGCCGGTCTTCGACTACACCGTCGGCGTCCGCGACACGCTGGGCAACGCCAAGCCGTCGTCGTTCTCGTACGTCGGCATCACCTGGAACTCTTACGAGCTGTTCCGCAAGTAGAGGTCACCCATGTTCCGGTACATCCTGCGCCGCGTGATCCAGATGGTGCCCCTGCTGATATTGATCTCGATGATCACGTTCGGCGCCTCCAAGCTGGCCCCGGGCGACTTCCTGAGCGCCAAGATGGCCGACCCCTCGATGACGAACGAGCGCATCGAGGCGGAGCGCCACCGCCTGGGGCTGGACCAGCCCATGGTGGTGCAATACGTGAAGTGGGCCGGCAACTTCGTGTGCGGCGACATGGGGGAATCCTATCGGTACCGCTCTTCCGTCAGCAGCCTGATAGGCCAGCGGCTCTTCAACACGCTCATCTTGGGCGTTGCGTCGCTGGTCATGACCTGGCTGCTCGCCATCCCGCTCGGCGTCTACGCGGCAGTGCGACGCTATAGCTTCGCCGACCAAGTCTTCTCGATGATCACCTTCACGGCGCTAGGCGTGCCGGAGTTCTTCCTGGCCCTGTTGCTGCTCTACTTCGCGGCCCGCACGGGCTTTTTCCCTGTTGGCGGAATGACCAGCAACACCTACAACGACATGACCTACATCCAGAAGGCCGTGGACCTGGCCCAGCACTTGATCCTGCCCACTATCGCCGTCAGCATCGGCACCATCGCCATCCTCCAGCGCCGCATGCGGGGCAACCTGCTCGACGTGTTGGCGGAAGACTACGTCCGCATGGCGCGCGCCAAGGGCTTGCCGGAGAACCGCGTCATTTACAAGCACGCGCTGCGCAACGCCCTCAACCCCATGATCACGATCCTGGGTTACGACATCGCGGGGCTGCTCTCCGGCTTCGCGCTGGTTGAGATCATCATGAATTGGCCCGGGTTGGGCAACATGATGCTGGAGGCGTTGCAAGCGCAGGACTTCATGCTGGCCATGGCCGGCATGATGATGGGCGCGGTGATGCTGCTGCTGGGCAACCTGATGGCAGACGTGCTCTTGGCGCTGGTCGACCCGCGCATCAAGCTGGAGGCCTAGGCCATGGCCACCCTCGCGAACGAAGGCCTGAACCCGTCGGCCCGTCCCGTAGACGACCTGCCGCCCATCGTCACGACGCGCCAGCGCATCATGCGGCGCTTCTTCCGCCACCGCATGGCCGTGGCGGGCCTGGCGGTCCTGGCGGTGCTCTACCTGATCATGATCTTCGCAGACTTCGTGGCGCCCTATGGGGAAGCCACGGAAGACCGCGCGCGCTCTTTCCTGCCGCCCACCGCGATCCATGCCGATAGCGGCGGCCTGTACGTCCGCAACGCCACGATCGACATCGAAGCCGGCACGGGCCAGGAAGTCGTCACCGTCGACCGCAGCGTGAAGTACCACGTAAAGCTGTTCGTCCATGGCGAGCCGTACAAGCTGCTGTTCCTCATCCCCACGGACCGCCACCTCTTCGGCGTGGACCAGCCGGCCGCCATCTGCCTTTTCGGCGCGGATCAGGTCGGCCACGACATCTTCTCGCGCATCCTCTACGGCTCGCGCGTCAGCCTGACGGTCGGTGTCATGGCCATCTTCATCGTGATCCCGCTGGGCATGCTGATCGGCGGGATTTCGGGGTACTTCGGCGGCTGGATCGACAACATCCTGATGCGCATCGTAGAGGCCCTGATGGCCTTCCCGACCTTCTACTTGCTCTTGTTCTTGTTCGGCGTGACGCTGAAGTGGAACCTGACGCCGTTGCAGCGTTACTACCTGATCATCCTGATCCTCAGCCTGATCGGCTGGACCAGCCTGGCGCGCGTGATCCGGGGCCAGGTGCTGTCGATCAAGACCCAGGAATTCGTCGAAGCTTCGCGCGCCACCGGCGCCTCGAGCCTGTGGGTGATCACGCGGCACGTGCTGCCGCAGACGGCCACCTGGGTCACTATTTCGGCCTCGTTGATGGTGCCCAACTTCATCCTGGGCGAGTCCGCACTGTCGATGATTGGCCTGGGTGTGCAGCCGCCGGCGGCCAGCTGGGGCAACATGCTGACGGACGCGATGAGCATCTCCGGCCTGACGCTGCACCCGTGGTTGATGGTGCCGGGCTTCTTCATCGTCATCACGGTGGTGGCCTTCAACTTCTTCGGTGACGGCGTCCGCGACGCCTTCGACGCCAAGAGCAAGGTCTGATGCGGCGTTTCCTGCTTTCCGTGGCCCTGGGATTGGCGTTTGCCGCGCCCGCCGCTGCAACGCCGGGACCGCGGCCGCTCTACACCGATCCCGGCAACCATGGCGTGGTGCTGGACTACCAGCTGCAAGGCACGCTGGGCGTCAGCGGTATCTCGGTGCGGGCCCTGCCAACGATGTTGCTAGTGACCGCGATCGCCCCCGGCTCCCCCGCCGCGCTCGTGGACCTGCCTTCGCCCGCGAAGTACCGCGTGCGCATCGCGGCGATCGACGGCGTCGTGGTGGAGGAGCTGCCGGAATCCGCCTTGAAGGCCTCCTTCGGCTCCGATCGCGAAGAGGTCACGCTGACGCTGGGCCGCAAGGGGCCCCAAGACGTGGAAGAGATCCTGGTAGGCCCGTTCCACGTGCCGCTCTCCGCGCGCGCCGTCAACCACAAGCAGGCGGACCTGATCTCCGCCCAGGGGAGATTCGGCGAGGCCGTGACCTTCGCGGAGCCGGGCGAGTTGGCGGAGCGCTCGCTGCTGGCCGCCAATGACGCGGCGGCCGCGGGCGATCCGGACCGGGCAAACGCCCTGGCATCCGTCGTCACCGGCGCGACCGGCGTCCGTACCCGCGCGCAACTGCTGCGCCTGGAGGCCGCGGAAGATCGGCAGCGCGAGCTGCTGGACCGCGCGGACTTCCTGGCAGAGCAAGGCAACTTCCCGGCCGCGCTGAAGATGCTCGAAGGCGTTCAAGCGACGGGCGCCTTCGGCGATCTCCGCCACGTGCGCGAGACGGATTGGCGCCGCGCCCTCGAAGCCAGGCAGGCGATCAAGGACGAGGCCGAGCGCCCGCAGCACAAGCGCCACTAGCCCTTACTGGATCAAGCGCACCCGGAAGTTGTTGGTGTCCGCCACGCAAAGCCCGCCGGCGGCCCAAAGGAGACCCACCGGTGTGTCGAATTTGGCGCTGGCTACATCCCCATCGAAGAAGCCTGCCGTGCCGGTGCCGGCATAGGTCGTCACGGTGCGGCCCGCGGACGCGAGGTCGATCTTCCGGATGACATGGTTGTTGGTGTCCGCCACGTAGAGGTTCCCGTCGGAGCCGACCGCCACGCCGCGTGGCGTGTTGAAGGCCGCGTTGGTGCCGTCCGCGTTCACGTTCCCGGCGCTGCCGCGCCCGGCCACCGTCGTCACGGCGTGGTTACCGTCCGCCCAGTCGATGCGGCGGATGACGTGGGTGCCGGCGTCGGAGATGTAGAAGTTGGAGGCCGCGTCGACCGCCAGGCCTTGCGGCGAGGTGAAGGTGGCATTGGCGGCCGGACCGTCGGCCGTGCCGGCCGTACCGGTGCCCGCGAAGGTGCTGACGTTCAGGCTGTCGAGGTCGATGGCGCGAACACACCGGTTGCCGGCATCCGCGACATAGAGCGTCCGCCCCACCACGGTCATGCACCAGGGCCCGCTGAAGAGGGCCTGCCCGGCCGCCCCGTCGCGCTTGCCGGGGGTACCGGCGATGCCGGCCAGCGTCGAGACACTCGGGTTGCCCGGGTCCGACATATCGATCTTGCGGATGACGCTGTTGCCTGCGTCCGCCACGTAGACATTGCCGGCGGCATCCAGCGTCAGCGCGTTCATGGTCTTGAACTGGGCCTGCTGGCCGATGCCGTCGTGGTAGCCGGCCACGCCGCTACCCGCCACGGTGGAGACTTGGCGGGTGGCGAGGTCGATGCGGCGCACGCGGTTGCCGCTGCGATCGCCCACGAACATCGCGGCGGAGCCCTGAACGGCCAGAGCGTAAGGCTGAGTGAACTCGCTATCGGCCGCCAGCGCGTCGATGAAGCCTTGGTTGCCGCGCCCGGCATATGTCGAGACGCCGACCGCGCTGGGGGGGACCGGAACGGGCGTAGGCGTCGGCGACGGCAAGGGATCGGAGTTGTAGACCACGCCGCCCACCGAGGAGCTGGGCGCGGGCGTGTTGGACGTAGGCTGCGCCGTTGGCGCGACCGTGGGCGTGCCGGACGGCTTGGTGGTGGGTTTGGCGGTGGCCGAGGGCTGGGGCGCGGCCGTCGCCGACGGCGAAGCGGCATTGGCGGGCGTCGGCGAGGGCGACTTGTTGTCCACGGAGCTCAGGGTCGGGCCCGACGACTTGGTGGGGGCGGCGCCGACGGCGATCGCCTTCGTCCGGACGGGCGTGCTGGTCATGCAGCCAGCCACGATGAGGATCAGGGGCAGGGGGCCAACACGACGCATTCAGGGTACTCCGATCGGACGGCTTGCGTCCTTTCGGAATTATACCCGCGCCTGCTGGCTTCAGCCGTGACGGGCGTCAGCCGAAGGACATGCTTCCGCCGCCACCCAGAAAGCTCAAGGTGCGTTGGGTGTCTTCCCAGCTAGAGGGGTCTTCCATACTCTGGGCACAGAACTCCTTGATTTGGGGCTCGAGGGCGATGGCATCGTCGTAAGCCTGGTTGCTGCCCTTCACGTACGCACCGATCAGGCGCATGTCCTGTACCTCGCGCAGGTCCGCCATCATCTTGCGGACTTGGTTCGCCAAATCCTTGTGGCTCTTGGTCGCCAGCGCCGGCATCAGGCGGCTGACGCTCTGCAGCACGTCGACGGCCGGGTAAACGTTCTGCTGGGCGATCTTGCGGTCCATCACGATGTGCCCGTCCAACACACCTCGCACGGCGTCCGCGATCGGATCCTCCATGTCGCCGCCTTCAACCAGCACGGTGTACAGCGCGGTGATGGAACCCTTGTCCGACATCCCGGCCCGCTCCAGCAGGCGTGGGAGCATGGCGAAGACGGAGGGCGTATAGCCCTTGGTGGATGGCGGCTCGCCAATGGCCAGGCCCACCTCGCGCTGGGCCATGGCGAAGCGCGTCACGGAGTCCATCATCAGGAAGACCTTGAGGCCCTTGTCGCGGAAGTACTCCGCAATGGCGCTCGCCGTCATCGGTGCTTTCATGCGCAGCAGGGAGGACATGTCGGAGGTGGCGCAGACCACGACGGAACGGGCCATGCCCTCTTCGCCCATCGAGTCCTCGATGAACTCGTTCACCTCGCGGCCGCGCTCGCCCACCAGGCAAAGCACGTTGATGTCGGCCTTGGCGTTGCGGGCGATCATGCCGAGCAAGGTCGATTTACCGACGCCGGAGCCGGCGAACAGGCCCATGCGCTGGCCCTCGCCGTAGACCAGGAAGCCGTCGATCACGCGCACGCCCACCGGCATGATGTTGGTGATGCGGGCGCGCCGGATCGGGTTGGGCGGGGAGTTGTCGAGCGGGTACTCCGTCTCGGCGATCAGCGGGCCCTTGCCGTCCATCGGGTTGCCGATGCCGTCCACGACGCGGCCGAGCAGCTTGGGGCCGACCTTCACGGAGACCAGCTTGTTGGTGGCGATCACCTCGCACCCCGCGCCGATGCCCTGGATGTCCGCGAGCGGCATCAACAGCACGCGCCGGGCCTTGAAGCCCACCACCTCGGCGGGGTAAATGCGCTTCTTATCCTGGCTCTTGATGTAGCATAGCTCGCCGATGCGCACGCCCTGCAAGAGGGCCTCGATCACCAGGCCGATCAGCTGGACGACCTGGCCCTTGGCGCGGATGAGCTCGGTGCCCTTGAGGGCGAACATGTAGTTTTCGTAGTCGAAACGGGCATCAGACATGGCTTAGGACAGCTCCCCGAGGGCTTCGTCCTCGTACTCGGCCCGCACGTTGCGGAAGATTTCCTCGACGATGCTCAGCTGCGCCTCCAGGGTCGCGTTGATCGAGCCGGAGTTCGTCTCGATCATGCAGCCGCCGCGCAGGATCGTGTGGCTGCCCTCGATGGCGAAGTTCTGCACGTCGGGCATCAGCATCTTGAAGGTCTCTTGCTTGGGCAGGATCAGGTCCAGGTCCAGCGGGTTGACCTTCACGATCACCTGTTCCAGGTCCGACACGCGCCGCAGCGCGGTCTCCACCGTCCGCTGCACCATCTCGGGCTGCAGCGCGATTTCCTCCTGGATCACCTTGGCGGCGATTTCCAGGGCCAGCGTCACGAGCTTCTCCTCGTTGCGCCGCACCGCGTCGGGGAGCGCCACGGCGATTTGGTTGAACATCTGGAGCGCATCGGACACGTAGCGTGCGGCCTCCGACTCGCCGGCCGCCTTGCCCTCGTTGTAGCCTTCCTGGTAGGCCTGCTCGCGCAGCTCGCCCAGGATGCGCTCGCGCTCCGACTCGAGCTCCATGATGGTCTGGGCGCGGGCACGCTCCGCCTGGGCCTGCGTCTCCGCGGAGCGGGTCATGGCCTCCATCATGAGACGCTCGGCCTCCATGCGGGCCTCGGAGAGGATCTCCTCGCGGCGGGCAATGATCTCGTCGAAGGTCTCCGGCTCGTGCTTGAGGGCGATTTGGATGCCCACTTCCTGGGCCTCCGCCACGATCTTCTGCTCGATGCGCTGGAGGTGCGTCCAGCGGATTTCGTTGGCCGTGCCGACCAATTCGAGGTCGAGCTCGACCGCCACGCGCTTCTGCACGTAGGGCATGACGCGCGAGAAGTCGCCATCCGGGTTGGCTTGCAGCAGCTCTGCCTGGGTCCGCTCCAGCGTGCCGGCCATCAGGTGCTCCGTGGCCTCCATGACCTGCTCGCCGAAGGCGTTCATGTCGTGGTCTGCGGCCTCGTTGGCGCTGTAGATCAGGTGCTCGCGGATTTCCTCGTAGTCCTTGATGGGCTGGGTCCAGTCAGGGCCCTGTTCTTCTTGCGGGATGACGGACTCGAGGCCGTCCAGCGCGATGTCGTCGAAGTCGCCTTCGCTCTCCCACGCCTCGCGGGCGGGGCCTTCAGGCTCGGCAGCCGGGATGGCTACCTCCACCGGGGCGGCGACCACGGCTGCGATCAGCTGGCCGTCCTTGATCACGGCCGGCCCTTCCGTGAAGCTGATCTTCGAACCCTTGCGCAAGGCCATGCGGTGCTGCTCCTATCGGGGGAATCCCCGTACCCTTTGTACCCGGCCGGACCCCTGCCTCAAACGGCTCGGACTAGATGGGATGCCGGTTACAGCCATGCGAGGGTTCCGTGGATGGTATCATCATCGCATGGTTTCCGAGGTCCGCGGGCGCTACGCGCCGAGCCCTACTGGCGAGCTCCACCTGGGCAACGCGCGCACGGCCCTGGCCGCCTGGCTGGGCACGCGCGCGGCCAACGGCACCTTCGTGATGCGCGTGGAGGACCTGGACCCCCCCCGCGTGATTCCCGGCGCGGAGGCCCGCCTGCTAGACGACCTGGCCTGGCTGGGCATCGATTGGGACGAGGGCCCTTACCGCCAGAGCGAACGCCTGCCCCTGTTCGCCGAGGCCCTGGACCGGCTGGAAGGTCGGGTCTTCGGCTGCAAGTGCACGCGTGCGGAGCTGAAGCAGCTCGCGTCGGCCCCGCACGGGGTCGACGGTCCGGTCTATCCGGGCACCTGCCGGGAGGGCGGCTTGCCTGCTCTGGGCTGTGCCCTGCGCTTCCGCGTGGCGCCTGGTGAGGTCTGCTTCGACGACTTGGTAGCCGGGTCGGTCTGCCAGGACGTGGCCGGCCAGGTTGGCGACTTCGTGGTTCGTCGGGCGGACGGCCTGTTCGCCTACCAGCTGGCGGTGGTGGTGGATGACGCGCTGATGGGCATCAACCAGGTGGTGCGCGGGCACGACCTGCTGGATTCCACGGCCCGGCAGATCCAACTGCAGGAGGCGCTCGGCTTCCCGCGGCCGGCCTACGCGCATGTGCCCTTGGTGCTGGACGCGGAGGGCAACCGGCTGGCCAAGCGCGACCGCGCCACCGCGATCCGCGACCTGCGCGAGGCAGGTGTGCCGGCGGAGCGCCTGATCGGCTTGCTTGGTTGGTCTCTGGGCCTCTTGCCCGCCCCCACGCCCGTTGCCGCCCGCGAGTTGGTGGCCGCCTTCGCCTGGAATCGGCTCGAAACCTCGCCCTGGCGCTGCGGAGCAACCGACCTGTCCTGGCTGATGGCGCGATGAATCCGGTGGCGATGGGTATGAAATGGGGGACGCCCCTGGAGGTCGCCCGTGACGCCGCGCATCCGAATCCCTATTGCATTGACGCTCGCCATGCTCATGATGGCGGCCTGCAACACCGAAGGGACGACGACGGTCAAGCCGACCGGCAAGGCTTCCACCCCGCCGCCGCGCAAGCTGCTCACGCCGTCACCCACGCCCACGCCACGCAAGTCCACCGGTGCGGAGCTGCCCGGCGGTGATGGCTCGCCCACGCCGCCGCCGCCTAGCCTGGCCCCCGTCGCCACGCCCACGCCCGCAGGCTTGCCCACCGCCAACCCCAACGACCCCATCACGCCGCCGGGCGTGCCGCTGACGGACCGCACCAAGCTCCTCGCGGTGGGCAAGGTCTTCGACCTGGACGGCAAGCAGCGAAGCCAGGGCATCAACGTGATTTTCCGCAACAAGGACGGCGCGGAGCGCAAGTTCAACTGCGAGGACGGCCCGGGCGGTGCCTACCAGACGGACGACCTGCCGGAAGGCATCTACGCCGTCACGGCCACCGGCTACGGCTTCACGCCGCGCACGCGCTTCGTGAAGCTGCTCAAGGGCTCCACCTACACCGTCAACTTCGGCGAAGTGGGCAAGGACGACCAATGCTACGCCCTCTCGGAGTTCCCGGAGGTCACGAGCGTGGACGTGGGGGCCAAGGTCACGGAGGTGGACGGCACCCGCATCCAGATGACCATCAAGCTTAGCA
Source organism: Cyanobacteria bacterium RYN_339 (assembly GCA_028287685.1). GTDB lineage: Bacteria > Cyanobacteriota > Sericytochromatia > S15B-MN24 > JAQBPE01 > JAQBPE01. The sequence goes on along the minus strand of JAQBPE010000198.1, from coordinate 1,226 downwards.
AGCCGATGCAGCAGAAGGAACTGGACGAGTTCCAGAGCCTGTTGCGGCTGTTGCCGCTGAACGAGGTCGCCAACGCCGGCGCCGCGCCGCCCGACCTGAACTCCGGCGGCGCCGCCACGGCCACCATAGACAAGTTCGCCTATGGCATCGATTTCCCCGTGACGCGTCCGCCCCTGCAACCCCCTAGCTGGTATGGCCAACCGCTGAACGCATCATGGTCGGAGTTCCAGACGCTGACGATCACCTGGAACTCGCCGTTGTTGAACGGCCAGGCGCCTGCCAAGTACCAGCTCGCCTTGCTGTCCGACCCCGACCAGCGTGTGACGGACATCAGTGATGCGAAGAACCAGCTGGGCATGGACGAGACGGGCAATCAGAAGACCTGGCCCGCCAAGGACCACTTCGTGAACAAGGTCTTCGTGGACCCGAACCTCGGCCCGGCCACCTTCATCGGCGACACGACGGAGCACAAGTGGTCTTCTACGCACGTCAACGCCTTCCAGTTCACCTTGAAGCCGGACCTCACGGCCCCGGCGCCCATTGGTGTCGGCGCGGAAATCACGCTCAGCTCCCCGGTGGCGCCGGCGGTGCCCGATGAGTTAGAGACGGTCTTCTTCATCACGTTCGACGAGTCCCTGGCGGCCCGCGGTCCAGGCGGCGCGGCGATCGCGAAGTCGGCGACGGACCTCTTGAACTACACCTTCTCCGTGGGCCAGTCGACCACCTACCTGTCCGGCGCCGAACACCTGGACGGTGTCTCCCGCCTGATCGACATCAAGAGCGATTCCACGGCCTTCGGCACCGACACCGGCGTGCTGGGCAAGGAGTTCCACATCGTCAGCGTGGCCGGGCATGAAGCCGCGATCCGCCTGCGTCCCAACGACTCCCATACGGCGGAGCTGATCATCAAGAACCCGGACCTGCTGCTCCACAACAAGTTCGACCCGACGAAGAACGACCTGGTGGTCGCCGTGGTCGGCCGCGTTGCCAACGTCCAGGACCCCGCGGGCAACGCCATCCCGGCGGCCAAGGCGGACAAGAAGGACGCGCAGAAGTTCTCGAACATCACCTACCACCAGATTGCGCCCTAAGCGCGCGCTCCGTACGCGCAAAGAAGAACCCCCGCTGTGCTCCTTTGTGTTGGAGCGGCGGGGGTTGTTCCATTTAATGCCCGGGTTGTGGTTCGGGCTTGCTAGGTTCTGGCGACGGGCTACCTTCCCACAGGG
>JAQBPE010000166.1 GCA_028287685.1 Cyanobacteria bacterium RYN_339 | reverse complement strand
GGCCACTGACGACCGTCAGCCCCGCGCCGCCGGCCAGCGTGGTGACCAGGCCCGCGGGCGTGATCATGCGGATGGCGCGGTTGTCGGAATCGGCCACGAAGACGTTGCCCGCGGCGTCCACGGCGATGCCGTGCGGGTTGTTGAACGAGGCGGCCGTGCCCTGGCCGTCCGCGCTGCCCACCAGGCCGCTGCCCGCCAGCGTGGAGATCGTCCCCGCGGGGGAGAGCTTGCGGATCAGCGCGTTGCCGCTGTCCGCAATGTAGACGTTGCCGGCGGCATCCACCGCGGTGCCCAGCGGGCCACCCAGTTGGGCCTGCAGGGCCGGCCCGTCCGTCGTGCTGGCGGTGGTGCTGCCGATCGTGAGCAGGCGCCTGACGGTCTCCATTTGCCCGTCGAAGCCGCGATCGTGACGGCGCAAATCGTTGACGGTCTGCACGATGGCTTGGGGCGTGAGGTCATCCGGCACGGCCGTGCTGCCAGCCGCGAAGGCCGCGCCGGCCTTCTGGCGCGTGGCCGCTTCGACGTCGGGCGGCAGCTTGTCGAAGGTCGCCAGCGGATCGGTGCCCTGCTGGGAGGTGACGAACTGGTCCAGGATGTAGCGCGTGGTCAGCGTGCTCACGAAGTTCGCGTCGGCCACGCGCGGGCCCGCCTGCTTGGGCACCATGGCCGTCAATTCTCCCTTCTTGCCGGCCAAGGCCACGCCCACCACGTAGTTGCGTGGCAACAGCTCCCCGGCGAAGCCGTAGCGGCCCGTGGCATCGGTGGTCGTGACCAGCGGTTGACCGTCGGGCGCCAGCACGGGATTGCCCGCGGCGTCACGCAACATGACCCGGGCGCCCGTGACGGGGACTTCGACCAGACTCTGCAGGCGGTAGCCGCCGCCGTGGTCGCTAATGATCGTGCCGCCGTTGTTCGAGATCACCGACGCCGGCGCCGTGACGAGGCCCGTGACGGTCAAGGAGGCGCCGTTGTTCGAGATGACGCCCGTGCCGGAGGGGGGCAGCGGGACGAGGGCGCTCGGCACAACGCCGGGCTTGGTGGCCGCCGGGCTGGCGCTGGGCCTTGGCGGCGGGCTGGTGGCGGGCACGCCGCGCACGCAACCGCCCACCATCACGGCGAGCAGCAGGGTCGCCGAGAGGAAATGGTACCCGCGCCGTTCCATGCGTGAAGCCCCGCCTTGGTTGCTTCATACCCGGATCGACCCGGGCACCGTGTACAATGGATGCATGCGCGACGCCCATGACTTCCTAGCTGCCGACCGGATCCGCCTCTTCGACGGTGCGATGGGCACGATGCTCTACACCAAGGGCATCTACATCAACCAGTGCTTCGACGAGATTAACCTCAAGGCGCCGGATTTGGTGAAGGAGGTCCACGCGGCCTACCTCAAGGCCGGCGCGGAGATCCTGGAAACCAACACCTTCGGGGCGACCCGCTTCAAGCTCGAGCCGTACGGCCTGGCCAACCAGGTCGGCGCGATCAACGAGACCGCGGCCCGCCTGGCCCGCGAGGTGGCGGGCGAGCATGCCTGGGTGGCCGGCGCGATCGGGCCCCTGGGCATCCGCCTGGAGCCCTACGGCCCCACCAGCTTCCAGGAGGCCGAGGAGGCCTACAAGGAAGCCGCGGAGGCGCTGTTGGCCGGTGGCGTGGACATGTTCGTGCTCGAGACCTTCTCCGACCTCGCGGAGATCCTCACGGCCATGCGCGCGATCAAGAGCGTCTCGCAGGCGCCGATCATCGCCCAGATGACGATCCAGGAAGACGGCCAGACGGCCTACGGCACGGACGTGAAGCAATTGGTGCGCACGCTCGAGAAGGCCGGCGCGCACGTGATCGGCCTGAACTGCTCCGTGGGCCCCGCCACCATGCTGGGGGCGATCGAGAGCATGGCCGAGGTGACGGACCTCAAGCTTTCCGCCCAGCCCAACGCCGGCCTGCCGCGCGACGTGGCCGGCCGCCAGATGTACATGGCCAGCCCGGAGTACATGGCCAAGCACGCCAAGCGGCTGATCGCGAGCGGCGCCAAGCTGATCGGCGGCTGCTGCGGCACCACGCCGGACCACATCCGGCTGATGGCGGACGCCGTGCGGGCGCAAAGCCCCGGCCGCCTGCAGATCTCGCTGGCGCTGCCGGAAGAGGCGCCCCAGGCCATGGAGGAGACCCCGCTCGCGGAGCGCAGCCGCTTCGCCGCCAAGATCGCGGCGGGCGAGTTCGTGACCTCCGTGGAGATCGTGCCGCCCAAGGGCAGCGACCCCACCGGCCTGATTTCGCAGGCGCGCATGCTGCGCGACGCGGGCGTGGACGCCGTCAACGTGCCGGACGGCCCGCGCGCCAGCAGCCGCATGGGCGTGCTGGCCGCCAGCCAAATCATCGAACGCGAGGGCATCGAGGCCGTGGTGCACTACTGCTGCCGCGACCGCAACCTGCTGGGCATGCAGAGCGACCTGTTGGGCGCCGGCGCCTTGGGGCTGCGCAACATGCTGATCATCACGGGCGATCCGCCCAAGATGGGCCCGTACCCGCAGGCCACCGCCGTCTTCGACATCGACTCGATCGGGCTGGTCAACCTCGTGAAGCGCCTGAACATGGGGCTCGACCTGGGCGGCAACCCGGTGGGCTCCAAGACCAGCTTCCTGATCGGCGTGGGCGTGAACCCGGGCGCGATCGACCTCGACCACGAGCTGCGCCGCTTCGCCTGGAAGGTGGAGGCCGGCGCCCAGTTCGCCATCACCCAGCCCGTCTTCGACCCGGACCAGCTCAAGGCCTTCCTGCGGGCGATCGAGGGCTTCCGCATCCCGATCATCGCGGGCATCTGGCCGCTCACGAGCTACCGCAACGCGGAGTTCATGAGCAACGAGGTGCCCGGCGTGGTGGTGCCGCCCGTGATCCTGGACCGCATGAAGCGGGCCGGCGACGCCGACGCCCAGCGCCGCGAAGGCATCGCGATCGCCCGCGAGATGTTGGCGGAGGTGCGCTCCGAAATCCAGGGCGTGCAGGTCAGCGCGCCGTTCGGCAAGGTGGCCCTGGCGCTCGAGGTCTTCGGCAACGAGCTGGCGCCGGTGCGCTAGCCGCTACTGGATTTCGGCGCCTTTCAGCTCGAGCACCACGCTGTTGCCCTGGTCCACCACCCACAAGCTGCCCTTGCCGTCCCACCACAGGCCCGCGGGCACGCCCAGCGGGGTCTTGGGCATCAAATCATGCGAGCCCGCGAACCCCATCTTCGCCACGGCATGATCCTTCCCGTAGGACCGGAAGATGGCACCCTGGCCGTCCACGGCCAGGCCGTCCGCCACGAAGCGGTTGATGGTCGGGAAGGGGGCGGAGGTTGTCAGCCAGAGCATCTCGTTGATGGGGACGGGCGCGCCGGACGGCAACAGGGCATGGAGGTTGTTCGCCTCGGCCACGTACAAGCTGCCCTTGGCGTCCAAGGCCAGCTTGCCGGATCCGACGAAGCCCACGGCGCCGCGCCGGTTCTCGGTGTGCGGCTTGCCGTCCAGCCGGTCGTACGGCGGCGTGTCCGGCAGGCTGCCGGAACAGCCCTGGGTGTCCCGGAGCCAGCCGCAGTAGCTGGCGGTCTCCAGCGTCCCATCGGCCGATCGCCGCATCAGGACGTCGCCGTCGTTGTAGGTGATCCGCCCCTGGGCATCCGCCACCAGGCCCTTGATGGCCGTGGCGGCGCGCACGGGCGTGGTGACGACCCCTGCGGGCGTGATCTGGCGGATGGTGAGGCCATCCACCACGTAGAGGTTGTGGTCGCCGGCCAACGCGATCTCCGTGGGCGCCGTGAAGCCGGCCGCCGCGCCCTGGCCGTCGGCACTGCCGGCTGTCTCGCTGCCCGCGAAGGTGGAAATGATGCCGTCGGGCGTGACCTTGCGGATCACGTGGTTGCCCGTGTCGGAAACGTACAAGCTGCCCTGGCCGTCGCCCACCACCCCCGTGGGCGCCTTCAGGCGGGCGGTGGCCGCGGCGCCGTCCTTGATGAACTTCCCGCTGCCGGCAGCCGCCACCAGGCCGCCCGAGGCGTCGCTGCGGCGGATCACGTTGTGGGCGGTGTCCGACACGTAGACCGTGCCCGCGGCCACGGCCACCCCGCGCGGGTGGTCCAGGCCGGTGGCCAGCTGGGTGATCTTGTCGCCGGGCGCCCAGCGCCACGCCGTGCCGCCATCGGTGGCCACGAACGCGAACCCCCCCGCCCCATCCAGCGCCAGCTGGGAAGCGGCCTGCGGCAGCCGCGCCACGGTGGTGACCTCGCCGGAGGGCGCGAGCTTGCGGACCTTGGCGTCCTCGAGCACGAACAGGTTGCCCGCGGCGTCACCAACCAGGTTCCGGATGGTGCCGAAGCCGGCGGCAGTCCCGGTGCCGTCGTTGGAGATCCCACCGAGCCGGGTGCCGGCCAGCACCTTGACGAGGTTATCGGCCCCTAGCTCGAACACCTGGCCGACGCCGGTGACGAAGCAGGGCCGACCCGCCGCGTTGATGGCCAGGCCGACCGGCACCGGGAGCGTGGAGCGCGGGAACGAGGTGGCCGAGGTGCGCGGGACGAAGTTCACGCCCGGGCCCAGCACGTCGAAGGCCCCGGACTCCGCGTCGCCGGGGCGGGCCAATAGCGGCAGGGTGCGAACCGTGCCGTCCGGGCTGATTTGCCGGATCAGCCCCCAACCAGGCATGTCCATGTCCAACGGGATGGCTAGCGACTGCTGCTCCGGCACGGTGCAGTCGACCACGAACACGTTGCCCGCGGCGTCGCAGGCCACGGCGGACGGCTTGAAGAAGCTGGCCGCGTTGGCCGGGCCGTCGGCGTTCCCCGCCGCCCCGCTGCCCGCCACGGTCTTGACCTGGCCGTCGCGCGTCAGCTTGCGGATCAGGTGGTTGCCGGCGTCGGCGAAGAACAGCGTGCCGTCCGGTCCGACGGCCAGGCCGCGCGGGCCGTTCAGCTGAGCCTCCAGGGCCGGGCCATCGGTGGAGCTGGCAGAGGCGCTGCCCAGCACCATCAGCTGGCGGACGGTCTCCAGCTGGGAATCGAAGCCCTTGTCGGCCTTGCGCAGGGCTTCCACGGCCGCCACCACCTTGGCCGGCGTGAGGTCGTCCGGCACGGCGACCAGCGCGGACGCGGCCTTGGCGCGCGTGTCGGCCTCCACGGACGCGGGCAGCCGGTCCAGCACCACCTGGGCGTCCCCGCCCTGGGCCGCCACGTAATGGTCGAGGATATAGACCGTGGTCAAGGTGCTGACCAGGCCGGCATCCACTTGCAAGGCGCCCTGATGGCTGGGCACCAGGGCCTTCAGCTCCGCGCCCGTGGCCGGGAAGGTGGCCGCCAGGACGCTGTTGTGCGGCACCTGCTCCACCGCGAAGCGGTACGACCCTTGCGCGTCGGTGGTGGTCACCAGCGGCTGGCCATCGGACCCGACGATCGGGCGCCCCGCCGCATCGCTCAGCGAGACGCGCACCCCCGGTACGGGCACCTCCGCGGGGGCCTCCAGGATCTGCCGGGCGCGCACGTTGCCGGTCGCGGCGCCCCCATTGTTGGAGACGACGCTGCCGCCATTGTTGCTAATCAGGGCCGCGGGCGCCTTGACCTTGCCGGTGAGGCCGCCGCCGTTATCGGAGATGATCGGGAGGACGGGGCCCGGAAGGGTGCCAGGTCCGGCCGGGCCCGGCGTCGGCACCGCTGTCGACCCCGTAGGCCCCACGGCGGATGCGGCAGGTGCGGAAGATAAGGCAGGCGGCGCGGCGCTGGGACCCGCCGGCCGCGTGGGCGCCGCGGGCGGCTTCACACAGCTGGCGAGGCATGCCATGGCCAGCGCGAGGGTCCAACGCATCCGCATCCTTGGCATATACCCTGGTCGAGCTAGGGTTCCTTGAACAGCTCGTGGTGCTGCAAGTGGTCACCCACGAAGTGGTACTCGTGGCGCAGCCGGGCCGTGCCCTGGCGCTCGTAGAAGACCCACAAATCTTGGACCACGGCCTCCGCCGCCGCGGGCTCGCCGGGGGCGCCGGGCCAGGTGGGGACGCCATACATGCCGTAGACGCGGAGGCGATCGCCCGTCAGGCTCTTGCGCCAGGGGTCGCGCGCCTCGGCCACCAGCTGGTTGCGCCGCTTGGCTTCCGTTTGCCAGCGCTCCACCTGGCCCAGGAAGCCCACGCCGGTGCGCGAGCCCTCCCGCCCGGCCAGCTGGATCGTGCGCGGGTCGAAGCCATGCTTCACCAGCACGGCGAGGTCGGCCTTGAAGGCCATGCAGGCCTCTTCCAGGGCGGCCCAGTCGGACAGCGCGCCGTCGAAGTCTTCGTGCGCCAGGCGGCGCTTGGCGCTGGCGTCCAGCTCCAGCATGTAGGCGATCTGGTCGGCCAGCGCGGCCTGGCCGGCGCGCAACGACAGGAGTTGCTCCAGGCGCAGCATCCGGCGGTCCAGATCCAGGGCGGGCGCGCTCCAGGCGGGGTTGCCGCGCAGCAAGGGGTCTTGACCGGCCACGTCGATGGCCTGGCGCGCGGCGCGCAGGCGCTGGGTGGCCTGCTCCTTGGTCAGGCGATCCAGCCCGCGCTCCAGCGGGGCCAGCAGGCCGTCCAGGCGCTGGCGCGCGGCGGCCACCAGCTGGCGGCTCTCCGGGTCGGCGCCCTTGGCCCAGGCGTCCGCCAGGCGCTTGCCGCGCTCGTCGAGCTGGTCCATGGCCTCGGTCCAGGCGGGTTGCAGCTTGAGCACCAGCAGCTGGGCCTGGGCGGCCTCGGCCTCGCGCCGCGCGAGGGCCAGCAGGGCGCGGGCGCTGGCGAGCTTGCCGGCGCCCATCAGCTTGTCCGTTTCGGCCAGCTCGTCTGAGAGCCGATCCAGCTGGGCCTGCGCCAGCGGGTCGAGGCCCACGTAGTGCGGCAGCGCCGTAGGCGCCGCCACCGGGGTGGGCGGCGGTGAGGTGACGGTCCCCGTCGTCGGCGCGGCGGTTGCCACGGCCAGCATGGTCAAGAACGAGAGCACGACCCCATTAAACCCGCCGGGCCGTCAGGTTGCACGGGCCAAGCGGGAAGGCCGCCGGTCGAAACCGACGGCCTTGCCCATTTTACCCCCCCAGAGAACCGACCCAGAAAACTTGGCCTAGCCAGCTTCCTTGAGGAAGCAGGGCCGGCAGAACACCGGCTTGCCCGAAACGGGCTTGAAGGGCAGCGTGGTCGCGACGCCACAGGCGCTACAGATCGCGTCGTGGCCGGCCATGCGGGGGGCGACGGCCGTGGCCGTCGCGCCGTCCGGCGTGCTGGAGGTGAAGGTGGCGGAGCGCCGGACGGGCGCGCGCTTCTTCTTCTTGTACTTCAACGCATATTCCGCGTTGCGCTTCGCCTTCTCGGCCTTCATGTTGTGCCGCTTCGCCATATGCTGCGTGTCCTCCTGCCTGGTACGTGAGGTACAGCATAGGCGGGTGGAAGCGATCGGGCCTTGGCTAAAATGGCCAGGCTTGATCGCTCGAATGCCCAATGCGGGAACAATAGCAACCGGAGGTCTTGAAGATGGAATCGAACAAGATGGGCCAGGGTCCCGGTGGCGCGAAGCCGACCGACCGCTACACCCCCACCCCCAAGACGCCCACCGCCCCGCTGAAGCTGCCGACGGCCGGCGGCACCGGCCCCTTGCCGTCGGCCAAGGCGGCCAAGGACAACGACGCGACCAGCGAGAAGGCGCGCAGCCAGGCCGAGCAGGCGGCGGGCGGCTACGAGCGCCTGTTGCAAGGTGCGGACCGCGAGAACAAGGGCATGGACGCCGCCTTCGGCAAGTTCCAGGCGCGCAAGAGCCAGGAGAACGCGGACAAGCTGCGCGAGGGCAAGGAAGCCGCCCAGGGCGAGGGCGCCAAGGCCGGCGCCACCCCCGCCGGCGCCCAGCAGGTGGGCAGCACCGGCACGGTGTTCCAGGCCGCGGAGCTGCGCAAGGTCGAGGAGAAGGAGCCCGAGCCGGAAAAGGACGGGGACGACGAAGAACCGCCGGAGATGGCGCAGGACGCCAACGAGACCCAGGAGCGCCAGCTGACGAACGAGCTGAGCGACGCCCAGAAGGCGCAGTACGAGATGCTCGCCACGCTGCTGGCCACCGACGCGGAGGCGCGCCGCGGCCTGCAGGCCCTGTTGCTGGACGGCCTGCTGCCCGGCGAGGACCTGGACGCGGAGGAGCACAACTTGCTCTACAACCTGGCCGCGCTCGCGGAGATGCCGCTGGAGCCGTCGATCGCCCCGGCCAAGATCGTGGCCGACGTGGTGGCCGACCTGGCCGCCCCGGACGCGCTGGCGGCCGCCGCCGCGAGCGTCTCGCCGTTGGCCCAGCTGGTGTGCGCCATGGCCGCGACGCGCAAGGCGGAGTACGCCCGTTTGATCCGCGGCCTGGCCTCGCTGGAGGGCGAGGTGTTGCTGGCGAACGGCAAGCCGTTGCGCCGGCTGGGCGAGTTGGAGCCGACCGAGGGGCGTTGGAGCTCGCTGTTGCTGCACGCGGCCATGGAAGGCTACGCGGCCGAGACCTAGGTGTGGAGCCGCCAGCCGGCTTGCAGCAAAAACATGGCGCGCTCGAGCTCGCGCTTGTCGGCCCCATAGCAATGCAGCGCCAGCTCCGTGGCGCGCGATCCATCGCCCTGGCGGGTGGCCTGGTATTCCATGGCGGCCGCCCAGGCGCGCGGCGGCAGGGGCGGCAGCTCCAAGAAGCGCTGCGCCAAGCGCCAAAGCAGGATCCGGCTCACCAGCGCGCTGGGCCCGAGCAGGCGGTCCGTGCCGCGCTCGCGCAGCAGGGCCTCCACCTCGTCGGGCGGTGGGGCCAGCCAGGGCTCGTGCATGCCGCCGGCCTCGGCCAGCGCGAAGGCCGGGTTGAGGATCGAGGCCTCGTCGGCGCGCGGCTCCGCGGCATAGACCTGCCACCCGCGGTCGCGTTCGCGCAGGGCCAGCTGCACGCCGTGGCCCTGCACGCCCCAGCGCACCGCCACGGCCTCGCCGTCGCCGGACACTTCCTGCCAGCGCACGGCCTCGCCCCAGCTGACGTAGAGCGCCAGCGCGGGGAAGCCCCACAGGTCGAAGGCGCAAGCCAAAGGTCCTTGCGGGTCGAGCAGGCGCAGGGTCGCGCCGACGTCCTGGGTGTTGATGGCGGAGAAGAGCGCGGCAACCGCCGCCTCGGCCGCCTTGGGCACGGGCATCTGTCCTCCTGGGGAGGAGTATACCCTACGGGAGTTCGTAGGCCCCGGCGTCGGGCAGGCGGCGGACCGTGCCGGCGAAGTCGGTGGTGAGCAGGTAGCCGTCGGCGAAGGCCGGCGTGGCGACGCCCTTGTCGATTGCCGGCGAGCCCGCCACCAGGTGCAGGTCGCGCGCGGCGTAGTTGGCAAAGCCGCTGGCCGCCGCCAGCCAGACGTTGTCGTGCAGCGCGGTGGTCGAGCCCGTGGATTCGTCGAAGGTGGCGGCCCCCACGGCCAGGTTGTTGAAGACCTGCACGCCGTTGCCGCTGCCCGCGAAGTAGAAGGCCGTCTTGTTAGCCACCACCGTGTTGTGGATGAACTGCACGTCCTGGCAGCCCGCGAAGCCCGGCGCGGCGGTGTTGTCCCACACGAAGCAGCCGCTCTGGGCCTGGTCGTAAACGAGGTTATCGACCACCCAGACGTGCTGGGTCTTGTAGTGCACGTCCTCGCTGGAGATGCCGATGCCGGTCTTGTTGCCGTACACGCGGTTGCCGGCGATGCGCACGTTGCTGACGCCGTCCAGGTAGATGCCGCTGGAGAGTAGGTTGGCATGGCAGGTGTTGCCGAGGATCTGCCCGTTGGCGGCGCCCAGCCAGACGTCGATGCCGATGTCCTGGTTGTCGTGGACGTCGTTGCCCGTGACCAGGAAGCCGTCCGCGATCAGGCTGATGGCCTGGCCGCTGCCGTTGCCCAGCAAGGTGCAGTGGTGGACGTTGTTGCCCGCCAGCGTGGCGTCCTTGATCATGGTGCCCACCAGCCCGGGCCAGTTGGTCTGGCGGCCCGTGTTGGTGCTGATGCCGTGGCGATCGACCTGGGCGATCTCGCAGCCTTCGACCGCCAGGTGGTCGGCGTTCAGCACCACGCCGCTGTTCTTGGAATTGACGACCTTCAGGCCCTTCACGCGGGTGTAGGGGTGGTTCAACTGCACCAGGCCTTGGTTCTGGTTGCTGCCGCGCACCCAGGTGAACTGGCTGCCGTCGATCACCGCACCCGGGTCGCCGGCGAAGACGATCTCCTGGCCGGCGGCGCCCGCCGTCTTGCTGGTGAGCTGCTCGTAGTAGGTGCCGGCGCCGAGGTGGACCGTGGTGCCGGGCGTGGCCTTGGCGGCGGCGGCGGCCAGGGTGCGCAAGGGCGCGGCTTGCGTGCCGGGGTTGGTGTCGGCGCCGCTGGGGGCGACGTAGAGGGCGGCGCCGCCGGCCGGGGCCGGGGTGGGGGTTGCGACGGGCGCCGGGGTGGGGGTGGAGGTGGGGCCTGTGGAGGGCGTGGCCGTGGGGCCCGGGGTGGCCGTGGGCCGTGGGGTGGGCGTGGCCGTGGGCCGCGGGGTTGGGGTCGGGGCCGGCGTCCAGCGGCGTCGGTAGGCCATCAGGCTGCGCCCGTCCTCGGCAGCGTCGAGCCCGAGGCTGGGGGACGCGGGGACCTGGCCCTGGCACGCCGGGACCAGCAGGAGGGCGACCGCGATCGCCATGCTTGAATGCTTCAAAATAGTCACCTATCAAGGGTTTTCGGGTTTTACATAATCTTTATGCACCCCATCCTTGATCTGTAAACGTCACTTGGATTTTGGAGGCGGCGAGCAAGGCACCCCAAGGCCCAGCTGGGGCCGGGGATGCGGCGGCGCCGTAAACGTATGGGAGGCCGCGAAGGCGTCGAGGGTCGTCAGCAGTTGGGCCAAGGCGGGCGCCGGCGCCTCGTCGGTCGCATCCGGCGGCGCCAGCGTCAGCGCGAAGTAGGCGAAGAGCACGCTGGAGCTGGCGCGCAGGCGCTCCGACTCCTGGAACGGTTGGTGCGCGTCATCGAAGAAGATGTCCGGGTCTTCCCCGCCGGGCAGCCGGGTGGCCTGGAAGGCCGCGGCCGTGTTGAAGAAGGCGTTGGTCTGGTAGCGCGAGAGCAGGTCTTCCACCAGGAACACGCCCAGGTCCGCGGGGGTGCCCAGGGCCACGGGATCCTCGAAGCGGCAATCATCCAAGGCGCCGGGCGCCTGCCGCGCGACCATGACCGACATGGTGACCGGCAGGGTCCCGCCCGCGGCCAGCTTGGCCTGCATGTAAGTGCGCGTGGCCTCGCGCAGGTGCTTGAAGGTCTTGCCCATGGCCACGAAGAGCTTGTCCTGGGGGCCTTTCCAGCCCGGCGCCAGCAAGGGGTCGAGCTTCACGTCGTCGTACGGCACGAAGCCCAGCACCACGTCGGCAAGGCGCTGGGCGAGGGCCTGCACCTCCGGCTGATCCAGCGCCGCGGGGCCGGTGGGCACGCCGCGAGCGCGCGCCCGTTGGTTCAGCGCCGTCACCGCGCGCACGAGCCCGGGCTGGAAGGCCGCGGGCACGGTGTTGTCCTCCGTGATGGCGGAGACGTTGATGGCATTGTCGGCCGTCACCATGATCAGCGCGATCTGGCCGGCGATGGTGCGGCGGATCATGCGCGTCGTGACGGCCGCGTCGTCGTCTACCGCGGCGGAACTGTTGGCCGCGACGGGCACGATCGTGTTGTAGACCAGCTTGGCGTCGCTGTTGCCGGGGACGCTCGCCACCACCGCCACGTTGCCTTGCTCGGAGGCCGGCACGTACAGCTTGTAGCCGCCGGCCGCGTCGGAGTAAACGCCGTAAGCGGGCTCCCCGCCCGCCCCCGTGCCCACGGGCACGTATTGCTGCGTGCGCAGCGAGACGGCGCTGACGACCAGGCCGCCCGCCGGCAGCTGGGTGCCCGCCGCCGGGACGGCGAGCAACCGCCGGCCGGCCCCGTGGTCGGAGACGATGCCCCCGCCGTGGTCGGAGACGATGCCGCTGCCGTTGTTGGCGATGACGCCGCTGCCGTTGTTGGAAAGGATGCCGGCGTTGCCGGCCGCGAGGAAGCTGCCGTCCGCAACGGCCAGCGCCGCGCCGCCCTGGGTGGTCGCCACCAGGTTGCCGCTGTTGTTGGCCAACAGCTTGGCGTCGCCCACCGCGACCGCACCCGAGCCCACCAGGCTGGTCTGGGCCGTGCCCAGCAGGTAAGCCGCGTCCACCGTGACCGTGCCCGCGAGCGCCACGAAGGCGCTGGTAGGGGCCTGCAGGCTGACGGGCGCCGCGGCGGCGGGCGAAGGCGACGCGGGGCGCGAGGTGGCCTCCACCGCCACGGCCTTGCTGGCCTTGGGCGCGGGCTTCACGACCGTGACCGGCGCCTGGCAAGCTACCAGCACCAGCGATCCTGCAAGCATCAGCCGTCGCAGCATGGACATCGAGGGATCTATACCCGGGTATGTTGCT
>JAQBPE010000119.1 GCA_028287685.1 Cyanobacteria bacterium RYN_339 | reverse complement strand
ATTCCTCGTCCGTCAACTTGGTCGGCTTCTTGAGGATGGCTTCCGGCATCGTCACTTTGCCCAGATCGTGCTGCAGCAGGCCAATTGCCAAGTCTTTGAGCTCGCTGAAGTTCAGCTTGGCGCTCTTGCCCAACACCACGCCCAACACGGCCACGTTCACGCAGTGCTGGAAGGTGTAGGCGTCGTAGCTCTTGAGGTCAACAATCTGGATGCTGAGGTCCGGATTGGCCAGGATCTGGTCGACCAGGTTGCCGGCGACGTCGGAGATGGCGTCGAAGTTGATGCCCGTGCGCGAGAACTTGGGGTCGTTCAGCGTGGCGACGGCGGTGAAGGCCTCGCGGACCGTCGAGGTGGCGACGTTGCGCACTTCCTCCGTGAGCAAATCCGGCACCTCGATGTCGGCCGTCAGCTCGTCCACGATGTAGATGTACTGGTAGCCGAGGCGGGCGAGGGTGGCGATCGCCTTCGCGGAAAGCTCGGCCCCCCGCTTCAGCAGTGGCCGGCCGTCACTGGCCCAGATGGTCTTCGCGAGAGCCGTGCCAGGCTCTACGTTTTCGATGCTAACCGCCCGCACGGGCACTCCTTGTCTTCGTTGCGGAGGACGACACCTTTGTACCCGAGTTGGTTCCAAATATCCAGCGGTTGCCGGACACCCGCACGTCCGCGCCTCTAGCCAGAATACAGTCCCCATGCCGGTTCTGACCCTCGCTTCGTTGCCACGCCTGGGGAAACCCGCTACAATGGACCCTGCTCCCCAAGGTATAAGGGTCCCTCCGAATGTCGTTCGAACTCGGTTACGTCCTTGCCGGCCTGGTTGGCGCCGGGGTGCTCGGCTTCGAGGCGTTGTACCGTTCTCGCGACCCGGGCGTCGCCCGTGTGGACGCGCGCCAACGCACCCCCTGGGAGGAGCTGCCCCGCACGCCCGGCGGTCGCCAGTTCACCTGCCGCGTGCCCGTGGTGAACGACAACAAGGCTTACGAACAGACCATCGTGGACCTCTGGGCGGACGTCCGCGTCCTGACCAAGGACGCCGTGACCCCGCGGGACCTCACCGCCCGCGCCTACGTCTACATGCTGGGTGACGACGCCCGCACCGACGGCTACTTCGCCGCCACGCTGTTCAAGGAAGGCGAGACGCGCCACTTCGACCTGCGCGTGGACATCCGCGGTCCGGAAGAGCTGCTGAACCACCTCCATGCGGCGCTGGTCACGGTCAGCTACAAGACTTACGCCCGCAAGGACCTGACCACGATGACCGCGGACGTCGTGCTGCCACTGTCGGCCGTCAAGCCGCTGCCCGCACCGCTGATGGGCGAAAAGACGTCTATCCAGTGCATCCCCACGCCGATCCTGACGGACATCGACGACATCGTGGACGTGATCGACCGCTTCACCAAGGACGTGCGCCAGCCCGGCGACACCGTGACCGTGGCGGAGAGCGTGGTGGCGATCACGCAGGGCCATTACTTCAGACCCCAAGACGTGAAGCCCGGCTACTGGGCGCGCCGGCTCTGCTACTTCGTGCCCTCGAAGGGCAGCCTCAGCTCGCGGCACGGCTACCAGGCCGCCATGACCCAGGTGGGCACGGCCCGGATGGTGATCGCCTTCTTCGTCGGCTTCCTGGCGAAGCTGGTCGGCCAGAACGGCGTGTTCTACAAGCTGGCGGGCACCCCGCCGACGTTGATCGACGACGTGACGGGCACCATGCCCCCGTTCGACAAGTACATCGTGGCCGGGCCCATTGACCCGGAGCGCGTCGTGGCGCGCATCAAGGAACGCACGGGCCTGGAGGCGGCGATCGTAGACGCCAACGACCTCAAGCGCGCCTTGGTGCTGGCCTGGACCCCGGGGCTGGACCCCGCCGAAGTCTCGCGGATGTTGTTGGACAACCCGTTCGGCAACGCCGCGGAACAAACCCCCATCGTCTTACTGCGGCCTAGGGTGGCCGCGGGCGTAGGGAGCGTCGCGCATGAACATCAGAGCAGTTCGGTTTAAAGACCTCGAAGCCGTCCGCGAGATCTTCGTCTCCGCCTTCCGCGAGGAATACGGCCGGCGCGGGGTGGACATCGGCGCGCAGGTCTCGCGCTGGAAGAAGATGTATCCCCTGATCCGCGTGCTGGGCACGTTCCCGAACCCGTACCGCTACATGCTGAACCTGCAAGTATGCGACGACGAGGGCATGATCCGCGGCTTCATCCAGACCTCGCCGGGCAACAGCGAGCGCACGCGCTGGCACATCGACTACGTGGCCGTCCACCCGGAGAGCCAGGGCCGCGGCATCGGCGTGAAGCTGGTCGAGAACGTCTTCGACCGCTACGGCGTGCGCGGCGTGAAGAGCTTCACCCTGGAGGTGGATGCCGTGAACGCGCCCGCCCTGCGGCTCTACGAGAAGCTGGGCTTCCGCCAGTATGCCACCGTCACCTACATGCAGCTGGAGAAGCCGCCGGAAGTGAAAGGGCTGCCGATCCCCGGCCTGAGGCCCTACCAGGGCTCCGACGCGCAAGGCCTGTTCGAGCTATACCTGGCCTGCACCCCCGCCCCCGTGCGGCTGGTGGACACGCGCAAGCCCGGCGACTTCGCCGTAGGCTTCGTGGAGCGCACGATGGCGGACATGCGGCGCCGCATGAAGCACGTGGCGGACGAGCGCTTCGTGGTGGAGCACGACGGCAAGGTGGTGGCCTTCATGCGGGTGATGGCGCAGATGCGCGCCCTGCCGCACACCATCCACCTCACGATGAACCCGGGCTTCGAGCACCTTTACCAGCCGTTGCTGGACCACGCCGCGGCGGTGCTCGCGGGCTATCCCACCAACCCCGTGCTCTCGTGGGCGCCAGATTATCAGCCGTCCAAGCTGAAGGCGCTCCAAGAGTGGGGTATGCAGACCTTGACTGTGGACCGCTGCTTGGTTCGAGACACGATGATCGCGCTCAAGCTTCCCGTGAAGGAAGGCGTGAGCGTGGCAGATGACAAGGCCTTCAAGCCCGCCTACACGCAAAAGATTTAAGTTGTGGTAGGATTCCAGCGCAAACCCGCCGTCTTTAGGAGGACGACATGAGCATTTTCGATCGGTTCTCGCGCCTGTTGAAGTCGAACATCAACGACGTGATCGATAAGGCCGAAGATCCGGAAAAGATGCTCAAGCAGATCGTCGAGGAATTGAACGACGACCTCCTGAAGGTGAAGACCCAGGTGGCTTCGGCGATCGCCACGGAGAAGCAGCTGTACCAGAAGCAGGTGCAGTTCCAGGAAGAAGCCGAGAAGTGGCAGGCCCGCGCCGAGCTGGCCGTGGACAAGGGCGACGACGATCTCGCCCGCGAGGCGCTGCAGCGCCGCAAGACCGCCCAGACCACCGCTGACGGCTTCAAGACGCAGTGGGAAGAGTCCAAGAAGAGCGTGGGCATGCTCAAGGAGAACCTGGGCCGGCTCGAGTCCAAGATTTCCGAAGCCCAGACCAAGAAGGAGCTGCTGATCGCGCGCAGCCGCCGCGCCGACGCGGAGAAGCGCATCCAGCAGACGCTCAGCAAGACCGGCTCGTCCAACGCG
The DNA here is from genome assembly GCA_028287685.1 of Cyanobacteria bacterium RYN_339. Taxonomy (GTDB): domain Bacteria; phylum Cyanobacteriota; class Sericytochromatia; order S15B-MN24; family JAQBPE01; genus JAQBPE01. The sequence continues at coordinate 3,252 of JAQBPE010000119.1, read as the reverse complement.
CTGGCCGCCTTCGATCGCCTCGAGGGCAAGGTCAACGAGAAGGAAGCCCAGGCGGCCGCTTATGGCGAGCTGGCGGGCGACAGCCTGGAAAACCGCTTCGAGAAGCTGGCGTCCGGCCCCCCGGTGGACGACGAGCTGGCCTTGCTGAAGGCCAAGCGCGAGAACAAGCTCTTGGGCGACGGATCCAAGTAGGACGCCGCCGCGGGTACAACTAGCAGGCCACCACTTGCCTACAGGGGTACCCGCTTGGAGCTCACCTTCGCTTCCCGCTACGTCATGCGCTCGATCCTGGGCGAAGGCGGCATGGGCACGGTCTACCGGGTTTCCGACCAACTGGACGGCGGCGCAGAAGTCGCGCTGAAGACCATCAAGAGCGCGGGCCCGGTGACGCTGGAGCAGCGCCTGCGCTTCAAAGACGAGTTCCGCGCCATGGCGCGCCTGAAGCACCCCAACACCATCACGGTGCTGGACTTCGGCCTGCTCGACGCGAACTCGCTCTACATCACCATGGAGCTGGTGCCCGGCCGCGAGCTGGCCGACGTGATCGATGGCCGGCAGGTGCCGCTGGCGGAGGTTTATCCGCTGTTGGTGCAGCTGCTCCGCGCGCTGGACTTCATCCATGCGCGCGGCTTCGTGCACCGCGACATCAAGGCGGCCAACGTGCGCGTGCGCGACGACGGGGTGCTCAAGCTGATGGACTTCGGCCTGATGGGCCAGCTGGGCCAGCCGAGCACGCGCACCGTGACGGGCTCGCCCGGCTACCTGGCGCCCGAGGTGGCCGTGGGCGGCGCCATCGACGCCAGCTCCGACCTGTATGCCGTGGGCTGCTTGGCCTACGAGATGGTGACGGGCCGGTTGCCCTTCTCCGGCAGCCTGATCGAGGTGGTGCGGCACCACGTGGGCACCAAGCCGCAGCCGCCCCGCGAGCTGCGCCCGGACCTGCCGGAACGCCTGGAGCGGCTCATCTTGAAGCTCATGGAGAAGGAACAGACCCGGCGCTACCGCAACGCGGCCGCCGTGCTCGAGGACCTGTCCGCGTTGGCGGGCGTGAGCGCCACCGCGGAGCGCGACGACCAACGCTCGAGCTACCTGGCTGCGCCCGCGTTGATCGGCCGCGACGCCGAGCTGGCGGTGTTGACGGCGGCGCTCAAATCCGCCACCCATGGCATGAGTCGTGCGGTGGTGATCGGGGCCCCGGCTGGTGCGGGCAAGAGCCGGCTCGTGCAAGAACTGGTGCTCGCCGCCAAGCTCTCCTACGCCCACGTGCTGTATGCCTCCGCCGAAGAAGGCTCGGCCGCGCCCTACGAGACGCTGGCCCGAGCCCTCAAGCCCGCGCTGGGCGATGCGGCGAAGGTGCCGGAAGCGGTGGCCGCGACGCTCTACGGCAACAGCCCGGCGGCGCCGGGAGTGGTGGCGGAAGGCGTGGTCGCCTGGTTGCGCGAGCTGGCCAACAACCGGCCCATGGTGCTGGTGCTGGACGACATGCACTGGTCCGACGCGCGCTCCATCGAGGTCTTCAACCATTGCGCGCGCCACGTGGGCGCCCATGGCGTGCTGTGCGTGGGCACCCATCGCAACGACGAGACCGCGCCGGACAGCCCGGTCTGGTACACCGTGGAAGACGGCAGCTCGGCAGGCGTGAACCTCGGTCCGCTGACGCCGGACGCGCAGCTGGAGCTGATCCAGGCGATGCTGCCGGGCGCCAACATCGAGGCCGGCTTCGCGGCCGCGCTGTATGGCGCGACGGGGGGCAACGCCTTCTTCCTGGGCGAGGTGCTGCGGTCGCTCATGGAGGACGGCGCGCTGGCCCGCCGCGACGGCGGCTGGGCCTTCCCGACGGACCCGGGCGCGTTGGCCGCGCTGGGCTCGATCGAGGCCACCGTGGCCCGCCGCCTGGACCACCTGGACCCGGCCGCGCGCGAGCTGGCCGGCGTGGCCGCCGTGCTGGGGCGCCACCAACCGTTGCCTTTGCTGCTCGGCATGACCGGACTCGAGGAAGACGACCTGTTCGGGCGGCTGGACCAGCTGTTGGAGCGGCAACTGATCGAGAAGGGCGCGGCCGGCTACACCTTCCCGCACGACCGCGTGCGCGAGGTCTGCTACGCCCGCCTGGAGCCGGCCCGGCGCGAGGCGCTGCACCAGCGCGCCGGCGAGCTGTTGGAAGCCGGCGGCGCGGCGGACGTCTACGAGCTGGCCTGGCATTACGGCCACGCCGGCGACCCGGCCCGCGCGTACCGCTACCTGCGCGCCGCCGGGGACGCCGCCCGGGCCGCGGGCTCGCCGGCGATGGCCATCGACTTCTGGGCGCGCGCGGACGAGGCGCTGGGCCCGTTGGAGCAAGGCCCCGACCGGCAGGCCCTGTGGTGGCAGATCGGCGCGACGGGCTTCGAAATCCGGCCAGACCTCGCGCGCACCGCGCTGGAGCGGTTGATTGGCGCCCTCGACGCCGTGGATCCGCGCGCCGTCGAGGCGCGCGCCTTCCTGGCCACCGCGCTGGGCTTCGGCGGACACCCCGTGCCAGGCCTGGTCGCCGCCCAGGACGCGCTGGCGCGGGTGCCGGCCGACCAGCCGTTGCGCCAGGCCGCCGCCTTGATGGTGCAGGGGCCGGCGCTCCTGGCCGCCGGCCACATCGACGCCCTGATCGACGTGGCGGCGCGCGCGCGCGCCGTGCTGGCCCCCATCGACCCCACCGGCCATGGCCCCTTCGTGCTGTCCACGCGGGTGGGCGCGATCAGCTACGCCCTGGCCGTTTGCCACCAGGGCCTGCGCCCGCCGGCCGGGGCGCTGGAGCACGCGCTGGAGGCCGCGGAAGACGCGGGCGCCCTCAACCTCTACCTGACGATCCGGCACTACCCCGCCCTGGCGGCGGCCGCGCGGGGCGAGCAGGCGGAGGTGCAAGCGTACCTGGACTGGGGCGCCGCGTTCTGCCGCAAGACCGGCGCGCCGCCGCACCCCTGGTTGCTGTACATGCGCGCCCAGCTGGCCTGGCAACGCGGCGAATTGGATGCGGCCCTCGTGCAGGTGGACAAGGCCTTGGCGCTGCCGTACGTGCGGCTGTCGGCGCCGGCCGTGCAGTACACGCAGGCGTTGCGCGGCCAGGTGCTGTTGGATCGCGGGGACCTGGACGGCGCCGCGGCGGCGTTCGGCGTGCTGGAGGCCGAAGCCCGCGAGCAAGGCCTCGTGCGCGCCCTGGCCCGGGCGGCGATCGGCCGGGGCGACGTGGCCCTGGCCCGCCAGGTCGCGGACGCCGCG
>JAQBPE010000110.1 GCA_028287685.1 Cyanobacteria bacterium RYN_339 | reverse complement strand
GCGCGCATCTTGGTGACCAGGTCGTAAGGCGCCTGGTGGTTGTTGACGCCGGAGGCATCGACGATCAGGCTGCCGTCATCCGTCAGGGTCGCGTCGGCACCAAGGTGGCCGAGGACTTCCGTGATGATGCGGACGTCGAGCAGGTTGGGCACGTTGGTGAGCGTGGTTACGCCATCACCCAGCAAGGTGCCGGCGATCAAGGCCAGAGCGGAATTCTTCGCGCCGCTGACGCGTACCGTGCCCTTGAGGGGTTTGCCGCCCTCGACGAAAAGCCTCTCCACCGGAACAACCTCCTGATCAGGTCCAGACATACGTGATTCCAGTGTAGGACGGGGCTCTCGGGAAAACTGTGACGAGCGACACAATTTAGAACGTTAAATTGGTAGGTTGCTATTGCCTAAACCCGCGTCAGCGCTTGGCCTGGCTGGTCTTCATGTACCACCTTAGCAGAATTCGAACCCGTCAACACCAGAGCGGGCGCAAAATTAACGTTAGCGAAATGTACAAAGGAACCAATCAACCGGGATTGGCGGCCTTCGACGGGCGCGGATCGCGGCTTTGCGCCGTGTGGCGACCTGCGAGCCGATCGCCCATGTTGTGGATCGTGCCGATCACGGCGTTGCCGCCCGCCTGGACGGCATGGCCCAACCAACGTGTCGCGCCGACGGCGGCCGCGGCCGGATGGGCCTTCCAGGTGGCGACTTGCTGGTCCATGTCGCCCTGGGTCAGGTCGCGCTTGCGGGCGGCGGCCAGGGCCAGGTCCGCCGCCACGCTGGCGCCGATCACGCCCACGAAGGGCAGGCCGCCCAGCGTCAGCCCGGCTGCCAGGCCGCCGGCCGCGGTGAGCAGGCTGGCGATCGAGAGGACCTTGGTGGTCTTGGAGCTCTTCTCGCCGCGGAAGACGTCTACGGCCGCCTTGCCGGAGAGCGCCACGCCGGCCACGTTCAACAGCGGGATCCACTTGTTCAGGAAGCGCAGGCTCCGGCCCAGCGGGCTGACGGCGACCTTGGCCGCGCCCTTTTCCAACTTGCCGGCGAGCGGCGCCAGCCGGGCGATCGACGAGGCCTGGGCGGCGGCGAAGGTGCCCAGCCCCACCACGGCGTTGCCCATGGCGCGCCCGATGTTGGCGAGTTGCTGGCCGGCCACCGTGAAGTCGAAGGCGGCCTTGACGCGCTGCGTGGGCGAGGCCTTGGAAGACAGCGCCTTGGCGGCCGTGGTCTTGAGGGTCTTGGCCTGGTCGCCCAGCTTCTGGTTGCCCGAGCCCAGCAGGATCGCGTTGGCCACCGCGCCGACCGGGCTGGCGGACAGGGCGGGCGAGAGCTTCTGCAGGCCGGTCTGGGCGGCGGAGGCGGCGGCGTAGGTGTCGCCCTTCACGATCTGGTCGGCGCTGGCAAGCAGGTGGCCGCCCGCGCCCAGCTTGCTGCCGGCGGCGCTCATGCTGTCGGAGGTGGCCTTGGCCAGCACGTCGCCGCTCAGCTTCAGCACGTCGGCCGAGGCCTTCACGGCATCCTGCTGGTGGATGTCCGCGATCGTGGTCGCCGCCTGGCTGGTCACGGGCGCCGCCGTGCCCGCCGAAGCGGTCTTGGCGGCGATCGTGTCGCTCGCCTGCTTATCAATTGGAGGCGCCGCCGGTTTCGGCGGTGCCCAAATATCCCCAAACGCGGTCAAACCAGACTCCCTAACTCCAACCAGGATAGCTATCCGGTGGAAGGGGGTCTGGCTTGCCCAAGAACAGGTTAAATTGTGGGGATTAGGCTTGTGCGGCCGGCATCTTCAGCTTGGCGCACCGGTAACCGACACCCCGCACGGTCTGGATCTCGACCGGGCAGTTGTCCAGGCGGTCCAGCTTCTCCCGCAGGCGGCAGATGTGGACGTCGACCACGCGGTCGTCGCCGAAGAAGTCGTCGCCCCAGACGCGGTACAGGATGCTGTCGCGGCTGATCGCCTTGCTGAGGTTCGTCACCAACAGGTGCAACAGCGAGTATTCCTTGTGCGGCAAGTCGATCGGCTCGTCGTTGTAGAGGACGACGTGCTGTTCGGTGTCGATCACGAGGTTGTCGATCGCGATGCGGTTCGGGCTCTCCACCATGCTGCGCTTGAGGCGATCAACGCGGCGGAGGTTGGCCTTCACGCGTGCCGTCAGCTCGATCAAGCTGAAGGGCTTCGTGATGTATTCGTCGGCGCCGATCGTCAGGCCGACCACCTTGTCGGTGTCCGTGCCCTTCGCCGTGAGCATGATGATGGGAATTACCATCTCCTGGCGCAGGGTCCGGCAGACCTCCAGGCCATCGATGTCCGGCATCATCAGGTCCAACAGGACCAGATCGGGGCGCTCGCGGCGCGCCAAGGCGATCGCCGACTCGCCACCGGCGGCGGTGATGACCTTGTAGCCTTCGAGCTCCAGCTGTTTCTGCAACAGCAGCCGGATGTTGGGATCGTCGTCCGCGACCAGGACCTTGGCCATACCCTGCCTCCTAAGAACGAGCTATACAGCTATAACTTACCCGGATTGTATGCTTTTGTTGCGGCCTGGTGAGGCCTCCGACCATGATGTACCCCCCCTGCCGGGCAGCTTCATCCCTCGATCGTTGCGGAATAATGACGAATACGTTAATTCGGTCGGCCCGCATGTCGGGTATAATTTCCGGGCTTACCCGCTTGCTCCCTCGGGGACCGTCCAGACCGATGCGGCACCACCTTTACCGTATGCACGAGGCTGTGCTCCGATCTGCCCCCATCCGGCCAGGCGACCGGATCCTTTACGTGGGCTGCAACAGCGCGGCCTTTTCGGCCGGCATGGCCGATCAGCTGGCGCGCAGCGGCGAATTGGTCGCGATCGACTTCTCTTACGCCACGCTGCAACGCGCGGAGCGGATCTTGGAGCAGTCCGAGCTCAAGAACATGATGTTCATGCGCCTGACGGAGCCCGCGATCCCGTTCCCGGATCAGTATTTCGATCTGGTGATCGCCTTCGGCGCCTACGAGCGCTTCCCGATGCTCGATCGGGTGCTGGACGAGCTCTACCGCGTGCTCAAGCCGGAGGGCAAGGTCTACTGGCATGACGTCAGCACCGGCCTGGAGGGCATCCGCGACCGCATCGTGCAGGCCCTGTTCCTGGGCCGCCGACCGTCGCGTGCGCAGCAGGCGCTCTCGGCCGTGAAGCAGAAGATGAGCGCCCACTTCACGATCGAGTTCCACCGCCGGTGGACGCACACCTGGGGCAAGCAAAGCTGCTTGCTGGTGGGCAAGAAGTCACCCGTCCCACGGTAGCGGCGTGTTACCTTCCCGAGCCGCCGGTGCGGCGCTCTTGACGGCGTTCGCGGCCGCCTGCCAGCCCGTCCAGGGCCCCTCCGCGGCCACGCCGTCGGCGCCGACGTTCGCCGGTGCGCTCAGCGCGACCGCCTCGCGCCTCGAGATCGTGCTGGCCACGCCCAGCCCATTTCTCGCAAGTGCCGTGGACGCCACCAGCGGGTTGGTGACGCGGCTCGTCGGCCGCCAGGGCACCCGCACCTTCGAGATCCGCATCGCGGATCGTCGCCCGCTGACGCCGGGCACCACGTACGGCGTGGGCGCGCCGGAGGGTCTGGACGCAACCGGCGAGCGCACCGGCGCCGCGATCTCGCTGGTCGATGGCAGCCGCAGCTGGAGCTCGCGTTCCGGCAGCCTGACCGTCAGCCTGGTGGCGGGCAACGAGGTGGCGTGTTACTTCCAAGGGGTGGCGATGACGCCCAGCCCTGACCCCGGTGCGGGCAGCTTCCAGGTGGACGGCCAGGTCCAGGCCCCGCTTAACGCGACGCCAACGAAGTGACAACATCCGGAGGTCCCGCTTGAAATCTTCTTTAAGACTCCGTTTCCGGCATTCCGCCGGCCAGCCTGGGGGGCGATAGACGCACATGGTCGATCCGATCCGTCCCATGACCGGGCCCTTGCAGCCCCCCATGCCGCCGCAACAGCAGAAGGCACCGCCTCCCGCGGCGCCGGAGGCGCGCCAGGAGCCGGCGGCACAAGACAACTTGAAGCTGAGCAGCACCGGCCAGGCGATCGGCTCGCCCAACGTGCCGGCGGCCAGCGAGGACTTCCAGCCGGACGCGCTGTCCTTCGGCGCGAGCGTCGAGGCCTTGTCCGCCCAGGCCGTCCACGCAACCCCGGAGCAGAAGGGCGAGCTGCGCGACCGCGTGGACGAGTTGTTGCAGGAGGGCCGCGAGGTCTTCAACCAGTCGCAAACGGCCATCCGCGGCCACATGCGGAAGCTGGAGGTGTTGCGCAGCACGCTGGGCGACCCCGTCACGGCGGAGAATACGCGCAAGACGCAGAAGATGAGCGCCCAGGAACTGGCGGCGGAGCTGGCCAAGGGCCTGCGGCTCGACGAGACCCTGGAAAAGGCGGAGCTGCTCGCCAAGCAGGCCAAGGAAGCGCTGGAGCACAACGACGGCTTCCAGCACCTGTCCGGGCCGGTAAACGACACGCGCGCCGGGCTGGAGCACCTGGACCAGGCGACCAAGCAATTGCTCGAGAATATGCCGCCGCAGCTGCGCGAGGCCGTGGAGCAGATGGTGGATCCGGCGCGGGCCTTGCTGGGCGCGAAGCCCGGGTTGGACGAGCTGGCCAAGGCGCTGGAGGTGGACCCGCCGGCGGCGGACACGGCCGCGAAGACGCTGCAAGCGCTGGAAGGCATCATCCATGTGCTGATCGGTTACCCGGATCCGGTGGGTGCGCGGGCGCAAGAGCTGGCGGACATCGCCGCGGCCGGCCGACGCGCCCTGGCCGGCGGCGGGAGGTAGCTGGTGGTCGCCACCATCCTCCGGATCCAGGTCCTGGCTACATTAAACGGTCCCCGTGAGCGGGCAGCCTTCGAGCGGAAGCTGAAGGAGTTGGGGTTGGCGAACAAGCCGATGCTGACGCAAGAGGAGCTGACGCGCGTCGGCTTGGCCTGCGCGGCGGAGGTGGCGACCGGGCTGGCGGTGTTGACGCCGAAGATCCGGGAGCAGTTCGGGCTGCAAATGCAGAGCGTGATGGAAGCGCACGAGCGGCGGGATCCGGAGGCGCTGGATGATTTGGCGCTGATTTTCCGGCAGACCTTCAAGGCCACGGCCTGAAGCAGGACGGCCGTCCCGGGGCGGTTCACGCCCTATGGCAACGGCATCCAGCCGGCTTCTATCCGCGGTAGCGCTGCGAAACGTGCCATGGCACGGCCCAAGGCGGGCCGGTCCGCGGCCACCACGATGAACAAGCTACCGCCGGTGGGGCGCGGCTTGATCAAGACGCCCGGCGCGGCCCCGCGGAGGCTGGCGAGCTCCGCCGGCGTCAGACCATAGCTGGCGGCCTGGGTTGCCAGCTCCGGCACCTGATCGGCGGTAAGGGCGACCAGACCGGGCAGCCCCTGGTACTTCGTCCAGAACGCGCCGCCGTCCAGCAGCGATTCGTGGAAGATGCTGCGCGGCGGGATCGCCTTGAAGTAGTCGGCGAAGGCGGGGTCCCGGCGCCCCTCCAGGACCAACATGTAGTTGGTGAGCACGCGAGCGGGCGTAAGGGGTTGGTGCTCGAAGGCGCGGAGGTAGCCCGCCACCAGGTCCGGCACGAGGTCGCGGACCGGCTTGCCGGCCAGGAGGGCCTGCTTCACCGCCGGGAAGATGGCCTTGGCGTAGGCGTCGATTTCCGCGTTCGTGTAGAAGCCGTTGGGGCGGGCCAGGGCCCGCTTGAACTTGTCCGGCGCGAGCGCCTCCTGCACGGCACCCTGGCCAATCGCCGTCGCCAACCCTTCATTGATGAGGCCCATGGCGGGCCCTGCATGCGGGCCGGCGGCCTGGTAGACGGCCTGGATAAAGGCGGGATCATCGCCTGCCCGGCCCTCCTCGTAGAAGTAATGCGATAGCTCGTGCGCCACCACGTCTGCCCGTTGCGCCGGCGTCTCGCCCTGGATCACCTCCACCACAAGGTTGCTGCCCAGTTGCACGGCGTGGGTGCCATGGGCGGCAGGCGTGAAGACGAAGGTCACCTTGGGCGTGAGGCGGGTGGCCGCCGGCACGCCGTAGAACCGCAGCGAGCGATCGAGCCAGGTCTCGAGGCCGGAGCCCGGGGCGTAGCGCGCGAACTCGTCCCGGTACTTGGCGAGGTAGCCGAGCCGCTTGAAGCGCTTGGCGAAGCGCGGCTCGAAGTGGGCCAGGACGCGCCGCAGATCGCGGGCATCGTCCTCCGCCAGCAAGCCGTCGACGCGGGCCCAGGCCTCCGGCAGGGAGGCGCTCGCCAGGAAGCAGTTGTCGAAGCGGGTGTCGACCGCGGTATCCCCCAGGGGGGCCATGGGCAGATAGGCGTTCTCGCGGGCGGGCCGGCGCGGGAAGCTGCCGTGGTAGTCGGCTTTGATGCGTTGGAACGCGGCCAGCATGGCCTGGTCGCCGGGTTGCATCCCCCAATCCTGGCGGTAGGCCGCCACGTTCACGTGCGCGCCGCCGGCCAGGGCCTGGACCTCCCAGTAGAGGCTGGCGCAATAGGGCGCCTGGTAGGTGATGGCGAGGGAAGCAAGCAAAGGCAACATGGCGCCATCATACCCGCGCGAAAAAAAGCCGGACCCCGTGGGGCCCGGCTTTCAGGTGCTGGTTTAGCTGAGGTAGCCGCGCAGCTGCTCCTTCTGGAGCGACATGCGGAGCTTGTTCAGCGCCTTGGCTTCGATCTGGCGGACGCGCTCGCGCGTGACGCCCATATCGTGGCCGATGCCTTCCAGGGTGCGCTGCTGGCCGCCGTCGAGGCCGAAGCGGCGACGGACGACGTAGCGCTCGCGCTCCGTCAGGTGCGTCTCGAGGAGGTTGTTCACGTCCTCGCACAGCATGCGCTGCAACGCGGTGGCCGGGGGGCTGGCGGTGTGCTGGTCGCGGATGATGTCGCCCAGGCGGGAATCTTCTTCCTTGCCGATGGGCGTCTCGAGCGAGACCGGCTCCTGGTCAGCCTTGGTGATTTCGCGCAGCTTCTCGACCGTGATCTGCAGCTCTTCCGCGATTTCCGTCTCGGCAGGCTGGCGGCCAAGCTTCTGGCTCATCAGGCGGATCGTCTTCTTCACGCGGCTGATCGTCTCGACCATGTGGACCGGGACGCGGATGGTGCGGCCCTGGTCGGCGATGGCGCGGGTGATCGCCTGGCGAATCCACCAGGTGGCGTACGTGGAGAACTTGTAGCCCTTACGGTAGTCGTACTTCTCGGCAGCGCGCATCAAGCCCATGTTGCCTTCCTGGATCAGGTCCAGGAAGCTCAGGCCGCGGCCCAGGTGCTTGCGGGCGATGGAGACGACCAGGCGGAGGTTGGCGGAGACCAGCTTGTGCTTGGCCTTCTCGCCCTCGGGACCGCCGGCGGCGATCTTCCGGGCGAACTCCAGCTCCTCGGCGTGCGTGATCAAACGCTTCTTGCCGATTTCCTGCAGGTACATCCGGATGGAATCATCCGACTGTTCCAGCGCTGGGCCGGGGGTGGGCGCAACCTGGACGCGCTCTTCGGTATCGGTTTCAACGGTCTCTTCGGCGAGATCCTCTACGACGGTCTCGGTCTGTTCTTCTTCGATAGTCGGACGGATGGCGTTGTGGTCCGTCTCGGGCATATTGGTATCCTCGAAGCTGGCGCCCGAGGTTTCAGTCGAGAGATCGTCAGAAATCAAGTTAGGCAAGTTAGGATACCTCCTCCGTCCGGCGGCCTACACCGCTGGACATGTCCCACCTGGAACGATGGGTTAATTCCGACATTTGACCCTACTATAATAAGGGCTTTGGAGTGTTGAAGCTAACCCCAAATTCGGCCGTATTTGGCCAAAATTCCGGATGGCTCACCTGGCTCTTCCAGGTTATCTTCCATTGAAGCGTTCACAACGCGGATTTGACTTGGATTTTACCAGTCTTTAACAAACCGGCTTGCTTTTATATGCTCTATCATGGTCCAAATCTTGCGTCTTTACGCGTGTTTTTCACAATCTGTTACCGTTGTCTGTGATCGACGTACGCGGTTTGACATGAGGGTTGGTAGGACGGTTTTAGTTTAAATGGACGTTAAACCGCCGCCGGGCGCTGCGATGTACGACGCGCTCGCCGAAGCCTATGACCTGACGGGGCAGAGCCGCTTCAGCCTCAAGATGGTGGGCTACATGCTGGAGATGCTCGCGCTGCGCCGCTTCAAGGGACGCAAGATCTGCGATCTGGCTTGTGGCACGGGTGCCGCGGCGGTGGCCTTGGCCCGGCGGAAGTTCGTCGTGACGGGCGTGGACGGGTCGTCCGCCATGCTCGCGCGTGCCATAACCCGGGCCGATCGCTGGGACATAAGCGTCGATTGGCGCCAGGGGGATTTGACCGCCCTCGATTTGCCGGGCGGCTTCGACCTGGCCACCTGCTTCTACGATAGCCTCAACCACCTAACGGAGCCGCAGCAGCTCCGTCAGGCCTTCTTCGGCGTGCGCCGGGCGCTGGCGCCGGGCGGGCTGTTCTTCTTCGACATGAACACGCCGTACGCGCTCGCCCAGGTCTGGGGCCAGTCCGTGGACAGCCACCTGGACGAGCGCTACGCGCGCTTCTGGCGGACCCGCTACGAGCGCGAGTCGGGCCTGGCAACGCTGGAAGCCACCTACTTCCTGCATCGGCCGGACGGGCGCTACGATCGCGTGGAGGCCCTCCACACGGCGCGAGGCTATACGCCTACGGAAGTCCGGCAGATGTTGGAGGAAGCAGGGCTCCAGTTGCTGGAGGCCTACGAGTGCCTGGGCTTCACCCCCGCCGATGAGAAGACCTACCGGGTGGCTTATCTGGCCCAAGCATGAAGTCAAGGGTGCTCATTTGGCCGTGCTAGTCGGAGCTATCCGGAGCAAAACGGCGCAACAACGAGTTCAGTCCTGGACCTCGACGTCGCCCTCGCATTCGCGGCAATACGGCGTCTCCGGGATGGCGTCCAGACGCGCTTCCCCGATTTTCGTGTTGCAGCGGACGCAAATGCCGAAGCGGCCGGCTTCCATGCGCTCGAGCGCGTGCCGGATCTGCTCCAGGCGGTGCTTGTACTTGTTGAGCATCGTCATATCGAGCTCTTGGATGAAGGTGTCCGTCGCGGCGTCGGCGTACTCGTCGTCGCCGGAGTTCGAGAAGGACTCGTTCACCCCGTTGGTGCCGTGCGACGTCACACTGGCGCGCCGGCTGTGGATCATGCGCTCTAGACGAGCCTTGTCGTCCTCGAGCCGGTCTTTAAATTTTTCTAGCTTCAGCATATGATCTCGCGGCCCCCATGCCCGCCTCCGGACCCGGCCGGAGGGCTCTTCCCCGAAATGTAACGGTATGTTACCAAAGTGGCGGGCATCCTGCATCGCCCGGTAGGTCGGTCTTCTTGCCCATTTCGCCCTCTCCCCTGGAACGGTGGTTCACCACCCACCCCGGCCCTCACGCCCACTCGCTAGCGGGCACGGCGGCCGCTGCGCCCGCGTGGGACGAGCTAGCGCCGCTGTTGGCGCCGGGGTGGGAGCGCGGGATCGGCCTGGGCTATGCCGATCCGGAGGGCGACGGCGAGCTGCGCGATCGCGTCGCCACCATGTACGGGCTGCCCGATCGGGCGCACGTGCTGTTGACGCAGGGCGCGGTCGAAGCCAACTGGCTGGCGCTCGCGGCGCTGATCGAGCCGGGCCTGCGCGTGGTGGTGCAGATGCCGATCTATCCCCAGCTCCCGCTGGTGGCCGCCCACCTGGGGGCAAACGTGGTGGCCTGGCCCTATCCCTGGGATCTGGAGGCGCTTTGGCCGCTGTTGGACGGCGCCGGGTTGCTGGTGCTGAACACGCCGCACAACCCGACCGGGCAGGTCTTGAACGTGGCATTGATCCGGGCCCGTGCCGGTTGCATGGTCCTGGTGGACGAGGTCTACCGCGGCGTGGGCGAGGCGCCGATTCCGCCCAGCGCCCTGAGCTGGGGGCCTGACCAGGTGCTGGTGAGCGGCTCGATGTCGAAGATGTTCGGGCTGCCGGGGCTGCGGTTGGGTTGGCTGGTGGGCGATCCGATAGCCGTGGCGGCCGCGATCCCCTGGCGCGAGCACACCACCCTGGCGCTGGCCGGGGCGGCCACCGCGCTGGGGCTGGCGGTCTGGCCGAAGCGCTACGCGCTGCTGGAGGCCAACCATGCCATCCTGACGCGCAACCGGGCCCGCGTGCTGGCCTGGGCCGGCGGGCGGGGCCAGGCGCCGGCCACGGCGGGGGTGATGCTGCTGGAGGCCGCGGACGACGTGGGCATCGCGGAGCGCTGGTACCAGGAAGAACGGGGGATGGTGATCCCGGGGACGGTGTGCGGCTTCCCGGGGCACTTGCGCCTGGGCTTCGGGCACCGTGAACCGGCCGCGCTCGAGGCCGCCCTGGCGTCGCTGTCGCGCTTCCTATGAGCGCCACCCTGCACGGCGTCGTCGAGCGCATCACCTACCACAGCCCGGAGAACGGCTACACGGTGGCGAAGCTGGCGGTGCCGGGCCAGGAGGAGCTGATCACGGCCGTGGGCCACTTCGGGCAGCTCAAGCCCGGCGAGGCCGTGGCGCTGACGGGCAGCTGGGGCTCGCACCCCAAGCACGGCGACCAGTTCAAGGTGGACGAATACCGGCTGGAGCGCCCCGCCTCGCTGGTGGGGTTGGAGAAGTACCTGGGCAGCGGGCTGATCAAGGGCGTGGGCCCGAAGTCGGCCAGGCGGTTGGTGGCGCACTTCGGGCTCGAAATCCTGGACGTGATCGAGAACCACCCGGAGCGCTTGCACGAGGTGGCGGGCGTGGGCCGGCACCGCATCGAGATGATCGCGACGGCCTGGAAAGAGCAGAAGCGCATCCAGGACGTGATGATCTTCCTGCAAACCCACGGGGTGTCTACCACCTACGCGGTGAAGATCTACAAGACGTATGGGGACGCGGCGATCGAGGTGGTCTCGAAGGACCCGTATCGGCTGGCCACGGACATCTGGGGCATCGGGTTCAAGACGGCCGATGAAATCGCCCAGAACCTGGGCATGGCGCCGGATGCGCCGTCGCGCTTGAGAGCCGGCCTGCTGCATGTGCTGGGCGAGGCCACGGACCAGGGGCACATGTTCTTGCCGCGCGAGGCGCTGGTCGCCACGGCGGGCGAGCTGCTGGGGGCGCCGGTGGAGGCGGCCCTGGACGAGCTCGTGGTTTCCAAGGCCGTGGTGGCCGAACCGCCCGCCATCTACCTGCCCGCGATGTTGGCGGCCGAGCAAGGGGCGGCGGCGCGCCTGTTGAAGCTGTTGGCGCGGCCGGCGGAGGTGCCCGATGACATCGAAGCCCGGCTGGACGCGCTGGAGGACGTCACGCTCTCGCCAGAACAGCGCCAGGCGGTGCTCGCGGCCATGCGGCACCGCGTCTTCATCCTCACGGGCGGTCCCGGCACGGGCAAGACGACCACGGTGAAGACGATCGTGCGGCTGCTCGCGGCTTACGACTTCAAGGTCCTGTTGGCGAGCCCGACCGGCAGGGCCGCCAAGCGGCTCGCGGAGGTGACAGGCCAGGAGGCGCGCACCTTGCACCGCCTGCTGGAGTTCAAGCCCGACCTGATGGCCTTCACGCGCGACGGCGATCGCCCCCTGGAAGCCGACGTGATCCTGGTCGACGAGGCCTCGATGCTGGACACCCTGCTGGCCCACGCGCTCTTGAAGGCGGTGCCGCCCCTCGGCCACCTGGTGCTGGTGGGCGACACCAACCAGCTGCCCTCCGTGGGGCCCGGCAACGTGCTGGGCGACTTGTTAAACAGCGGGGTGGTGCCACAGGTCGAGCTGACGCAGGTGTTCCGGCAGGCCGAGAGCAGCTTGATCGTGACCAACGCGCACCGGATCCGGCGCGGGGAGCTGCCGGAGCTGGTGGTGCCGACGGGCGATCGCCGCACCGACTGCTACTTCCTGGAGGCCGACAGCCCGGAAGCCGCGATCCAACTGATCGTGAACGTGGTGGGCAAGAGCCTGCCCAAGCGCTTCGGGCTCTCTCCCATCGAGGAAATCCAGGTGCTCTGCCCCATGAACCGGGGCGTGGTGGGCGCGGGGAACCTCAACAAGGTGCTGCAGGCGGCGCTCAACCCGGGCGCAGACACGGGCAAGTTCCGCCTGGGCGACAAGGTGATCCAGCTGCGCAACAACTACGACAAGCAGGTCTTCAACGGCGACATGGGCATCGTCGTGAAAATCGACGCGGAAGAGCAGTTGCTGGTGGTGAAGACGCTCGAGACGGAGATCGAATACGACTTCTCGGAGCTCGACGAGCTGGGCCTGGCCTATGCCATCAGCGTGCACAAGAGCCAGGGCAGCGAGTTCCCGGCGGTCGTGCTGCCGATCATGAACCAGCACTACCCGATGCTGCAGCGGAACTTGCTCTACACGGGCCTGACGCGCGCCCGGCAGGTGGTGGTGCTGGTGGGCACGAAACAGGCTATTCGCACCGCGCTGCGCAACGCCGAGGTGGGCAAGCGCTTCACCGGGCTGAAGCAGCGCCTAGCGCCTTAGGTCCTCGACC
Organism: Cyanobacteria bacterium RYN_339; assembly: GCA_028287685.1. Classification (GTDB taxonomy): domain Bacteria; phylum Cyanobacteriota; class Sericytochromatia; order S15B-MN24; family JAQBPE01; genus JAQBPE01. The sequence goes on along the minus strand of JAQBPE010000110.1, from coordinate 6,782 downwards.
CAGGCGATCACGACCGGCACGATGTCCGGCCGGGCCTCGGGCTCGTCCGGATACAGGTCCTGGGGCCCGAGCAGCTCGTCCGCGAGTTGCTGGCGCCCCCCAAAGATTTCGTCCCAAAAGAAGTAGTCCACTCCTTGACGATACCAATCGCTGCGGGGGTTTCCAACAACCAGCCGACATAGAAAAACCCCCGTGGAATCAATCCACGGGGGTCAGAGTGCTCGGGACGGGACTTGAACCCGTACGGTTTCCCACACGCCCCTCAAACGTGCGCGTCTGCCAATTCCGCCACCCGAGCGGTTGGCATATTGTGCCACACCCGACCGGTACGGTCAACGCTTCTTGGCACGCGCCGCCTTGGCCGCTTGCAGCCACTTGCCGATCGACGGGTCCTTGGTTAAATCAAAGGCCTTCTCGTAATAGGCGATGGCGTAGTCGAAATCGCCCTTCTTGAGGTACTCCTCCGCCGATTTGCAGTAGACCTCCGCGCGCGGCCACTTCACGGCGGCATCCTTGCCGCGCTTGGCGAGGGCGTCCGTGGGGGCGAGATCGAGGGCGTTGTCGAAGGCCACCAGGGCGTCCGCGTACTTGCGGTCGGCCAGCAGCTGGCGGCCCACCTTGACGTAGTTGGCGGCGCTGTCGAGGCGGGCCTTGGCCAGCAGGATCGGGATGCTCGGGTCGCCGGGGTCTTTGTCCTGGGCTTCCGTCAGGTGGGCGATCGCCTGCTCGTAGCTGCCCGCGGCCAGCTCGGCGCGGGCGGCGGCCATCAGCTCGGCGGCGGGGGAGTCGGCGCCGGGTTCGGCGGCCAGGGCCATCATAAGGGCCAGGATCAGGCGCATGCCTGCCTCGTACCCCGCACGGTTGCCCCCAAAACCAAAGAGGCCTCCCGAAGGAGGCCTCGTTACAATGGTTCGCGGGTTTTACTCGCCGAGCTTCGCGGAGCTCTTCTCCACCAGCTGCGTGAGGTGGTTGACCTTGGCTTCGAGCTGATCGGCCGTGGCGATCATCTTCACCAGGCGGTCGGAGAGCTGCTCTTTTTCCTTCTTGAGTTCCAAGAAGGACTCGAGCAACGTGGTGAGCTCGCTGGCCGGCGGGGTTTCCACCATCGGGGCGAATTCTTCGGGCTCGATCACGGGCATGTTGTCGAGCTCGAGGTTGCGGCGGATCGAGCGCAGCGAGCGGTCGCTCTCGCGCAGGTTCTTGATCTGCTGGAAGATCGCAACGATCTCCGGCGTGTTGGCGGCCTCGCCCCCCAGGGCGGCGCGCAGCGTAGCGAACTGCTCGCTGTTCGGGGCCACGTCGGCGCCGGGCATGTTGTCGTAGCTCATCGAGGAATCCCCCTTCTGGTCTCGGTTCGAAGGTTATGTTATCCGCTTTATCGTACCAAAGTCTGTGATCATGATCATCTTTGGCGGGGCGCGAGGCCCCCTCCGCCCTGGCGGGCACCTCCCCCGCGAGGGGGGAGGGGGCTTGCGGTGACGCAGCACCAGGGATTCCTCCCCCTTTACGGGGGAGGTGGCGGCAGCCGGAGGGGGCGGGCCATGTTAGAATCGGGGTCTAGGACCCCCGGAGGCCACGCTTGGACGACATCCACGGGCTCAAACCGTTCATGTTCTTCGCCCCGAGCTGGAAGCTGTTGCTCTTGGCGGGGTTCGCGATTGTCGCGATGGGGCTGTTGGCCACCTGGTTCCTGAAGTCCCGCCCGGCCAAGCCGCTGCCCGCCTTGCCCGTGATCGTGGAAGGCCCGCCGGCCTCCGTGCGCGCCCAGCTCGACCAGCTCGCGGCCGGCGGCATGTTGGAGACCGGACGGGTGCGCGACTTCCACGCCTCCCTGAGCACGATCGTGAGGGCCTACCTGGGCCAGAAGTTCGGGCTGCCCGGGCGGCGCTTCACCACCACGGAGCTATTGTCGGCGCTGGCGAACGGGGGCATCGCCCAGGAGCCGTTGCAGCTGGTCTCCGATTTGCTGCCGCGTTGCGACCTGGCCAAGTTCGCGGATTTCCGGCCGGGCCGGGCGGACATGGACCACGTGTTGCGCGAAGCCTACCGCCTGGTGGACCTGCTGGGCGATGACCAGACGCCGGTGGAAGAGCCCGAGGAGTCCTTCGCATGATGGCGTGGGCAGACCCCGAGGTCTTCTTGTTGCTGGCCGGCGTGCCGTTGTTGGCCGTGGCGGCGTGGGCCGCTCGGCGCTTCCGGCGCGGCCTGACGTCCAGCACGGTCATGTTGTTGCGTGGGCTGGCAACGCCCAAGGCCCGCCTGGTGCCCGTGGCGCTCTGGACGCTGCGGCTTGCGGCCCTGACCTTCTTGATCTTCGCGCTGGCGCGGCCACAGGCGGGCCGGGCCTGGGTCGAAGAAGAGCAACTGGGCGTCGACATCATGTTGGCCCTGGATATCTCCGGATCCATGCGCGCGGAAGACTTCCAGCCCGAGAACCGGCTGGTGGCGGCCAAGCAGGTCATCGGCGATTTCATCGGCAAGAGCCAGGGGAACCGGCTGGGGCTGGTGATTTTCGCGGGGCGATCGCTCACGGTGGCGCCCTTGACCACCGATCACCAGATGGTGCGCGATGCGCTCGACCGGGTGCGCTTCGACAGCGTGAAGCAGGACGGCACGGCGATTGGCGATGCCATCGGCAACTGCCTGTACCGGATGCGCGAGCGGAACGTGAAGGGCCGCGTGATCGTCCTCTTCACAGATGGCGAGAACAATTCGGGTTATTTGGACCCCGTCAAGGCGGCCGGCATGGCGCAGGTGAAGAACGTGCGTGTGCACACGATCGCCGTCGGCAAGCCCGGCGGCGCGCCCATCCCGTTGCTGGACGCCTTTGGCCAGAAGGCCTACCTGCGTGACAGCGAGGGCAACCTGATCCTGCCGCAAATCAACGAGGTCACGCTCCAGCGGATTGCGGAGCTAACGGGCGGGCGCTACTTCCGCGCCACGGACACCAGCGCCCTGCGCACGGTCTACGATGAGATCAACAAGCTGGAGAAGTCGCCCTACGAGGTGAAGCGCAAGCTGGTGTACGAGGAGCGCTACCACGCGCTCCTGGGCGCGGGGTTGTTGCTGTTGCTGCTGGAGATCGTGCTGGGCACGCGGCGCTGGCGCATCCTGGAGGCCCGCTGATGTTGCACTTCGTGCACCCGGTGTGGCTGTTCGCGCTCCTGGCCCTGCCCTTGGTGGCGCTGGTGTTGCTGCAAGGCGCCACGCGCGAGCGCAAGGACCTGGAAGGCTATGCCCAGCGCGGCGCCCTCGCCAAGATGGGCTTGTGGCCCAGCGGCAACCCCCAGGCGTGGCGCGGGCTGTTGCTGGCCGCGGCGCTGGGCTGCGGCCTGGTCGCGCTCGCGGAGCCTCGCCTGGGCGGCGGCGGCGGCGAGACCCACGGCACCCAGGACGGCAGCCTGGTGGTGGTGCTGGACGTCTCGCGCAGCATGTTGGCGCAGGACATGGGTGGCGAGAGCCGGCTGGTGGCCGCCCAGCGCATGATCCAGAAGCTGCTGCCGGCCATGGCGGGCTGGCGCGTCGGGTTGGTGGCCTTTGCGGGCGAAGCCCAGGCCATCGTGCCGCTGACCACCGACGTGAGCGCGCTCGAGACGATGCTGGAGCGCGCGCAGCCCGGTCAGGTGCCCGGCAAGGGCAGCAACATGGAGGCCGGGCTCAAGGCCGCCCTGCCCCTCTACACCCGCCCGGGCCGCCGCGTGGCGCTGGTCTTCAGCGACGGCGAGGAGCTGAGCGGCGAGGCCGCCAACACGGTCTCCGCCTTGCGAGACGCCCAGGTGGAGGTGGACGCCGTGGGCCTGGGCACGCCGGAAGGCGGCTTCATCCCCGGCCATTCCGACGTGTGGGGCAACCCCACCTACATGACGTACCGCGGCGAGAAGGTCACCAGCCGCCTGATGGAGCCCGCGCTCAAGCGCCTTTCCGGCGGCACGGGCGGCTTCTACATCCGTGCGGTGGAGGGCGGCGCCGGCGACCTGGCGAAGCGTCTGGGCGCCCTGGCCGGCACGCCGAGCATCCCGGAAGGCAAGGGCCAGGAGAAGATCGGCTACGAGCTCTTCCAGCTGCCGCTGGCGCTGGCCTTGTTGTTCCTGGGGTTGGAAGCGGGCCTGAGCCTGCGCGGCCGCCGGCGCAGCACGCGGCGCTTCCGCGACGACCTGCGCGCGGCCATGCGCCGCCCGGCCACGGCGATGCTGCTCTTCGCGATCGCCGCGACCCAGTCCGGCTGGACCTGGTATCCCTCGTGGCTGCCCAACCGCGAGGCCGGCCAGGCCTTTGCCGCGGGCGACTACCAGCGGGCCGGCGATCTGCTGGACGGTGCGCTGTCGCATGATCCGGGTAATTTCGGGCTGCACTACAACCGCGCCAACGTGCTCTTCGAGCAGAAGAAGTACCAGGACGCGGCGGTGGCCTACAAGCGCGCGTTGGAGCTGGCCGACCCGGGTGCCAAGCCCGTGATCGGCTACAACCTCGGCAACGCCTACTTCCGCGAGGCGGAGGCCGGCACGGGCGCGGCGGGCTACAAGAAGGCGATCGTGGAGTACGAGCGGGTCTTGAAGGCGAAGCCCACGGATGCCGACGCCAAGCACAACCTGGAAGTGGCCAAGCGCCGCCTGAAGCAACAGCCGCCCAAGCAGCAGCAAAGCGGCGGGCAGAGCGGCGGCCAGCAGAACCCTGGACAACAAGGCGCCGGGCAGCAGAAGATGCCGGTTGGCGTGAACCAGACCTACAAGCCGCCCGCGGCGGCCAAGAACTTGCCCTCGGAAGGCGAGGTGGACTCCGTCCTGAAGGCGTTGGAAAGCGATGAGCGCCAACGCCAGCAGGAGCAGGGGGCCACGGAGCAATCCGAGGAATCAAACGGTGGGCCCTATGCACAGCAGCTGCTGAACCAGGCCCTCGGCACCCTCGATCTCCAAAAGGATTGGTAAGGAGGACTCATGTTCCAGCTCAGATATGCCCTCGCCGCGGGTGCGGTCGCTACCGGCCTTGCGTTCGCCGCGCCGGCGTTCGCCGCCCCGGCGTCCTTCACCTCGAAGGGCGTCGCCACCAGCACGCAGGGCGGCAAGACCACCACCGTGCCCAACACGCTCTACTACCAGAACGGCAAGATCCGCTTGGAGATGGCCAAGCCCATCTCCACCGATGGCGACACGGCCTTCTCGATCGTGCTCGCCCAGGAGGGCGGCAGCACGATCACCTTGCTCAACACCCAGCAGAAGCAGGCGATGAAGCTCACGGCGTCCTCGTTGGAGGAAGTGACGGAGAACAAGTCGCTGCAGAAGATCAGCAACTTCAAGCTGAGCGAGTTCGGCAAGACGTTCCGCACCCAGAGCCGCAAGGTGGGCGCGGAGACCGTGGCGGGCCAGGCGTGTTCGATCTTGGACCACAAGGGCAAGGACGGGCAGTTCCGCATGTGGCTGTCGGACAAGTACGACATCCCCATGAAGTTCACCTACTTCGAGGGCGGCAAGCCGGCCTTCACCTATGCCGTCACCCAGTTCACGCCCTCGAGCAGCCTGCCGGCTTCCTCGTTCAGCGTGCCCGCGGGCTACGAGATGACGGACATCTCCGACATGCTCAAGGGCCTGGAGCCGCACAAGTAACCTGTCAATCCCGTTAAGCTTCGGCTAAAACCGGCAAGCGGTGGGCATCCTGGCCTGATAGTAAGCTGTCAGGAAGGTGCCCCTCGCATGCCGGAAATCCAGGCAAACCCGATCGTCTTGAAGCCGGCTGCCCCGCAGCCGGTGGCGGCGCCGGCGCCTGTGAAGAAGCACCGCCTGGTGGACGTGGCCCAGTTCCGGATCATGCCGGGCGCCGGTGCGCCTCAAGTTAGCGCCGAGGTCGACGCCACCCTCGGCTCCACGGGCCTGTTGCCCTGGATCCTGACCCGCGTCGAGGCCATCGGTTCGGTCGGCGTGAAGGCCGCCAATGGCGTGCGCTTCCTCACTCGCCTGCTGGGCCCCGCGTTGTTCGGCTTCTCGGCCGTCTGGAACGCCATGTTGCTGCCCAAGGCCCTGAAGGATCCCACCCTGGGCAAGGGTTCCAAGGCGATGTTGGTCTTCGGCGAAGTCGGCACGATCTTGGGTGCTGCGACGGCCCTCGCCGCCGCGCTGCCCGCCAAGCTGGCCGGTCTGCTGCGGCTTTCCTCGGCCCGCCAGGTGCTGGCCAACAAGACCTCGGGTATCGCGGGCGGCGTTGCCGGTATCGGCTTCGCGGCCATCAACCTGGTCGAGACGATGCACAACCCGGATTCCAAGCCCGCGGAGCGCTTCTTCGCCAAGCTGGGCTTCGGCATCGGCGCGATCGGCTTCGTTGCCGGCACGGCGGCGCTGGCCATCTCCATGGGCATGGGCGCGCCGGCCTGGCTGCTGCCGGTGGCCTCCAAGATTGCCACTGTCGCCGGCATCGGTGGCGTGGCCTCGATGCTGGGGCAGCTGTTCATGGGCAAGAACAAGACGTTGAACGCGAAGCTCGACGGGTCGATCCTGGCCTGATGGCGGTCGAGCTGCGAACGCATCGGCCCGGGGACATCGGGTGGGTGATCCAGCGGCATGGCGAGCTGTACGCGAGCGAGTACGGCTGGGACAGCTCCTTCGAGGCGCTGGTGGCGGAAATTGGCGCTGCGTTTTTACGCAGCTACGATCCCGCGCTGGAACGATGCTGGATTGCCGAGGTCGACGGGGAACGGGCCGGGTCCGTGTTTCTGGTGGACGGGGGCGACGGCGTGGCGAAGCTGAGGTTGCTGCTGGTGGAACCTTCCGCGCGTGGGTTGGGGCTGGGTTGCA
>JAQBPE010000087.1 GCA_028287685.1 Cyanobacteria bacterium RYN_339 | reverse complement strand
TCGCCAAGTGGTCGGATGGGACCGGACCCCTGCCCCCGGAACCGCGTGGCGGCCACCAAAGACGGGGCTGGATTCACGGATCCACACCCTGTGCTAACGTATTCGGAATCTCGCCATGCCCCTTGCTCGACCCATCCGGCCGTACCGGGGCGCTCCAGTCCGTCTGCAAGGTGCAACGAGCCCCGATTTCGGGCGCGCACACGGCCCGGCACGATGGGGCGGGCAGACGGGCGGAGGAAAATTCGTATAAAGTGCAATTAGGGCATGAGCCCTATTTACTACTATACCTCGGATCGTTGCCGCGCGAACGATTGTAACGAAATATTAAGAACGATCCTGCATGTCACGTTCAAACGATTCCAGGATCGCGAACTCATGCGCCTGGGCCGCGGTGTCGCCTTGCAGCAGGCAGGCAACGTCCCGATCGGCGCGCCGAGGTGCGGAAATCGGCACCTATCGGCGGGACGGGCGTGGCCGGCTACCTTCACAAATCTTATTGTGACATGGAAGGTAGGGCGGACGCGACCCGGCGGCCCATGTTAGGATGGGAAACCCCCGCCAGACCAGGATCCCGAATGATCGAACGGCCCCCCGCCCTTGCCAAGTTGTTGCCGCTGCTCGCCGCCGACGGTCGGCTGGCCGATGCGGTGCGCGGCGCCTGGGCGCCCCTGGCGAAGGGGCTGGGCGATCGCCTCGCCCTGGACCGGCGCGACCTGGACGCCATGTGCGCCGACGGCCTGGCCGCCCTCGAGGGCTGGAGCATCCAGCGCAACGAGGGCCAGAACGGCCGGGCGCCGTTGCAGCAGTGGCTGCTGCGCTTGCGCCAGGACGTCAGCCTGGAGGGCTTGCTGCTGGTGTTGGTGCAGCTGGACCGCGCGCAGCGCCAGGGCAGCTGGCAGCTGGGCCTGCCCGCGCCGGATTGGCTGGCGCTGGGCGAGCTGACCAGCCAGTTCTTCGAGGCCGTCTTCGAAGAAGCCGCGGCCGGCTGGCAAGGCCTGCTGGCCCAGAACCACCAGCTGCGCGACGAGCTGTCGTACTTCCACCGCCTGGCGGCCTCGCTGGAGACCGGGCAGCCCCTGGTGGAGCACCTCCAATTGGCCGTGCGCGAAACGGCGCGCCTGCTGCACTGCGAGTTCTGCGCGATCCTGCTGCCCGTGGAGGGCCAACGCGACGTGCTGTCGATCCGCGCCGCCGTGGCGCCCAAGATCCTGTCGAACGCGCTCGACGGCATGCCCTTCCCGTTGTCGGAGAACGGCCTGATCGCCCAGGTCTTCCTGACGGGCGCCCCGGCCAGCACCTACCAGCCGCTGGAAGATCTGGAAATCACGATGCGCCGGCGCCAGACGCTGGAGAGCCTGGGCTTCAGCCAGCTGATGGCCTACCCATTGCAGACGCATGGGCGGGTGCTGGGCGTGCTCTGCGTGGCCAACCGCCTGGACGACCAGCCCTGGCAGGCGCTCGAGGAAGAGTGGTTGTCGACCGTGGCCGGCCAGCTGTCCGCGTCCATCCGCCTTTCCCAGCTCTACGTGCGCCAGGAGAACACCGAAGAGGAACTGGCCCGCGCGCTGACGAACGTGATGGCCCAGAAGGATCCCCAGCTTTCGCGCCACGGCGAGGAAGTCGGCCGCCTGGCCCGCGAGATCGGCGGCATGCTGGGCATCATGGGCCCGCGCCAGGACGGGCTGGCGTTGGCCGGCCAACTGCACGACCTCGGCCTGTTGTTCGTGCCCGACGTCGTGCGTCTGCGGCCCGGTGCCCTGCGGCCCGCCGACATGGACCAGATCCGCCGCCACCCGGTCGCGGGCGCCGCGCTGCTGGCGTCGTTCAAGCCGCTGGAGGCGCTGGCCTCGGCCGTGCGCCACCACCACGAGAACTGGGACGGCAGCGGCTACCCGGATGGCCTCAAGGGCCAAGACATCCCGCTGGAGGCCCGCATCCTGGCCGTGGCGGACTGCTACCACACGCTGACGACGCCCCAGACCTACCAGCGGTCGGTTTCGCGCGCCGAGGCGCTGGAAGAGCTGGGCCGGGTGGCCGGCACCCAGCTCGATCCGCTGGCGGTGCAGGCGATTGTACAAGTGCTGGCCGTCGCGGACCCGGAGCCCGCCGCCGCCGGCACGCTGTTGCCACCGCCCGCCTTCCTGGCGCCCATCGGCCTCGAGCCGGTGGCCCTGGTGCGTGCTGCCCCCGCCCACGCCGCCGAGGTGCCCGACCAGGCGCCGCGCCTGATGGGCATGTTGGCGGAGCTGCTAGCCGCGCCGGACCCTACGGATTTCGGGGAGAAGTTCTGGGCCTGCCTCACGGCCGCCTGCGCGCTGGACGCCTCGGCCATCTGGCGCGCCAGCGGCGTGGCCAAGCTGGAGCTGGCCAACGCCTTCGGCTGGAACGACCACCCCAGTGGCGATCAGGTGCCGGAGACCGGGTTGGAGACCTACGTGGCCGCGTGCCAGGTGCCCGTGGCGGCGGCGGACCTGGCCCAGGACCCGCGCTTCCACATGCCGGAGGCCATGAGCCGCGAAGGCTTCGTGAGCGCCATGGCCCTGCCGTTGGTCGCCGGCGAGCACCTGCTGGGCGTGCTGACCGTGTACCGCCGGGTTGACGCTCCCTTCACGCCCTCCGAGCAGGGCGTGCTGGACCTGGCGGCCGCCATGTTGGCCCAGGGCCTGGAAGCGCTAGACCTGCGCGCCCGCCACCAAACCCTGCTGGAGACGGATGCCCTGACCGGCGCGGCCAACCACCGCGCCTTCGCGGAGCGCCTGGCCACGGAGCTCAAGCGCTCCGAGCGCTTCGAGCTGCCGCTGGCGGCTTTCCTGGTCGACCTGGACGGCTTCGCGGCCTACAACGAGGCCCATGGCTATATGCTGGGCGACGAGGCCTTGAAGCAAGTAGCGGAGCTGGTCACCGCCCGCGTTGGGCCTTCCGGCCTGGTGGCGCGCTTCGACGCGGACGGCCTGGCGGTGCTGCTGCCCGAGACCGGCGCGGCGGATGCCATGCTGCTGGGCGACGAGGTGCGCACGGCGATCGCCGCCAGCCTCTTCCCCGGCCGCCAGGCCGGCGGCGCCCGCCTGACGGCCTGCGTGGGCGTCACCGCCCGCACGGCCGGGGCCGCCTCGCGCCAGGCCTTCCTGGCCGACCTGCGCACGGCCTGCGACAAGGCCGCGAACGACGGCCCCAACCGCCTGCTCTTCCACGCCTCCGCCGTCGCCGAGGAGGTCGAGCGCGGGTGAAGTCGAAGCCCCTCGCGCTTGCCCTCACCTACGCCACCCTGGTGGGGGTGGCCCTGCTGACGCTCGGCCCCTTCGTCTGGCTGGTGGTGACGGCCCTCAAGGGCGGCACCGAGAACATCTTCGCCTACCCGCCGCGCCTGATCCCCGAGCAACCCACGCTCGGGAACTTCGTGGCCGTCTGGCAGGCCGTGCCCTTCGGCCGCTACGTCTGGAACAGCGTGTTGGTGGCCGCGGCCTCCGTCGTGCTGAACCTGTTCTTCGCCAGCCTGGCGGCTTATCCGCTGGCCCGCATGCGCTTCAAGGGCCGCGACGGGTTTTTCTACCTGGTACTGTCGACCATGATGGTGCCGTTCCCGGTCATCATGATCCCACTCTTCATCCTGGTCACCAAGCTCAACACCGGGTTGATGGCCGTGACCCCCAACGCGCTGAACAGCCCATACCTGGCCTACACCTGGCTGGTGTTGCCGACCAGCGTGACGGCCTTCGGGATCTTCCTGCTGCGCCAAGCCTTCCTGGCCATCCCGTTGGAGCTGGAGGAGGCCGTGATCATCGACGGCGGCTCGGCCTGGGACATCTGGTGGAAGATCATGATCCCGCTGTCGCGCCCGGCGCTGGCGACGCTGGCCATCTTCACCTTCGTAGGCTCCTGGGGCGACTTCCTGTGGCCCTTGCTCGTCCTCAAGGACCCCCAGCTCTACACCCTGCCGCTGGGCGTGGCCTTCCTGGCCGGCACCTTCAGCGCGAACTGGCGCCTGATCGCGGCGGGCTCCGTGCTGGCCGTGCTGCCGATCGTGACCTTCTTCCTGGTCATGCAACGGCATTTCGTGGGCGGTGCGACCGCCGGGGCCGTGAAGGGTTAATTCCGGGTTAAGGCGTGCACCGTGCCTGGAGGTCCGACCAGGCACCGGTTTTGGCTTCAAACTGTTCTGTGGTGCGGGTTTCCTTCGTTGGGCAAATCGGCCCCAGGCGCCTGGAATTTCGGCTCCCTGGCCGATGCTTCCCTCGGGAAGGGCCGTTACGATGGGGGGGTCATGAGGCGCGCGGGGAGGTCCGGGAGATGAGCGAATCGGGAACGAATGCCCTTTCGGTGGCATACGTCGACTACGACAAGCTGGTGGCGGACTTCCAGGCCCAGGCCGAGGCTGCCAACGCCGCGCGCTGGGCCATGGGCGATCTTGCCGCCACCCTCTTCGACGTGATCCACCGGTCGCCGGTCCTGCGGGCCCAATTCGCCAAGCAGGGCCTGAGCATGCGCGCCTTCGGTCGGCAAGTGGGCCTCGCGCCCGCCCAGCTGGACGCGTTGCGCCTGACGGCGGAGGCCTTCCCCGCGCGGGAACGCCACCCCGGCCTGACGTGGGAGCACCACCAGGTGCTGGCGCGCCTGTTGGAAGACGCCAACCCCGCTACCCGGCGCAAGTGGCTGCGCGAGGCCGGCAAGAAGCACTGGACGCCGCACCAGCTGCGCCGCGAGGTGCGGCCCGCCATGCCGCGGCCGGAAACGTGCGCGGAAGAGCGCGTGCGCAAGCTGCGCGACCAGCTGCGCGAGGCCGAGGCCGCCCTGGACCACCGGCGCAAGGGCACCGCCCATGCCGCCGGATCGGCGAGCCGAAGCAAGCGTCAGAAGTAGGCAAGCCGCGGGTATAGATCCCTTGGCGGTCGGCTGACCGGCCAAGGAGGCGTTATGGGCTTGCGGAGGTTCTCCCTCGCGGTGGTGGCCGCCTGCCTGGTGATGCCGGTCTTGCCCGCCCTGGCAGCTGCCGAAGCCGTCCCGGCGCTGGACGCGGACGCCCTCGTCGCCGCCGGCCATGACGCGGTGGAGCGCGGCTCGATCGAGCAAGGCGTGGCCTTCTTCAAGCAGTCGCTGGCGATCACGCCGTCGCGCGCCGTGCTGGTGGACCTGGGCTGCGCCCTGGCCGACCTCGAGAAGTGGGACGACGCCAAGAAGGCCTTCCAGGGCGCGTTGGACACCAAGGCGGACGACGCTGCGGCGCTCAACGGGCTCGGCTACGTCTTCTACCGGCAGGCCAAGATGGCGGAGGCGATCGGGTGCTATCGCCAGGCGCTGGCGGGCCGCGACGACCCCCAGTACCGCCTGAACCTGGGCCTGGCCTACCTGTCCCAGGAACGTTGGGGCCAGGCCGCGGACGAATTCGCGGCGACCGTGGCCGCGCAGCCTCAAGATTTCTGGGGCCACAACGACCTCGGCTACGCGCTGCAGAAGAGCGGCAAGCTGGAGTCGGCCGCGCGCCAATACAGCCAGGCCATCGCCTTGGGCCGCGACGACGTGACGGCCCACCTGAACCTGGGGGGCCTGCTGCTGGAGGCCCGCGCCTGGGACGGGGCCGTGCGGGTCTATGCCGACGCGCTGCGGAAGCAGGACAAGTCGCCGGAGGCGCACCTGGGCTTGGCGATCGCCTACAGCCACCTGAACAGGCTGCCCGAGGCCCAGCGCGAGGCGCGCCTGTCCGAGCGGCTCGCGCCGGAACGCGCGCAGGGCCACCACATGCTGGCGGAAATCTACCGCAAGCGGAAGCGCTGGGCAGAGTCCATCGCAGAGGCCCGCAAGGCCACGGCCCTGGCGCCGTTGAACGCCACCTACCAGCTGGTGCTGGGGGCCGCCCTGGAAGGCGCCGGCCGCAACGCAGATGCGGCCGCGGCCTACGACCGCTTCCTGCTGCTGGAGCCGGAAGGCGCGCAGGCGCGTGACGTGAAGATGCGCGCCCGCCTGTTGCGCTAGGAACGGGCAGCCATCGGCTCGTTCGCTTGCAGGATCGCAGCCAGACTGTTACGATAGCTTCGCGGAGTAGAGCAGTCCGGTAGCTCGTCGGGCTCATAACCCGAAGGTCGCAGGTTCAAATCCTGTCTCCGCAACTCAGGCAAGAGGTCGGACCCAAGCGGTTCGGCCTCTTGTGTTATGCTGGTCTGCGAAGTGGTTCGGGTAACCGCGGCGGGGCAACCCGTCGAGGAAAGTCCGAGCACCATAGGGCAGGACGCTGGGTAACGCCCAGTGGGGGCGACCCCGAGGACAGTGCCACAGAGAGATACCGCCGGCTTCGGCCGGTAAGGGTGCAAAGGTGGGGTAAGAGCCCACCAGCGGCGGGGTGACCCGCCGGCTCGGTAAACCCCGTCCGGTGCAAGACCAAGCAGGAGAGTTGACGCTGCCCGCCGATCTCCGGGTGTGTCGCTAGAGGCCGTCGGTAACGGCGGCCGCAGATAGATGGTTACCGCCCCGCAAGGGGAACAGAACTCGGCTTACAGAGCCACTTCACAGCAGCGCCCCCCGATCCGGGGGGCGTTTTTGTGATCATGGCCACCGTGATCCGCGTATGTTGCGGCGAGAATATGTTATGGAGAACGCGCCATTCCTGCACCAACCGGTCCTCTTGGAGGAAGTCCTGGCCTGGCTGGATCCTCGGCCCGGCCAGGTCCTCTTGGACGGCACGGTCGGCGGGGGCGGCCACAGCGCGGCGCTGTTGGAGCGGATCGGGCCGGACGGCTTCCTCTACGGCCTTGACCAGGACCCCGCGGCCCTGGAAGCGGCTACGGAGCGTCTGTCCAAGGTCTCGGACCGCTTCAAGCTCATCCGGAGCAACTTCGCCAAGTTGGGGACGCTGGACCTGCCGCCCTTGGACGGCATCCTGCTCGACATCGGCGTGTCGTCCCCCCAGCTCGACCAGGGGTCGCGCGGGTTCAGCTTCCAGCAGGCCGGCCCGCTCGACATGCGCATGGACCCGGACGCCCCCGCCACCGCGGCGGAGCTGCTGGCCACCCTGAGCGAAACGGAGCTGGCGCGCATCTTCTACGAGTACGGCGAGGAGCGCCATGGCCGCCGGGTGGCCCGCGCCATCGTCCAGGACCGAAAGGAAAAGCCTTACACCGACACGCTGACCTTCGCGGAGTTCCTCAAGCGCGTGATCCCGCGCGACCCCTCCGGCATCCATTCGGCCACCCGCGTCTTCCAGGCGCTGCGCATCGCCGTCAACGACGAGTTGGGGGTGCTGACGCGGGTCTTGCCGGCGGCGATCGCGAGCCTCAAGCCCGGCGGCAAGCTCGCCGTCATCTCGTTCCACTCGCTGGAGGATCGCATCGTCAAGCACTTCTTCCGTGACGCCGCCAAGGGGTGCATCTGCCCGGGTCGCCAGCCGATGTGCACGTGCGGCAAGCTGCCCTCCGTCGAGGTCCTGACCGGCAAGCCCGTCACCGCGAGCGCCTCCGAGCTCGATTGCAACCCCCGTTCCCGCAGTGCTAAACTCAGGGTGGCCCGCCGCCTCCCGGAAAGCTAGGAGTCCCCTCTCGATGTACGTATCGGACGCAGCCCAACCCGCTCCGGAAGCGGCGGCGCAGCCCACTGGCCAGTGGCGCGTCTTGAGTGGCGTGCGCCGGGCCCCGCGGCGGGTGATCCCGCGCGCCTGGTGGGCCGTGGTGCTGTCGCTGTTGGTGGCGGCGCTGGTGCTCTACGTCCACACCGTGAGCCAGGAGTTCCGGCTGAGCAAGATGAAGGACGACCTCCGGCACATGAAGGAGCAGCTCACGGAGCTGCGGTCCGAGAAGGCCAAGGTCGAGAACCCCCGCAACATCGACGACCTGGCCCGCAAGCACCTGGCCATGCAGGCCCCCGCCGACGTCGTCTTCATCGCCCCGCCGAAGCTGAACAAGCTCGCGCCCGCCAACCGCATCCCCATGGCGCCGGCGGTCATCCACGAAGGGTTCTAGGGTGTCTACGCGTCCGGCGCTGATCCGGCAACGCGCCCTCTACGTGCTGGCCGGCCTGGCCATGGGCACGGCGCTGTTGAGCGCGCGCCTGGTCTATTTGCAAGTTTTCCAGGCCAACAAGCTGGCCGCCATGGCCGAGGCGCAGCGCACCAAGACGATCGACCTGAGCGCCGTGCGCGGCGAAATCGTCGACCGCAACCACAAGGAGCTCGCGGTCTCCGTCGACTCCTACTCCATCTACGCCAACCCCAAGGACGCCAAGGTCCTGGACGCGAGCCGCAAGGAAGTGAAGTCCTTCGACCGCAAGGCCACGGCGGCGGCGCTGGCGCCGATCCTGGGCATGGGCGCGCCCGCCTTGGAACAGAAGCTCCAGGGCAACGAGTTCCGCTGGCTGGTGCGCCAGCAGCCGGAGGCCGTGCGCGACAAGGTCCGCGCGCTGAAGATCCCTGGCCTGGGCCTGGTGCGCGAGGCCAAGCGCATCTATCCCAAGGGCACGCTGGCGGCCACGCTGATCGGCTTCGTGGGCGTGGACAACCAGGGGCTGGCCGGCATCGAGAACGCCTTCGACAAGGTCCTGAAGGGGCCGCCGATCAAGCTGCAAGTGCAGGTCGACGCCTACGGCCGCGAGATCATGCGCGAAGGCCCCCAGGCGCCGATGGACACGACGCTGGGAGACGGCAACCAGGTGGTCCTGACGATCGACGAGAACCTCCAGCACATCGCGGAGCGCGAGCTGGCCAAGACCCTGGAGTCCAGCGGCGCCAAGCGTGGCACCGTGCTGATGATGGAGCCCAAGACCGGCAACCTGGTGGCTTTCGCCACCCTGCCCACCTACGACCCCAACAACTTCCGCAACTTCAGCTGGGAAGCCATCAAGAACTGGGCCGTGACGGACGTCTACGAGCCGGGCTCGACCATGAAGATGTTCACGCTGGCCGGCGCGGTAGACAACAAGCGCATCGGGCTCGAGCAGAAGTTCAAGTGCCCGCCCTACATCAAGGTGGAAGGCCGCCTGATCACCGACCACGAGGCCCCGACCTGGAACCGCGAGCTGACGCCCTTCGACATCATGGAGGTCAGCTCCAACGTCGGCACCACGCAAATTGCCTTCACCATGAAGGGCGCGGAGCACCGCGAGTTCCTGACCCGCATGGGCTTCGGCAGCCGCACGGGCAGTGGCATCACGGGCGAGTCCAAGGGGATCTTGCCGGCCCTGCCCTGGCGCCCGCTGACCCAGGCCACGATCTCCTTCGGCCAGGGCGTTTCCGTGACCGCGTTGCAGATTCTCTCGGCGGCTTCCGCGCTGGGCAACGACGGCGTGCGCATGGAGCCGCGCCTGATCGACAGCGTCCTCGACTCCAAGGGCAAGGTCTTGCAGTCGTTCCCGCCCCGCAGCGCCGGCCGCGTGATGAAGCCCGAGACGGTGAAGGCCATGATGAAGATGCTCGAGAAGGTGGTCTCGACCGGCACCGGCGTGGAAGCGCAGGTACCCGGCTACCGCATCGCCGGCAAGACCGGCACGGCCCAGAAGATCGCCGACAACGGCCGCGGCTACTCCAGCGACGTGGAAGCTTCGTTCCTGGGTTTCTTCCCCTCCAACGACCCGCGCTTCGTGATGCTCACGCTGCTCGACAGCCCGCGCAAGGTCCACTGGGCCGCCGCCACGGCCGCTCCGCTCTTCGGCCACGTCGCGGCGGAGACGTTGCGCCAGCTCGGCGTGCGCCCCACGGAGCCGATCAACGCCAACAAGCCCAGGCCGGTGCCCAAGGCGGAGCATGACGACGCTCACTGACGCGGGCCGCCAAGCCGCCTAAGCTGGGTGCGTGTTTAGCCTTACCGACCTCCTGGAATCCACCGGCGGCGCCCTCGCGGGCGACGCGCACGACCTGCCCGAGCTGGCGGCCGTGACGACCGACAGCCGGCACGTCCCACCGGACGCGGTGTTCGTCTGCCTGCGCGGCGAGAGCCACGACGGGCACAAGTACGCCGCCGCCGCGGTTGCGGCCGGCGCCCGCGTGGTGGTCGCCGCCAGGGACGCCCTGTTGGACCCCGTCCCCGGCGCGCCCGTGATCCTGGTGCCGGACACGCTGATCGCGTACGGCCAATTGGCGCGCGCCTGGCGCCGCAAGCTGGGCACGAAGCTGGTCGCCATCACCGGCTCCAGCGGCAAGACCTCCACCAAGGAGGCCACCGCGGCCTTCTTGTCGATCTTCGGCGCCACCCTGCGCACGGAAGCCAACTACAACAACGAAATCGGCGTGCCGCTGACCTTGCTGGGCCTGTCCCCCGAACACGCCTACGGCGTCGTCGAGATGGGGATGCGCGGCCCCGGCGAAATCGGCTACCTCACGGACGTGGCGGAGCCGGACGTCGGCGTGATCACGAACATCGGCACGGCCCACATCGGCCGGCTGGGCTCGCGCGAGGCGATCGCCCGCGCCAAGGCCGAGCTCTGGCACCACCTGCCCGCCGGCAAGACCGCCGTCGTGCCCTTCGACGACGAGTGGGCCGCACGCATGGCCGGCGAGTGGGGCGGCCGCTGCGTCTCCTGGAGCCTGGACCACCCCGCCGCCACCGTCTGGGCCGCGGACGTGCAGGCCAAGGGCGACGGCCAGACCTTCACGGTTTACTGGAAGCGCGGCAACGGCCTGGCGATGGGCCGCGCCAGCGTGGAGCTGCCCTCGTGGGGCGACCACCACCGCGCCAACGCGTTGACGGCGATCGCCACCGGCTGGGCGCTCGGCCTCACGCCCCCCAAGCACTTCGCGATCAAGCCGGCCTCCCTGGCAGGCCGGGAGCGCACGTTCACCGTCGGCGGCGTCACGATCGTCGACGACAGCTACAACGCCAACCCCCAAAGCATGATGGCGGCCCTCGAGGCCTTCGCCAGCGCCCCCGGGGACGGCCGGCGCTACGTCGCCCTGGGCGATATGGCCGAGCTAGGCGAGCTGGCCGAGGATGCCCACGAGGAGGTCGGCGACTACGCCGGCAAGCAAGATTTCGCCGGCATGGTGGCCGTGGGCGAGTTCGCCAGCGCCTACGCGCGCGGCTGCCCGCGCCTGGTGCCGATCTCCGACCAGGCCGCGGCCTGCAACTACCTGGTCGAGCACCTGCGCCCCGGCGACCGCGTGTTGCTGAAGGCCAGCCGTGCCGCGAAGTTCGAAGGCCTGGCGGCCTGTCTGGAGGGCAAGCTGGGAGGCAAGGCGTGAGCCACCCCCTGCTGCTGGCCATCCTCGCGGCCATGGCCGTCACGATCGTGCTGGGCCGGCCGTACATCGGCTACCTGGCCCAGTGGAAGCTGGGCCAGATCATCCGCACCGAAGGCCCGGAGAGCCACCACGCCAAGGCGGGCACGCCCAGCATGGGCGGTTGGCTGATCCTGGCCCCCATGGTGGTGGTCTTGCCCCTCTTCCACGCCTTCAGCCCGCACGTCTGGGTCCTGGCGGCCACGATCCTGGGCTTCACCTTCGTGGGCTGGCTGGACGACTACCTGATCGTGAAGAAGCGCAGCAACAAAGGCCTGGCGCCCCGCCAGAAGCTTGCCGGCCAGTTCCTGGTAGGCTGCGCGTTTGCCGCGGGGCTGTGGTACGTCGGCCGCGGCACCGCCATCTTGATCCCGCTCACGCACCAGCAGCTGGACCTGGGCCTCTTCTACTACCCGCTGCTCGTCTTCATCATGATGGGCACCACCAACGCGGTGAACCTGACGGACGGCCTGGATGGCCTGGCTTCCGGCACGGTGGTGATCGCGTTGGTCGGCCTGGCGGCCTGCCTGGCCGTGTTCGGCGTGCACCCCGACGTGTTGATCCTGATGGCCGCCGTGATCGGTGGCTGCCTGGGCTTCCTCTGGTTCAACTGGCACCCGGCCCAGGTCTTCATGGGCGACACCGGCTCCCTCGGCCTGGGGGCCGTGGTCGCCGGTGCAGCCGCGATGGGCAAGCTGGAGCTGTGGCTGATCCCGCTGGGCGCCGTGTTCATCGCGGAGACGCTCTCCGTGATGATCCAGGTGGCGTACTTCAAGCGGACGGGCGGCAAGCGCTTCTTCAAGATGAGCCCGCTGCACCACCACTTCGAGCTTTCCGGGTGGAAGGAGACGAAGGTGGTGGGCCGGTTCTACCTGACGGGCGTGGTGCTCGCGCTCTTGACCGTGGCGCTGTTCTAGCGGTCGGCCGCCTGCATCTCCTGGACGGCCGCCGGATCGACCTTGCCAACGAGGGCCTGGCCGGTCATGGCGTCGATCTGGCAATACACCTCGAAGGGCAAGAAGAAGTCCTTCGCGTGCGTCTCGTCCATGACCTCGTAGATGGGGTGGGTGAAGTTCCGCGGCTGGCTGAGCTTCACCGACAGGAAGGGAGCGTCCACCCGCGCCAGGCTGCGCGCCGCATCGATCGCCGCGACCATGCCGAGCTTTGGCTCCGCCATCGGCTGCAAGCCCTTGATCAGGCCCTCCAGGGGGACCTGGGAGAAGCTCAAGGCGGTGCCCTTCACGGCCACATGCAAGCGCATGATCGAACCGGGCACGTCGAAGTAGAAGTGCAAGTTCGCGTCGATCGCGCGGAGTCCCTTTTCCGTGAGGTTCAGGCAGAAGGCCTGCTGCAACCGGGCGGCCTTGTGGAACTTGGTGGCCTCGGCTGTCGCCAGCTTGCGGAAGCCATCGAATTCCAGCTCGTTCTCCGCGTTCGTCAGGGCGCGGTCCTTGGGCAAGCGGATGAAGAACCCCTTGGCGTCGACGTTCGACGCTTGCGTGCGCGTAACCGTCGCGGGCGCGCCAACGGAGCCGCAGCCCGCCAACAACAAGAGGGTGGATAGGACGGCGATGGATTTCTGCATGGGCTCCTCATCGTGGCATGGGCTTTGGTTATGATGAGGTTATGGCAGGTTAAGGATAAAGCTTGCGTACTTAGCAATTGGTTAATCTTCCCTTAATAATTGGTGGCTGTAACGCAAGACACGGTTTGCCCCCGAAGCCGCGTGCGATGATACTTGCGTTATGTAAAATTTCCCGACGCGTGGGACCCCGTGGGGTATCATGCCGGACACGGAAATGAGGGGTTCGGGTGTACTGGCAAGACAAAAAGGTCACCGTGCTGGGCTTGAGCCGCAGCGGCCTGGCCTCCGCGCGGGAGCTGGCCCAGCTGGGCTGCCAATTGAGCCTCAGCGACCTGCGCACCACCGAAGAGCTGTTGCCCCTGGTCGCGGACCTGCCCCAGGATCGCATCCGCGTGGAAGGCGGCGGCCACAGCAGCGCCTGCCTCGACGCGGACCTGATCGTGCTCTCGCCCGGCGTCAGCATCGACCTGCCCATCATCCAGGCCGCCCTGGCCGACGGCGTGCCCGTCATCGGCGAAATCGAGCTGGCGTACCAGCTGCGCCACGACAAGCCCTACGTCGCCATCACCGGCACCAACGGCAAGACTACCACCACCACCCTGGTGGGCGAGATCCTGGCTGCTTCCGGGCTCAAGGCACCGATCGGCGGCAACATCGGGACGCCGCTGGTGGGGCTGATCCACGAGGACGCAGACGTCTACGTGGCCGAAGTCAGCTCGTTCCAGCTCGAGACGATCAACACCTTCCGCCCCAAGGTGGCGGCGCTGCTGAACTTCACGGACGACCACCTCGATCGCCACGGCTCGCGCGAGGTCTACTGGGCCATGAAGAAGCGGGTCTTCGAGAACCAGGAGGCCGACGATTGGGCCATCCTCAACGCCGATGACGCGACCGTCGCAAGCCTGATCGGCACGCTGCGCGCGCGTACCCTGCCCTTCTCCGCCACCAAGGACCTGCAAGAAGGCATCGTGGTGGCCGATGGCTGGATCGTGCGGCGGATCGCAGGCGGCGCCCAGCGCGTGGTGCCGCTGAACGAGATCCAGCTGCGCGGCCAGCACAACTTGGAGAACGTGTTGGCCGCCGTGGGCGTGGCCGGCGCCCTCGACCTGCCCGTGGAGCGCGTGCGCCAGGCCATCGCGGAGTTCCGCGGCGTGGAGCATCGCATCGAGCCCGTCGAGACGCTCGACGGCGTGCACTACGTCAACGACTCCAAGGGCACGAACTACGCTTCGACGGTCAAGGCCATCGAAGCCTTCAACGAGCCGCTGGTGCTCATCGCCGGCGGCCGCGACAAGGGCGGGGCGATCGGCGGCCTGGTGGAAGCCATCGCCAACCGCGCCAAGCACGTCGTGTTGGTGGGCGAAGCGGCCCCCTACTTCGAGCGCGTCCTGCGGGGCGCGGGGTACGAGGCGCTGACGATGGCGCAAGACTTGCCGTCTGCCGTGGCCGCCGCGCGCGCCGTGGCGGAGCCGGGCGATGTGGTGCTGTTCTCGCCGGCATGCACCAGCTTCGATATGTTCAAAAACTACGAGGAACGCGGCCGTGTCTACAAATCCATTGTCCGAGAGCTGGTCGGAAACCGAGTCGGTTAACCGGAATTCTGCCAAGCGCGCGGCCCAGCTGGATTTGTCCCTGCTGGTCGTCGTGCTCATGCTGAGCTCGTGGGGCCTGCTGACGATCCTGAGCGCCAGCGCCCCCGTGGCGCAGACGGAGCTCCACAACAGCCTGTTCTACTTCATCCGCCAGGCTCGCTGGTTGGTGCTGGGGCTGGTCGCCCTGACGCTTGGCGCCGTGGTGAACCTGGGCCTGGTGCGCAAGCTGGCGCGCTGGGGCGTGCTGATCACGGGCGGTGCGCTGCTGCTCACCCACATCCCTGGCATCGGCGTGACGGAGCTCGGCTCCAGCCGCTGGATCCACGTGGGCCCGATCTCCGTGCAGCCCTCGGAGGTCGCCAAGCTGGCCATCTCCGTCTACCTGGCCGACCTGCTGGCCCGCAACGGCCCGCGCAGCTGGAACCTGTCCCAGTTCCGCCAGACGATCCTGCCGATCGGCGGGGTCCTGGGGATGGTGCTGATCCAACCCGACCTCGGCACGACGATCGTGCTGGCGGTCTCGGCGTTCGTGTTGTTCTTCTGCAACGGCACGCCCCTGCTGACGATGGCAGCCGTCGCGAGCACCGGGATCGCAGGCGCGGTCTATCACAGCCTGAGCACGCCCTACCAGCGCTTGCGCTGGGAAGGCTTCATGAACCCGTGGGGCGACCCGACCGGCATCGGCTACCAGCTGGTGCAGTCGCTGATGGCCATTGGCTCCGGCGGCATCCTGGGCGAGGGCTGGGGCCAGAGCAAGCAGAAGCTCTTCTACCTGCCGATCCAATACGCGGACTTCATTTTCGCGATCCTGGCGGAGGAGATGGGCCTGGTAGGCTCGTTGAGCCTGCTGGGCTTGTTCCTGATCCTGGCCTGGAGAGGCTTCGCCATCGCGGGCCAGGCGCGGGATCCATTCCATGCCTTGCTGGCCATCGGCCTGACGACCACGGTGGTGGCCCAGGCGCTGATCAACATCGGCGTGGTCACGGCCAGCCTGCCCACCACGGGCATCCCCCTGCCCTTCCTGAGCTTCGGCGGCACATCGCTGCTCGCCACGCTCTTCTCGATGGGCCTGATCCTCAACGTCTCGCGCCACACCCAGCGCCACTTGCTCATCGTGGCCAAGGGCGCGGCCCAGCCGCAGTGAATTTAGCTGGGAATCCGCACCAATTGCTCGGAAGCGGTCTTCCAACCGGTGGTGACGGCCAGGGCCGCCTCGTAGGCGTCGGCGAACAGCTCGAACTGGCCGTTGCGCAGCTGGGAAGGCATCAGGCCGTAACCGCCCGACAGGGAGATGGTGGCTTCCGGGAAACGGCGGCTGAGGTGGCGCAGCGCATGCAGCAACACCAGGACCTCGCCCTTCTCGGCGCCGGGAGCGTAGCCGCGCAAGGCGCCGGCTGCCGGGCCCTGGGCCGCGACGTCGTCCCACATGAAGTACAGGCCGGCCCCGGGAGGCAACAGCGCGGCGTTGAGCTCGTCGACGGCGTCGCGCAGCAGGGCCGGGGTGGCGGGCTCGGTGTCCAGGGTGAGGGTGTAAGCGAACAGCATGTCGTGGGCTCCTTTCGGTACACAGCTATCTTGCCCCGGAGTTCACAACTTGTAACATTAGTTTACGAGACAACCGGTACAAATTTTGCGACATGTTTCGGGCGATTTGCACAACGGCCCCAAACGCCTTCGCAACGGCATCCATGCATGCATTTGTTAACACGGAGCGGGCCATGGCGGACATGATCTTTACAGGCGGCGGCACGGGCGGTCACCTCTACCCCGCGCTGGCGGTGGCGGATGCGGTCAAGGCGCTTAGCCCTGGCACGCAGGTGCTGTTCGTCGGGACGCCGGACCGGATCGAGGCGCGGGTGGTGCCGGCCAGTGGGTACGCGTTCGAGGCGATCGCCGCGCGCGGCCTCTCAAAGCACCCGCTCCAGGCTGCCAAGGCCCTCGTGATGCTGGCCGGCGCCGTGCTCAAGGCGCGCGCCCTGATCGCGCGCGAGCGGCCACGCGTGGTGCTGGGGACCGGCGGCTACGTCAGCGCCCCCGTGCTCCTGGCCGCGCGCCTTGCGGGCGTCCCCGTGGTCTTGCAGGAGCAGAACGTCTACCCCGGCAAGGTCAACCTCTGGATCGCGCGCTGGGCCCGTACCGTCGCCACGTCCTTCTCCGGCAGCGAGCGTTACTTCCCTCCGCGCGAGCTGAAGCTGCTGGGCAACCCGATCCGCACGCAGGCCTTCACCCGCCCGCCCGCCGCCGCCAAGGCCGCGCTGGGCCTGCCTCCTGACGCGCGCATTCTGCTGGTTACGGGCGGCAGCCAGGGCGCCCGGCGCATCAACGAGGCGATCGCGGGCCTGCTCCCGCGCATCCTGGCGGAAACGGCCTGGCACGTCTTCCATGTGGCCGGCCCCGAGAACCTGGCCTCGCTGGCGCACCTCGCCAACCCCCGTTACCACCTGTTGGGCTACTGCGAGCAAATGCCGGACGCGATCTTGGCCGCGGACCTGGTCATCTCGCGCGCAGGGGCCACCACGCTGGCCGAGCTCACGGCCGTAGGCCGGCCGATGGTCTTGATCCCGTATCCCTTCGCGGGGGGCCACCAGCGGCTGAATGCGGAGGCGATCGTGGCCGCTGGCGCGGGCCTGGAGATCGCCGACGGCGACTTGACGCCCGCGAGCCTGGGTGAGGCCATCATGCCCCTGATGGGCAGCCCGGAACGCCTGTCCGGGATGGCCTCGGCCAGCCTGGGGCTGGGGCGTCCGGAAGCCGCCGAGGCGTTGGCGCGCATCCTGTTGGAGCTCGCAGGCCCCGCCGCAACTTGAACAACGGGCGCTGGGCATGCCGGGAATGGCGCCTGCCCGTTCGGTGCGGTATCCTGGTACCACCGGGTATAACGTAACAAGTGATGAAGCACGCGTGACGTCGCGTGACGCCACTCACACCTATCAGTTCCCCACTCTGACATAATCCGGGTGGAACCTCATCCATTGAGATTTGACCCGGTGAACCAGAAGGACTACCCCGTGAACATTCCCCAGTCGTTGCACTTCGTGGGCATCGGTGGCGTAGGCATGAGTGCCATCGCGCAGGTCTGGCACAGCAAGGGCCGCCCCGTCAGCGGCTCCGATACGTCCACCGGCACCACGGTCCAACGCTTGCAGGGCTACGGGATCGAGATCCACCAGGGCCATGCCGCCGAGAACCTGCGTGAGGACGTCGCGGGCGTGGTGCTTTCCACCGCCGTGAACGCCCAGAACCCGGAAGTGCAAGAGGCCCAGCGCCGTGGCCTGCCCCTCTTCCACCGCTCGCAGGTGTTGGGCGCGCTGATGCGCGAGAAGACCTCGATCGCCGTCTCCGGGACGCACGGCAAGACCACCACGACGGGCATGATCGCCTCGATCATGATCGAGGCCGACGTCGACCCCACCGTCCTGATCGGCGGCGACCTGGCGGAAATGGGCGGCAACGCCCGCAGCGGCCAGGGTCCCTTCCTGGTGGCCGAAGCCGACGAGAGCGACAAGTCCATCCGCAACCTGTGGGCGGACGTGGTCATCGTGACGAACCTCGAAGGCGATCACCTCGAGCACTACCGCGACCTCGACGAGATCATCGAGGTGATGGCGACCTTCATCAACACCCTGCCGACCAGCGCCAAGCTGGTCGCCTGCATCGACTGCGCCGGCGTCCGCGAGCTGCTGACCCGCGTACACTGCCAGGTCGTGACCTATGGCTTCGATGCCGACGCGGACTACCGCATCGAGCAAGAGCACCTCACCGCGGGCGGCTCGACCTTCCGTGTGGCCGGCCAGGACGTGGCCTTGCAGGTGCCCGGGCGCCACAACATCGCCAACGCCACCGCCGCGTTGGTCGCCACGCGCATGCTGGGCATCGAAGAAGCCCCGACGGCCGTGGGTCTGGCCTCCTTCACCGGCGTGAAGCGCCGCTTCCAGACCGTCGGCAACGTCGGCGGCATCACGGTCATCGATGACTACGCCCACCACCCCTCGGAGATCAAGGCCACGCTCGACGCGGCCCGCCTGCTGAACCGCCGCGTGCACGCCGTGTTCCAGCCGCACCGCCACTCGCGCCTGGAAGCCCTGCTGGACGACTTCGCGCGCTCCTTCCACAACGTCGGTGCCGTCGCGATCATGGACACCTACAGCGCCGGTGAGGCGCCTCGCAAGGTGGACGCCGCCTCGCTGGCCCGCCTGATTTCCAGCTACGAGCCCGGCCTGGAGGTGACGCACACCCCCAACGCCGCTGCCGTGGTGGGCCACCTGTCCGGCACGCTGGCCCCCGGCGACCTGGTCTTGCTGCTGGGCGCCGGCGACATCACCCAGGTGGCCCAGCCGCTGCTCGCCGCGTTGGAGCTGCGCCTGGCGCCGCCCGCGAAAACCGCCTAACGTGCTCATGAACTCGGTAGCCAACGTGCGCCAGGATGTCGCCCTGGCGCCCTTCACCACCTGGCAGGTGGGCGGCCCGGCCCGGTACTTCCTCGAACCGACCACGGTCGAGGAAATCGTCCAGGCCGTGGACTGGGCCCGTGCCGAGGGCCTGCCCTGGACCACGATTGGCCGCGGCAGCAACCTGCTGGTGTCCGACGAGGGCTTCCCGGGCCTGGTGGTGCGCCTCGCCAACAACTTCGCCGGCGTGCGCTTCGCCGAGGGCAAGATGCATGCACAGGCCGGCCTGGCCCTGGCCCAAATGGTGGTCAAGGGCCTGGAGCACAGCCTGGGCGGCCTCGAACCGATGGTTGGCGTGCCCGGCACCGTCGGCGGCGCGGTGGCCATGAACGCCAGCGCCCACCACGTGGAGATCTCCAAGGGCTTTATCGAGGGCCGCGTCCTGCGCCCAAACGGCCAGGTCGAGACCTGGTCCTTCGACGACTTCCGCTTCCAGTATCGCCACACGCGGCTGCACGACGAGCAGGGCCTGTTCCTGGACGGCGTCTGGCAGCTCGACGTCGTGGACAAGCCCGCCGGGCTGGCGCGCGTGCGCGAGCTCCAACAGTGGCGCAACCAGAAACAGCCGACCAACGTGCCCACCGGGGGCAGCACCTTCCGCAACCCAGGTGGCGAGCATCCTGCCGCCGGCGCGCTGATCGAGCTGGTGGGCGCCAAGAACCTCAAGGTCGGCGGGGCCGAGGTCTCCGAGAAGCACGCCAACTTCATCATCAACCGGGGAGGGGCCACCGCCGCGGACATCCAGGCGTTGATCTGCGAGCTTCAGACCCGTGTCCGCGATCGGTTCGGGGTGGTCATGCACCCCGAGGTGATCGGCCTGGGTTTGGCCGTTGGACTCCCTCGATAGCCAGCTCGGCGTCCGGACCGACCGCACGGTCCGGCAGGGGCTGATCAAGCGCCGTCGGCGCCGGATGCTGCGGCGGCTCAAGGGCTACGCGCGCTTCCTGTTCGCGTGCGCCATGGCCTACGGGCTGTTCCGCTTCTGGACCTCGCCCATCTGGCAGTGGAACGGGACGCTTTCGATCAGCGGGAACCGGCTGGTCACGCGCCAGGCGCTGCTCGACCGGATCAACATCCCGGCCAAGACGCCGCTCTACGCCCTCAACCCCCAACACATCTCGACCCAGCTGGAGGGCATCCCCGCCATCGGCCGGGTCGCCGTGCGGCGCTGGCTGCTGCCCGCGCGGTTGGAGCTGAACGTGATCGAGCGCCAGGCGCTGGTCGAGGTGGTGGACGAGAGCCAGCCGGAGCCCACGCCGGCCCCGTCGGGCTCGCCCAAGCCTTCCCCCAAGCCGTCGCCCAAGCCATCCGCCTCCGCGGGCCCGATGGCGCCCGCCCCGACGCCCAAGCCGGACGGCGGCACGCATCGCTGGATCGACCAGGAGGGCGTCGTCTTCACCGCGCCCCAGCGCCTGATGTCGGCGCGCTTCCCGATCCTGATCCACACGGAGCTGCCGCCCGGCAGCCACCTGCCGCCCAAGGTCCAGTCGCACCTCTTCGACCTCCTGAACGCCTGGCCGCACGAGCAGGCCGGCCGGTTGGACCTCCGCAACCCGGAGGACGTCTACGCCAACATCGGCGGCTGGCCCGTTCGGTTGGGCGAGGTGGACGAGGTGCAGCTGAAGTTCACGATGTTCGCGCAGCTGCAGCCCCTCGCCACGAAGTACAAGGACAGGCTAAAATACATCAACCTCCGGTTCCCCAACAGCCCCACGTTTGTGCTCAAGACGGGTGCGGAGGTCAAGCCGGACAAAGATGGGGCAACGCCAGCTCCCACCATTTCGCCCGGCCCCACGCCAAAGGCGTCGCCACCGTGAAGAACTGGACCGCTCCCGTCACCCTGATCTCGGCCACCGTCGGTGTGCTGATCGCCGCCCAGTTCAAGGCGCAGGCGACCTTCCAGGAAGGCGGGCTGCCGAGCCGACGACCGGAAGAGCTGGTCGTGATGTTCAAGGACGCGGAGACGGAGAACCAGCGGCTCACGCAGCAAGTCGAAGGCCTGCGGGATCAAGTGAAGCTGGCCAGCGGCTCCGGTTCGGCCGAAGCCCGGATGCCGCTCCGCTGGGGCGCCCTGGAAGGCCCCGGCGTCGAAATCCAGATCGCGGACAGCGCCAAGGCCCTGACGAAGGGCGAGAACCCCAACATCGCGCTGGTCCACAACGAGGACCTCTTGAAAATCGTCAACGAGCTGCGGGCGAGTGGCGCGGAGGCGATCGCCGTGAACGAACAGCGGCTGGTCGAAGCCTCCGAAGTGAGCTGTGCGGGGCCCACCATCCTGGTTAACAAGACAAGGATTGCTCCGCCCTTTATCATACGTGCGATTGGGGATACGGAAACCATGATGGCCGCACTGCAACTGCGTGGCGGGGTGGTCGAATACTTGCAATTCTATGGCATCCAAGTTACGATCGCGAAGAAGCCCAGCCTGCTGGTGCCGATGTACCACGGCGGCGCGGCGTACCAGTTTGCCAAGCCCCTGAACGCCAAGAAGCCAGAACAAAATTGATGAACGGCGCGGTCTTACTTCCACTGTTGGGCCTCGCACTGGGCATCTTGGTCGGGGCGCTCGCGCCCGTCAGCATCCCGCTCTCCATGGCCAAATACACCGCGGTCGCGATTCTCGCCGCGCTGGACACCAGCCTGGGTGGCATCCGGGCCGGCCTTGAAAATCGGTTTGACCTCTTCGCGTTCATCAGCGGCTTCACGTTCAACTCGTTGCTGGCGGCCGCATTGACCTACCTCGGGGATCGGCTGGGCATCGATCTTTACATGGCGGCGGTCGTCGTGTTCGGCGTGCGGTTGTTCGACAACCTCGCGATCGTGCGGCGGCTTGTGATGAACCGGTTTTGGTCCCACTGATTCTGGTAGGAAATTTACACGCGTTTACAATAAACCTGGTAAAGTTTTCTCTCCGATGCCGAAACTTTTGGATGCTCGCTCGGTAGTTTTCAAGGAAGGGGGATGTTGGTAGTCTGGCGGTTCTTCGGACCCTCATGGCCCTCCAACGACCTGTGGTGGCTGATTTCACTGACAAGATGAACAATATCGCCGATATCAAGGTGATCGGCGTCGGCGGCGGTGGCTCGAATGCCATCAACCGCATGATCCAGAGCGGCCTGAATGGCGTCGAGTTCTGGACCATCAACACGGACTCGCAGGCCCTGGCCTTGGCGCAGTCCGAGCGGCGTCTCCAGATCGGCCAGAAGATCACGCGCGGCCTCGGCGCCGGCGGCAACCCCAACGTGGGGCACAAGGCCGCCGAAGAAAGCCGTGACGACATCGTCGCGGCGCTCGATGGCGCGGACATGGTCTTCATCACCGCCGGCATGGGCGGCGGCACCGGCACCGGTGCGGCCCCCGTCGTGGCGGAGGTAGCCAAGGAGGTCGGCGCGCTGACCGTGGGCGTGGTGACGCGTCCATTCACCTTCGAAGGCCGCCGCCGTGCGCAGCAGGCCGTGGAAGGCATCGCCGCCATCAAGGAGAAGGTCGACACCCTCATCATCATCCCCAACGACAAGCTGCTCCAAGTGGTCGAGAAGCGCACCTCCATGCAGGAGGCCTTCCAGATCGCCGACGACGTGCTGCGCCAGGGCGTGCAGGGCATCTCCGACATCATCACGATCCCCGGCCTGATCAACGTCGACTTCGCCGACGTGAAGACGGTCATGACCTCGGCCGGCTCGGCCCTCATGGGCATCGGCGCCGCCAGCGGCGAAGGCCGCGCGGTCGAAGCCGCCCGCATGGCCATCTCCAGCCCCCTGCTGGAGGCCAGCATCAACGGCGCTTGCGGCGTGATCTTCAACGTCACGGGCGGCAGCGACCTGACGTTGCACGAGGTCAACGACGCCGCAGACGTGATCTACAGCGCCGTGGACTCCGAAGCCAACATCATCTTCGGCGCGGTGCTGGACGACCGGATGCAGGGCGAGATCCGAATTACGGTGATCGCGACGGGCTTCGACGGCACGCGCGCCGCGCAGGCCACCACCACGAGCAGCATCCAGAACGTCTCGCAGCCGTTCAGCCAGCCGCCCGTGATCGGCCTGCCCCGCACTTCCCAGCCGGTTCCCCAGGCGCCCGTTCAGCAGCCGCAGCTGCCGATTGCGACGCCCCAGCCCGTCACCCCCATTCCCGCGCGCAACCCGGTCGCCGATACCAACGGCGCTCCCAACGGCGCCAACGGCGGCGACGGCCCGGACATCCCGGAGTTCCTCCGCAATTCCATGAAGCGTTCCTTCTAAGGGAATCGCCAGGAAACTCCGCGCTGGGCCTCTCGTCGGGAATGACGGGGGGCCTTGGCTGCATCAGGAAAGGATTTATTTCGTGGATACGACGACGCCCGGTGTCGACTACAAGAGCACCATGAACCTCCCGCAGACGGATTTCCCGATGCGGGCCAACTCGGCCCAGCGCGAGCCCGACTTCCAGGCCAAGTGGGACAGCTCCGGCCTCTACAAGAAGGTGCTGGCGCGCCGCAAGGGCGCCGAGTCGTTCATCATGCATGACGGCCCGCCGTACTTGAGCTCGCCGAACATCCACATCGGCCACGCCCTGAACCGCACGCTCAAGGACATCGTCGTCAAGTTCAACGCGCTGAACGGGCGCTACGCCCCGTTCGTGCCCGGCTACGACTGCCACGGCCTGCCCATCGAGAACGCCGTGCTCAAGGACGTGGAAGGCGGCCGCCACTCCATGTCGCCGCTCGACCTGCGCGCCAAGTGCAAGGCCTTCGCCGAGAAGAACCTGGAAGGCCAGCAGACCCGCTTCCGCCGCCTGGGCATCCTGGCGGACTGGGAAAACCCCTACCTGACCATGGCGCCCGGCTTCGAGGCCAAGCAGATCGAGGTCTTCGGCCAGATGGCGCAGAAGGGCTACATCTACCGCGGGCTCAAGCCCGTCTACTGGTGCCCTAACTGCGAAACGGCCCTGGCCGAGGCCGAGGTCGAGTACGACGACCATGTGTCCCCCAGCATCTACGTGAAGTTCCCGCTCAAGGCCACCAGCCAGGCCATGAGCGCCAAGCTCGCGAAGATCGCCGAGCCCGTGAACCTGGTCATCTGGACCACCACCCCCTGGACGCTGCCCGCGAACCTGGGCATCGCCGTGCACCCCAAGCTCAAGTACGTGGTGCTCAAGACCGACCAGCACGGCTACCTGATGGTGGGCGAAGACCTCAAGGACAAGTTCCTGAAGGACACCGGCCTGACCGGCGAGGAAGTCGTCGCCTTCCAGGGCGCGGAGTTGGAGATGCTGCAAGCGCAGCACCCCTTCCTGCCGCGCACCAGCCTGGTGATCCTGGGCGATCACGTCACGGCCGAGGCCGGCACCGGGCTGGTCCACACGGCCCCGGGCCACGGCATCGACGACTACGAGGTGGGCAAGAAGTACGGCCTGCAGGTCTTCGCGCCGCTGAATGCCCAGGGCATCTTCACGGACGAGGCCGGCGCCTTGGTGGCCGGCCAGCGCTACAACAAGGCCAACCCCATCATCATCAAGAAGCTCGCGGAGACCGGCTTCCTGATCAAGGAGGAGAGCCTCTCCCACCAGTATGCCCACTGCTGGCGCTGCCACAAGCCCGTCATCTACCGCGGCACGGAACAATGGTTCGCCTCCGTCGACGGCTTCCGCGCCCAGGCGCTGGAGGCCATCCACGGCGTGCGCTGGATCCCGGAGACGGGCGAGAAGCGCATCGAGAACATGGTCGCCAGCCGCTCCGACTGGTGCATCAGCCGACAGCGGACCTGGGGCGTGCCGATCCCCATCTTCTACTGCCAGAACGACAACCAGCCGTACCTGACGCCCGAGTCGATCGAAGGCATCCGGGCGCGCTTCGCCACGGAAGGCTCCGACGCCTGGTGGCGCTATGACGCCAAGGAGTTGATGCCGGCCGGCTCCGCCTGCGAGAAGTGCGGCGGCACGGAGTTCCGCAAGGAGCAAGACATCATGGACGTCTGGTTCGACTCCGGCTCCAGCCACGCGGCGGTGCTGGAGGCGCGCGAGGACCTGAGCTCGCCCGCGGACCTGTACCTGGAAGGCACGGACCAGTACCGGGGCTGGTTCCAGTCCTCGTTGCTGACGAGCGTTTCCACGCGCGGCCGCGCACCCTACCGCACGGTCGTGACCCACGGCTTCACGGTCGACGAGTCCGGCCGCAAGATGAGCAAGTCCGTCGGCAACGTGGTCGAACCGGCCAAGGTGATCGAGCAGTACGGCGCGGACATCCTGCGCCTGTGGGTGGCGTCCGTCGACTACACCAGCGACGTGCGCGTCTCCGACAACATCATCAAGCAACTGTCGGACATCTACCGCAAGATCCGCAACACGGCCCGCTTCCTGTTGAGCAACCTGTACGACTTCGACGTCGCCAAGGATGCCGTGTCCTACGAGCAGCTCGAGGAGCTGGACAAGTACGCCCTGCACCGCCTCCAGGAGGTGGTGGCCGAGGTGACGGACGCGCTCGCCAACTACGAGTTCTTCCGCTTCTACCAGGTGCTGCAGAACTACTGCGTGGTCGACCTGTCCCAGTTCTACTTCGACATCCTGAAGGACACGCTCTACTCCGAGCAGGCCGGCGGCGCCAAGCGCCGCAGCGCCCAGACCGCGCTGCACGAAGTGCTCGTGACGCTGGCCCGCCTGATCGCGCCCGTGCTCAGCCACCTGGCCGAGGACGTCTGGCAGTTCCTGCCGGAAGCCAGCAAGGGAGGGGCGGAGAGCGTCTTCCTGACGGACTGGCCCAAGGCGAACCCGGCCTGGCAGCAGGCCGAGCTCAAGGACCGCTGGGAGCGCGTAGCCGGCTGGCGCGACAGCGCCCTCAAGGCGTTGGAGCAGGCCCGCCAGGCCAAGCGCATCGGCGCGGCCCTGGAAGCCCGCGTGGTGCTCTTCCCGCACTCCGAGGAGCTGCGCACGCACCTGTCGGCGCTGGACCCCAAGGACATCGCCAAGATCCTGATCGTCTCCGGGGCGGAGCTGGCGCCGGCGGGGGCCAAGCCGCCCGAGGGCGCGCTGGACGAGGGCGACCTGGCCGTGGCCGTCGAAGCCGCCGACGGCGCCAAGTGCCAGCGTTGCTGGGTCTACTCCAAGTACGTGGGCCAGAGCGTGGCGCACCCGACGCTCTGTGACCGCTGCGTGACAGTCGTCTAAATGGAGGCGCTGCCTCCTCCGCCATCGCCAGCCCCGGCGCAAGTGGCGTTGGCAGCCCGTGTGGATGCCGCCGGCCCCGCCGAAGCCTTGCGCTTGATCGACCCGCACACGGACGATCCCGCGCTGGGTGCCCGGCGAGGCCGTGCGCTGCTGCAGCTGGGGCGGCATGACGAGGCCGCGGACACCTATTGGCGGGTGCTCAAGGCGCACCGCGACGTGGCCGACCCCTACCTGGGCCTCGCCTGGACCTACCTCGACCAGGGCCAGTTCGGCATGGCCCACCAGCCGCTGGAGCAAGGCCTCGCCATCGCGCCGGGCTACGAGCCCGGCTGGCGCGAGCTGGGCCGGTCGTATTACTGGCTCAAGCGCTACGGCAAGGCCGTCGACGCGCTGGACCATGCCTTGAAGCTCGATCGCAAGGACCCCCAGGCCTGGCTCTACAAGGGCCTGTCGCTGGGCATGGACCACCACCTGTCCCAAGCCGTGACGGCGCTGACGGAGGCGGCCGCGCTCGACCCCGCGGGGGCGTTGCCGCGCCGCATGCGGGGTCGCTACCTGCTGGAGCTCAAGCACCCGGCCGAGGCCGAGGTGGCGTTGAAGGCCGCCTACAAGCTCGACCCCACGGATGAGGAGACCCGCCAGTTGCTCTTGAAGGCCTTGTGGGCGCAAGGCAAGCAGTGGGAAGCGCTGGGGCTGTGGTGGAACAGGTGACCCTCGACGCCGAAGACGCCAACCCGGGCGCCGAGGAGTGGAAGCGCGCCGGCGACCTCTGCATGGAGCGCCGCGACTGGGACGGCGCCCTCGAGTACTACTTCAACGCCCTGCGCCTGGAGCCGGAGCACCCGGCCGTGCGCTACAACCTGGCCCTGGTGCACCTCGAACAGGACGACTATGCGGGGGCGATCGCCCTGCTGCGGGGCGTGCTGGCCAGCAAGCCGCTGGATCCGGAGGCCCTGACGGCGCTGGGCTGGGCCCAGCTCTGGAGCCACGAGATGGAGGAAGCCATCCGCACCTTCCGCCGCGTGCTGCTGGCCCACCCCAAGCATGCCCCGGCCCAGGTCGGCTTGGGCTGGGCGCACATGGCCGAGAACCCGCCCGGCCTGGGCCGCGCCGCCGACGCCTTCGCCCGGGCGATCGCGCTGGAAACCGCGGACCCGGAGGCCTACCACGGCCTCGCCACCGTTTGCGAGCTGCGCCAGGAGCCCGCCCAGGCCGTGCCGCTGCTCGAGCAGATGCTGCGCCTCAAGGAAGACGACCCACGCGCGCTGGAGGGCCTGGCGCGCGTGCACGAGGACCTGGGCCAATGGGAGCAGGCGGCCACGTATCTCATGAGATTGGCCCACCAGGACCCGCTCGACCCGGAGCACCCACGCCGGCTGGCGCGCCTGTTCGACGCCAACGGCGTGCCGGACCGCGCGGCCGTGTTCTGGCGGAAGTACGCCAAGCTGGCCCCGGACGACGTGGACGCCGCTGCAAGCCTCGGCGACAGCCTGCTGGCCGCCGACCGGCCCCAGGAGGCGCTGGCCGCGTTAGGCGCCGCCGCGGAAAGCCATCCGGACGACGTGCGGCGGCAGGCGACTTATGGCCACGCCTGCTTCGAGGCCGGGCGGTACGACGAGGCGATCGCCGCCTACGAGCGCGCCACGGCGCTGGAGCCGCGCGTCGCGGCGCACCACCACAACCTGGGCAACGCCCAGCTCGAAGCCGGCCAGGCCGGGCAGGCGCTCTTCAGCTACCAGCGGGCCCTGGCGCTGGACCCGGGCCTGACGGACTCGCGCGTGGGCCAGGGCTGGGCCAGCCTCGAATTGAACAACCTGGAGGCGGCCTGCGAGTGCTTCAAGCTGGCCCTCGAGCAGGCGCCGGGCGACGTGTCGGCCCTCGACGGGCTGGGTTCCGCCCTCTGGCGCGAGGGCCGGCCCCAGGTGGCCCTGCAGGTGCTGGAGCGGGCCGCGGCGCTGGACCCCGAGCAAGGAGGCCTGCGCTTCAAGTTGGGTATGATCTACGAGGAGCTGGGGCGCTTCGACGAGGCACGCCGGATCCTGACGGAGCTTGTCTCCGGCAGCTACGCGGAAGACCGCGCCGTCGAGGCGCTGGCCCGCATCGAAGCCAGGATTGGAGGTTCGTGATGGAAATGCAAGAGCTGGAAATCAACATCTCGCCTTCCGGCGAAGTGAAGATCGAGGTCAAGGGCGCCCACGGCGACAGCTGCCTGATGATCACCCGCGACCTCGAGAACGCCCTGGGGCAGGTCGAAGACCGCCAGTACAAGGCGGAGTTCTACGAGCAGAACGAGCAGAACAACCAGCAGTGGAACCAAGGTACCTAACAAGTTGAGGGCCGGCGGGAAACCGCCGGCCCTTTTGCTTTTACTCCGCCGCGACCGTCAGCTTGCTGGCGATGGTGCTGTTGCCGTTGCCGGTCAGCTTGAGGAAGTAGGTGCCGGCCGCCGGGATGTCGTGCACGTTGTCCACGTTGGCGTTCTGGTTGGCGCCGCCGCCGGAGGTGAGCTCCGTCTTGTTGTTGTCGAAGATCTGGTAGAAGAAGTTCTGCGGGCCGTCCACGCCGTTGGTTGTCTTGGTGGACGTATTGTTGGTGATCTTCACGCGCAGCTTGGTCTTGCCGGCCGGGAAGTCCACCTTGAAGAAGTCCTGGTCTTCGCCCTTCGTCGCCGGGCCGGAGTCCGAGCCCGCGAAGATGAAGAAGTCCTTGGCCGTACCGAGCACGAGGGCGGTGGCGCTCGCGAAGTCGTCGTTCGGCTCGCTGGCGTCGTTCACCGGGATGACCTCCACCTTCACGCCCAGGTCCGTCACGTCGGACGCGTCCTGGGTGTTGACCGAGAAGAAGTAGGCCTTGCCGGCGCTGACGGGCAGCAGACCGGTCGTGGGGGTGGCGGTCCCGTCCGCGCCGTACTGGGTGTCTTTCTCGGCCTTGGAGCTGTCGTAGAAGCGGACGCCGGGGTTCCAGTTGGGGTTGGTCTCCGAGAGCGTGATCTTCAGGACGCCGTCCTTACCGGCGGGCGCCGTGAGGGTGAAGAAGGAGTCCCTACCGGCAACGGTCTTGAGGTTGACGGTGGCGCCGGCGTTCACGGAGGTGGCCGTCGCGAAATCGTTGCCTGCCGCGACGATGGTGCCGCCGACGGTGCCGCCCACCGTGGTGGTGCTGGGGCTCGCGCCGGGCTTGGGCGAACCCGTCGTGCCGGTCGCGCCGGTCGTTCCGGTGCCCGTGCCGTTCGGCGTGGTCACGTTGATGGTGGGGCTGCAAGCCGTCACGGCCGCCAGAAGGACCACACCGGCCAGAGAATGCGCTCGGAACATGTCGGAATCTCCGTAAGTCAAAAAAGTTAACAGGGGAACCCGCGATTCTAACGCGGGCCCCCCTGCTGTAGCAAATCAACCCTTCAGGCTGGCTGCTTCCTTCTGCGCGTAGTCATAGAAGCCGCGCCCGGACTTCCGCCCGTAGTGCCCCGCTTCGACCTGCTTGATCACGGATTGCGGCATGCGGAAGCGGTCGCCGAAGGCTTCCACCATGCCCTCGCTGGCATGCACCAGCACATCCATGCCCACGTAATCGGAGAGCTCGAGCGGGCCCATCGGGTGGTTCAGGCCCAGGCGGATGGCCTTGTCGATGTCCTCAAACGAGGCCAGGCCTTCCTCCGCGATGCGGTAGCATTCCACCAGCAAGGCACAGAGCGCGCGCGAGGTGATGAAGCCCTGCGCGTCCTTGCAGACCACGGTTTCCTTGCCCATCTTGTGCGAGACCTCCTCCGTCAGGCGCAGGGTCTCGTCGGACGTCTGCACGCCACGCACGATTTCCACCAGCTTCATGACCGGGGGCGGGTTGAACCAGTGCATGCCGATGACCCGGTCCGCACGGCCGGTCGCCGAGGCAATCTTGGTGACGGAGAGCTCGGACGTGTTGGTCGCCAAGATCACGCCCGGCTTGCAGAGGGCGTCGAGCTGCTTGAACATGTCCTGCTTCAGGGCCATCTGCTCCGGGATGGCCTCGATCACGTAATCGGCGGCGGCGATGTCGGCCAACTCCGTGGTGGCGCGGATTCGGCCGAAAGTAATTTGGAAATCGCCTTCAGATAGCTTGCCCGCCTTGATCAGGCGTTCCAGGCTCTTGCGGATCGTGCCCGTTGCTCGATCAATGGCGGCTTGCGAAATATCGCGCAGGATCACGTCATAGCCGGCGGTGGCCGCCACCTGCGCGATCCCGTTGCCCATAGCGCCGCCACCAATGACGGCAATGGTTCGGATGTCCATTGAGTTCTCCTTGTGGTACAACGAATGTATAGAATTGTGTATTCTACCAATTAACTCGGAGGTGCCATTATGGCTCGGAATCTACTTTTTGCCCTGGTAACGGTTTTGCTCGCAACGCCCGCGGCTGCATCCACGATGCCCAAGGCCGACTTTGGCGGCAGCCCCGTGTTGGGACTTGGCCTGGGATATGGCGTGGGCGTATCCATTGACGCGCCGGTCGCGCCGCAGCTGTCGCTGGGCGTGGCGGCCCACTTCGCCTATTTTAACACCGTCCACGGCGACGTGCGCCTGCTTTACAAGCTGCTGCACGGCGGCGGCGGCCTGACGCTGGACCTGCTCGGCGGCGTGGGCTATGGCGGCCTGTTGTCCGGGGGCGGCTACAACCCGTCGCCCTTCGTGGGGGTGGCGCTGGCCTACCCGTTCACGCACCAGCTGACGGGACGCCTTAACGTGGGCATCAACCCACTCAGCCCCGCCGGGACCACGGCGTCCGGCATCGAGCTGGGCTACAAATTCTCCAACACGCTGGAGGGCACCATCGGCGCCAACGGCCTGGGCGACGTCCTGGGCCTGAAGCTCTACATTTAGAGGTAGCGGGACCGGCGCGCGAGCACTTGCGGCACGTAGCGCTGGGTCTCCGCGGGCAGCAGGGGCGCAACGTCATCCCAGGTGACGCGCCCCGCGCCCTGGCGGGTCTGGGTGATGGCGCCCTGCACGCGGCCGATGCCGCCGTTGTAGCCGCCCAGCGCGAACTTCCAGTCGTCCCCTGCTGCGACGCTCGCCAGGGGCACCTGTTGGTGCACCCAGGCCAGGTACCAGGCGCCACCCAGCACGTTCTGCGCCGGGTCGAAGGGGTCGCCCACGTGCACGCCGTTGGGCGCTCGCAAGTTGATGTCGGCCACCGTGCCGGGCATCAGCTGCATCAGGCCCTGGGCACCGGTCGGGCTGACGGCCTTGGGGTCGAAGGCCGACTCCTGCGCGATCACGGCCATGACCAGGTCGACGGGCAGGCCACGGGCCGCGGCCTCGCGCTGCACGATCGGGCGCACGGCGGCCTCGCGGGCCGCCTGGTCGCCCGTGACCGGGATGGTGGGGGCCGGCGTGGTGCCGGTAGGGATGCCCGTGGGCAGCACGGCGGTGGGCAGGGTGGCGAGGTCGCAACCCGTGAGGTAAAGGGCCGCGGCGAGCGGCCAGAGAAGCCTACGACTACGCTGCAGGGATCGCTCCCTGGCCCTTGCGGGCGCGTTGGCGCTCGCGCGCGTAGTCGACCAGGCCCCTGAACAGGGCCATGAACTCCGGGTAGTTCGCGTGCACGAGGTTCTCGGGGTGCCACTGCACCGCCATGCGGAAGGCGTGGTCCGGGCTCTCGATGGCCTCGATCAGCCCGTCGGGGCTCCAGGCCGCGGCGCGCAGGCCGGGGGCCAGCTCCTTGATGCCCTGGTGGTGCAGGCTGTTGACCGCCAGCACGCGGGGCAACATGCCGCCCATGCGCGTCTCGGGGTCCATCTTCATGGGGTGGACGGCCTTGTAGCGGTGGTCCGTTTGGGAGTGGTGGACGTGCGAGGGCCGCTGGCTGGGCAGATCCTGCCACAGGGTGCCGCCCAGGGCCACGTTCAACAGTTGCAGGCCGCGGCAAACGCCCAGCACGGGTAGGTCCGTGTGGTTCCAGACCTGATCGAAGAGCGCCATCTCGAAGCGGTCGCGCTCCAGGTCGACGGAGCCCAGCAACGGGTGCGGCTGCTCGTCGTATTCCGAGGGGTGGATGTCCACGCCACCGGTGAACAAGATGCCGTCCATGCTTTCCAGCAGGTCGGGGAGCATGTCGTCGCCAATCGGCGGGAGGAAGACGGGGATGCCGCCGGCGGCC
>JAQBPE010000085.1 GCA_028287685.1 Cyanobacteria bacterium RYN_339 | reverse complement strand
GAGTTCGGCTTCGACTACCTGCGCGACAACATGGCCGGCAACACCCACGAGTGCGTCCAGCGCGGCCTCGGCTTCGCCGTCATCGACGAGGTCGACTCGATCCTGATCGACGAGGCGCGCACGCCCTTGATCATCTCCGGCCAGATGGATGACCGCGCGGACCTTTACGAGCAGTTGATCAAGGTCGCGCCGCGCATGGTGAAGGAAGAAGACTACGCGGTCGAGGAAAAGACCAAGAACATCTTGCTGACCGAAGAGGGCATCGAGAAGGCGGAGAAGATCCTCAACGTCCGCGAGCTCTACGACCCCAACAACCCCGAGCTCGCGCATCACCTGGTTCAAGCCCTGCGCGCGAAGGAACTGTACCTGCGCGACGTCGAGTACGTCGTGAAGTACAACGAGGAGAAGGGCTTCGACGAGATCGTGATCGTCGACGAGTTCACGGGCCGCCTGATGACGGGCCGCCGGTATTCGGATGGGCTCCACCAGGCGATCGAAGCCAAAGAAGGCGTCAAGATCCAGGAAGAGACCCAGACGCTCGCCACCATCACCTTCCAGAACTACTTCCGCATGTACCAGAAGCTCTCCGGCATGACCGGCACCGCGGCGACGGAAGAGGCGGAGTTCGGCAAGATCTACAACCTGGAAGTCACGGTCATCCCCACCAACAAGGAGCGCATCCGCGAGGACCAGCAAGACTCCATCTACAAGACCATCGGCGCCAAGTTCCGCGCCGTCGCGAATGAAGTCGCGGAGATGCACAAGACGGGCCGCCCGGTGCTGGTCGGTACCATCTCGATCGAGAAGTCGGAGCACCTCTCCGAGTTGCTCAAGGCCAAGGGCGTGCCGCACCACGTGCTGAACGCGAAGTACCACGAGATGGAAGCCAAGATCATCGCGCAGGCAGGCTCGCGCGGGGCCGTCACGATCGCCACCAACATGGCCGGCCGAGGCACCGACATCATCCTGGGCGGTAACTCAGAGTTCATGGCCAAGGATTACCTGACCCAGCTGGGCCTGGAGCCTTACCCCTACGAGGACCTCACGCGCGCCCTGCTCCGCAAGGACGAGGCCTGGGCCGACAAGGTCTGGCGCGAGATGTTCACGGAGCTGGACGAGGACACCTACACCAAGATCAAGACCGCCATCTTCTCCTTCGTGGACCAGTGCAAGGCAGCCCAGAAGGACGTCATCAGCGTCGGCGGCCTGCACTGCGTCGGCACCGAACGCCACGAGTCCCGCCGCATCGACAACCAGCTCCGCGGCCGCGCCGGCCGCCAGGGTGACCCGGGCAGCTCGAAGTTCTTCCTCTCGCTGGAGGACGACCTGATGCGGCTGTTCGGCGGCGATCGCATCAAGGGCCTGATGGACCGCATGGCCGCCGAAGAGGACATGGACATCACGTCCGGCATGGTCAGCCGCGCCATCGAAGGCGCCCAGCGCAAGGTCGAAATCTACCACTTCAACATCCGCAAGCAGGTGCTGGAGTACGACGACGTCATGAACAACCAGCGCAAGATCGTCTACGCCGAGCGCCGCAAGGTGCTGGAAGGCGAGGACATCCGGCCGGTGGTCGTGCGCATGGTCGAGAAGTTCACCCAGACCACGGCCAACGAGTTCGTGGCACCGGGCGTGCCGCGCGAGGAGTGGGACTTCGCCGGGTTGATCAACACCCTGGGCGAAGCGATCCCGCTGCTGCGCAACCTGACGGTCAAGGAGCTCGAGGATTTCGGCTCCGAAAGCCTGCCCAAGTTCCTCCAGGAGCAAGCCGTCATGGCCTTCGAATCGAAGGAAGCCACCATGGCGCCGGAGATCATGCGCCAGCTGGAGCGCCAGGTGCTGCTGCGCATCATCGACCAGAAGTGGATCGCCCACCTGCACGACATCGACGCGCTGCGCGAGAGCATCGGCCTGCGCGCCTACGGCCAGAAGGACCCGCTGCTCGAGTACAAGCGCGAGGCTTACGAGACCTTCCAGGTGCTGATGCGCGCCATCCAGTCGGACTTCGTCCACCAGGTCTTCCACATGCAGGTGGTCTACGAGGCCCCGCCGTCGCCCTTCCAGATGATCATGCCCGAGTTCTTCCAGGGCGCCGACGATGGCGACATCGCCGCGATGGAGGACATGGCGGAAATCGAGCGGGAGATGCGGGCGCTGGGCTTGCCCATGCCGCAGTTCCCGACGGATGCGCAGGCCCTCGACGACGAGCCGATGACCACCGCGTTCGGCCGCCGCTTGTTGCAAGTGGACCGCCCGGAAGAAAGCCAGCCCGTGCAGCCTGTGCAGCCTGTGCAGCCGATACACCACGACGGCCCCGTCCCCGAGGCCAACGACCCGCACCTGACGGGGGAGGCCGACGGCCACCACCCGGAGGAGAACGCCTAAGATGGCCCTCGCCGACCTCAAGCCCGAAATACGCGTCATGGGCGATCGCGTGGCCGCGGCCAGGAGGCATCTTTGACCCCGACCGCCTCAAGCAACGCGTAGAACTACTGGAGCACCAAGCCAGCGCGCCGGACTTCTGGAACGACCAGCAGAAGGCCCAGAAGATCATGCAGGAGCTGGACCAGGTCCGGGGGCAGGCCAACCTGATTACCCGCTGGGAAAGCGCCGTGGAAGACATCGGCGTGGCCCTGGAGCTGGGCGATGCGGACATGGAAGCCGAGATGGAGCGGACGCTCCAAGAGGTGGTCAAGGAGCTGGATAACTGGGAGTTGAACCAGTTGCTCTCCGGCCAATACGACAACAGCCCCGCGATCCTGTCCGTGTCGGCGGGC
This sequence comes from Cyanobacteria bacterium RYN_339, assembly GCA_028287685.1. GTDB lineage: Bacteria > Cyanobacteriota > Sericytochromatia > S15B-MN24 > JAQBPE01 > JAQBPE01. Next base: position 56,277 of record JAQBPE010000085.1, on the reverse strand, counting down.
GCGGGCGGCACGGATGCGGCCGACTGGGCCCTGATGCTCTTCCGCATGTACAGCCGCTGGGCGGAGCAGCACGGCTACAAGGCCGAGCTGACCGACATGAGCGAGAACGACGAAGCCGGCATCAAGGGCGCCACCCTGATCATCACGGGGCCCTACGCCTACGGGCGGCTGATCGCGGAGAAGGGCACGCACCGGCTGGTGCGTATTTCGCCGTTCAACGCCGCGGGCAAGCGTCAGACGGCCTTCGCGGGCGTGGACGTGATCCCGGAGCTGGACCAGGAAATCAACATCGAGATCGACCCCAAGGAGCTGCGCATCGACACCTTCCGGTCGGGCGGCGCCGGCGGCCAGAACGTGAACAAAGTGGAAACGGCCATCCGCATCACGCACCTGCCCACCAACACGGTCGTGAACTGCCAGAACGAGCGCTCCCAGCTGCAAAACCGCGAGACGGCCATGCGGGTGCTGAAGGCCAAGCTCTACGACCGCATGGTGCTGGAACATGCCGCCAAGCTGGAAGACATCAAGGGTCCCCAGACGGACGCCGCCTGGGGCCACCAGATTCGCTCCTACGTCTTCCACCCCTACTCCATGGTCAAGGACCACCGCACCGGCGCGGAGACCAGCCAGGTGCAAGCGGTCATGGACGGTGAGCTGGACGTGTTCATCGACGCCTTCTTGCGCGCGCGGGCCAAGGGCGAGCTGGCAACGGCCGGGGCGACCGACGAGGTATGACCCGCTGCGGGTAAGATAACAACCATGCGTTCATTCGGCTGGTTGTCTTCGGCGGTTGCAGCAGCGATGCTCGTTGCCTGCTCCACCCCCACGAAGCCCGTGACAGGGCGGAAGCCGCTCGAGCAAGGGCCGGTCTTGGTGACGGCCGCGACGGCCCTGACCGGCAAGGTCAAGCTCGTGAGCGACCATGGCGGCGGCGTCATCTCGAACAACAGCGGCAACCTCATCTCCAACAACGGCGGCGCCATCATCGCCAACAACAGCGGTGGGCTGACGGGCAAGACCAAGTATGCCGTGCAGGACGACGAGCCCGGTGAATACTTCCTGGCCGACGCCGTCGTGGAAGTGGTCGACGCCGCCGGCAACCCCGTGCTGGACGCCGCCGGCAAGGCGCTCGTCGCCACCACGGACGCAACGGGCAGCTACCGCTTCACGGCCGTACCCGGCAAGAACGCCGTCCTGCGCATCAAGCTCCACGCGGGCGGCCTGCTGCATGGCGGCGAGCTGAGCGCGCTCAAGACGCCCGCCGTGGCGTCGCTGCCGATCGACACGGCCTCCGCCCTGGGGACGGCTTACGTGCTGGGCAAGTACGTGCAGGGCCAACAGAGCGCGCTCGACAAGCTGCCCACCGCGGAGGCCCAGCGCCTGCATGATGACCTGGATGCCGCGCGCGCGCTGTTGGGCCGCGTGCCCAGCTACGCGCCGGCCGACCTGGTGGCCGCCACGGAGGAGCTGCGCGGCAAGGCTCCCGCGGTGGCCAAGACGCTGGAGGCGATCCGCGCCTTGCTCTTGGGCCAGGCCTTCCTGGGGGACGGCCGGCAAGCAAACGGGGTGGCCATCTTCGACCCGGTCGGACTGGTGCCGCTTCCGGATGGCGGCGTCCTCATTGCGGAAGCCGGCATGGGTCGCATCCGGAAGGTCTCCAGCACGGGGACCATTTCCACCTACGCCGACGTGGTGCGCGGGCAAGTGAAGCAGAACTTCAGGCCCACACAAGACATGGCGCGCATGCCGGACGGCAGCGTGCTGGTGGCCACCAACCAGACCATCTTCAAGCTGACGGCCGAGGGCAAGGTCTCGATCTTCGCGGGAACCGGCGAAGCGAAGGCCCCTGGCGCCGTGGACGTCCCGGCGACGACGACGCCCATCTATCCCCGGCGCCTGGCCGTGGCGGCCGACGGCACGGTTTACGTGGCGGAGTCCACCTGGGTACAGCCCACGGACCCGGGCCGGTTGCTCTCGATCACGCCGGACGGCGTGCTTCACCGCATCCCGATCGATGTAGGCACCGCGCACGGCGGCTTCCTGGGCCTCGCGCTCGGCCCGGACGGCGAGCTGGACGTGCTGTGGACCCTCGATACGGGGGCCGCAAGCCTGTACCGCTACCGCCCCGGCAAGGGCACCGTGCTGGTGGCGGATGCGATCGCGGACGCCAGCGGGGCAAAACCAGACCTGGCTCGCGCCGAGAACGGCACGCTGTATGTCTCGGACCCTGGTCGAAAGCGCATCGTGGCGATCACGCCGGACGGCAAGCAAGGGGCGCCCGCGGGGATCGGGGCCGACCTCGTGGCGCCTTCCGGCCTGGCGGTGGATGCGAACGGGGCGCTGTTGGTCTGCGATGCCGCCACCAACCTCGTGCACGCGCTCACGCCGGCCGGGGCCTGGAGCGTGCGCGCGGGGGTGGACGAGTCCTTGCCGATCGACCCCAACGCATTGCCGCTCAACGCGCCGGCGACCTGTGCCTTCGCGCCCAACGGCGACCTCTTGATCACGGAGTCCGCCAGCCATGCCATCCGACGATTCTCCGGCGGCCTGCTCACCACCGTGGCCGGCGGGACGGCCGGGTTCGCCGGCGACGGCGGGCCGGTGGCCGGGCTCCAGATGAAGTTGCCGTCGGGACTGGCCTTCCGCGGCAAGGAAATCATCTTTACGGATCTGGGCAACGGCCGCATCCGCGCCATCGGCGAGGACGGCATCGTGCACACGCTCGTCGGCGGCGGCGTGAATCCCAAGCTCCAGTTCAAGGCCGGCGAGCGCCTGCCCGCCACCGAGGCCAAGGTCACCGGCAGCGGGCTGGCAGTGGACGCCCGCGGCCGCATCTACTGGAGCACGTTGGACAACCAGGTCATGCGCCTTGCGGAGGACGGCATGGTCGAGCTGGTGTGCGGCGTGGGCCATACCGACAACGTAGGGCAGGCGGACTCGCTGGCCCTCTCCGTGATCCTGAACCCGGTGGAGGGCGTCTCGGCCCTGACGGGCGTGCTCTCCGATCCCCAGGGCCTGGCCTTCGACCGCCAGGGCAACCTGCTGGTGGCCGACACCATCTCCGGCAAGATCCACAAGATCACCGGCCTGGACGGACCGGATCCGCGCCTGGAGGCCCTGGCCGGCAAGGCCACAGCGGCCTGGATCGGACAGATCCCGGAGGACGGCACGCTGCCCATCGATCACATCGCACGCGAAGCCACGATCGTGATGCCGGCGGGCGTCGCGGTAGACGCGGCCGGCAACGTGTACCTCGGCGAGATGGGCACGGTCGGCATCCCCCTGATCGCCGGCCTGGAAGGCGGCTTGCGCGAAGGCGTGACGCAGAATTTGCCCCGCACGTACGCCCGCATCCGGAAGATCACGCCCGACGGGACGATCACCACGTTGGCGGGCCCGGGCGGCAAGTTCTTCCCGGACCCCAACGCGGAGGACGGCCTGGTGCTGCCCATCGGCATCGATATCGCCGCGGACGGGCGCATGGCCATCCTGGACCCCGGCGCCAACCTGGTCCGGATCCTGCCTGCCGGCTCGTATTGACGAGGCGGTGACGCCGCGCACGCGGCGCGCCAGGGCGCAACGTGTATAATCAAGCGTTATGTCCACAATTCACCTGGAATTGAGCACCCCGCGCCTGGAAGCGCTGTTGGCCGGCTTCGCGCGCGCCAAGGTGCTGGTGGTAGGGGACCTCTTCGCCGACGAGTACGTCACGGGCGAGGTGGCCAGGATCTCGCGCGAGGCGCCGGTCCTGATCCTCCAACACAGCAACGCCACCGTCTTCCCGGGCGGCGCGGCCAACGCGGCGGCCAACATCGCGAGCCTGGGCGGCGCCGTCGACATGGCCGGCGTGGTCGGCGAGGACCTGATGGCCGGGCAGCTCAAGGCGGAGCTGAACCAACGCGGCGTGGGCACCGACCTATCGCTGCCCGACCCCAGCCGCCCTACCACCACCAAGAGCCGGATCTCCGCCTCCAGCCAACAGTCCGTCACCCAGCAAATCGTGCGCGTGGACCGCGAGAAGCGCCACCCGCTCGACGCGGACCTGGAAGCTCGTTTGCTGGCGGCGATCGAGGCGCGGCTGCCGGGCTACGACGCCGTGCTGCTTTCCGACTACGGCAACGGCGTGCTGACGCCCAGCTTGATCGCCCGCATGTGCGAGCTGGTCGGGCGGGCCGGCAAGGTGCTGACGGTAGACTCCCAGGGCGACCTCAGCCGCTTCCCGGGCGCCTGGGTGGTGACGCCCAACCAACCGGAGGCCGAGGCCGAGGTGGGCTTCACGATCACGGACGACGCCACGCTGCGCGCCGCCGGCGCCAAGATCCTCGCCGGCACCTCGCTGCGCAGCGTGCTGATCACGCGGGGCGGGGCCGGGATGGCGCTGTTCGAGCGCGAAGGCGGCCTCACGGAGATCCCGGCCTTCAACCGGTCGGACGTCTTCGACGTGACGGGCGCCGGCGACACCGTCGTCGGCACGCTGACCATGGCGCTGGCCGCCGGCGCGACCCCGCGCGAAGCCGTGGTGCTCGCCAACCTGGCCGCCTCGATCGTGGTGCGCCGCTTCGGCACCAGCGTGACCAACGTCCAGGAGATGCGCGAGGCGTGGGACGCCCTATGAGCAAGCTCCAAGGCCGCGAGGCCCTGGCCGCCACGTTGGCGGCCCTGCCTGGCACGACCGTCTTCACCAACGGGGTCTTCGACCTCATGCACGTGGGCCACTTGCGTTACCTGCAGGCCGCGCGGGCGTTGGGCGATCGCCTCGTCGTAGGCGTGAATGCCGACAGCAGCGTCAAGCGCCTGAACAAGGGCCCCGACCGCCCCATCCTCCCCGAAGCCGAGCGCGCGGAGCTGTTGGCCGGCCTCGCCTGTGTGGACTTCGTGACCATCTTCGACGAGCCCACGGCCGACGCCGTGTTGGCCGCCCTGAAACCGCATGTTTACTGCAAGGGCGGCGACTACACGCCAGACTCCCTGCCCGAGGCCCCCACCGTCCGCGCGTATGGCGGCCGGATCGAGATCCTGGCCTTCGTCCCGGGCCGATCCACCACCAGCCTGATCGCCCGGATCCTCGCTACATCCCCTGAAAGGACCCCCTGATGCCCCTGATCGACTCCCGCGGCAAGCTCTTCGGCGCCGTCAACGTGTTGGACGGCCTGATCGTGGCCACCACGATCCTGAGCGTGCTGGGCGTGGCTGCCGTGAAGAGCGGCGCCACCTCGCTCTCCAAGATCATCGAGAAGGAGGGTCCGGCGGAGATCGACCTCTTCATCAAGGCCAACTTCGAGGATCTGGCGATGTTCAAGAAGGGCGACAAGGCCTTCGTGACGATCCGCAACCAACCCTACGACAAGGTGGAGATCGCCAACGTGCTCACGAAGCGCTCCATCATCTCCGTCCCCATCAACGACGGCAAGGACTTCCGCCTGACGACGGACCCCGCCAACCCCTACAGCACGGAGGTCGTGCTGACGCTGCGCGACAAGGCGGCCCAGACGGAGGACGGCATCGTGTGGGGCGGCCAGAAGCTCAAGGTGGGCGTGCCCATCGACGTCGAGGGGTTCAAGTACCGCCTGCGCGGCTCCGTGCTGGACGTCCGCATGGTCGATACCGCCGCGCCCGCCCCGGCGGCGAGCCCTAGCACCACGCCATGAGCTCCGGCCCCCTGTTGATCCCGCCGCCGCACTGGCTGGAGCGCCTGGCGCTGGCGGGCGAGCGCGGCCGCCTGGGCGCCGGCATGGGAGACAGCGTCCTGCTGCGCGTGCTGCGCCGTCTCACGGATTGGTTCTATGACCGCTTCCGCGGCTGGATCCAGGGCAGCGTCGTGGCCCGCAACGCCGAGACGCTCTCGATCTTCGCGGTCTGCCTGCTCTTCCTGGCGTCGCCCTTCGTGGGCACGGCCATCAACGCCGCCTTGGTGCTGCTGGCCTTCGGCATGGTGCTGGTCCGCCTGTTGGCCCAGCCCGACACCCGCGCGGAGTTCTCCACCCTGGACGGCCTGGTGCTGGGCTTCATCGCCGTCCACGTGATCGCCACGGGCTTCTCGCCCAACCTGGTCGCCAGCGCCAAGGGCCTCGCCAAGATGGTGGTCTATTGGCTGGCCTACTTCTCGTTCAGGCAAGTTCTCCAGTCTCGGCGCGCGCTCTTCGCGGTCCTGGCGGCGCTGTTCCTCGCGGGCACGTTGGAGGCCGCCTATGGCGTGTTCCAGTGGAAGATCGGCGTCGAGCCGCTGGCCAACTGGGAAGACCCGGAGACGCTGGACCCCCTCACCCGCGTCTATTCGACCCTCATGAACCCCAACCTCCTGGCGGGCTACCTGCTGCCGATCTTCCCGCTGGCCCTGACGGCCGCCGCGCGCTGGCGCATGCCCTTCCGGCTGCTGCCCGCGGCCGGCCTGGCGGTGGTGCCGCTGTGCATCTACTTCACGTATTGCCGCAGCGCCTACGTGGCGGTCGTCTTCGTGCTGGTGATCTTCGGCGGTATGGGCGCCTGGCTGATCCGCGATCGGCTGCGGCAGAGCCGCCAGCTGATGGGCGGGCTGGTCCTGGGCGTGGTCGGCGTGTTGGCCCTGGCGGCCCTGCGCATCGCCACCAGCCCCTCGCTGCAAACCCGCCTGCTCTCCATCTTCACGCTGCGCGGCCACTCTTCCAACTCTTTCCGCGTGAACGTGTGGGAGGGCGTGCTGAGGATGGTGCACGACAACTGGCTCATCGGCGTGGGCGTCGGCAACACGGCCTTCCGCAAGGTGTACTCGCTCTACATGGTGAGCGGTTTCGAAGCGCTGGGCGCGTACAACATCTGGCTCGAGGTGCTCGCGGAGATGGGCGTGGTCGGCCTCTTCCTCTTCAGCTGGCTGTTGGTGGCCTACCTGGCCCGCAACGCCTGGACGTACTGGCTGGGCCAGGGCGAAAGCCGCTGGTGGGCCGTGGCCGTGCTGGCCGCGCTGGTGGGCATGGGCGTCATGGGCATGGTCGACACGGTCTTCTACCGGCCCGCCGTGCAGCTCCAGTTCTGGCTGTTGCTGGCGATGACCATCGCGATCTCGCCATCGCGCCGCGATCCGGTAAAATAGATCCATGGCCAACATCCCGGTGGACACCATTCCCATGGATAGGTCGATCCAGCGCATCCTCGTCGTGAACTTCGGCGGGATCGGGGACGAGATCCTGTTCTTCCCTGTGATCCAGTCGCTGCGCGAGGCTTACCCCCACGCGCATCTCGCGGCATTGGTAGAGCCCCGTTGTGAAGGCATCATGCGCTTCAACGCGGCGATCGACGAGGTCTTCACCTTCGACGCCAAGCATGACCCCAGCCCCTTCGAGTTCCTCGGGCTGGTCCGCAAGCTGCGCAAGGAGAAGTTCGACCTGGCCATCACGGCGGGCTCGAGCCCGATCATGGCGATGCTGGTCTGGCTGACGGGCGCCAAATACCGCGTGGGCTACGCCACCCACAAGTGGACCCGCCTGTTGACGCTGGCGGTGCCGCTGAACAAGCAGCAATACGCGGCCCACATGTACCACGACCTGGTGGGCTACCTGGGCAAGCAGCCGCGCCTGCCCCAGATGACCGTCAACCCGGCGGACCGGGAGTGGGCGCGTGACTTCCTGGCGAACGCGCGCCGCCCCGTGGTGGTCTTCCATCCCGGCGTGAGCAAGCTGTCGATCGAGAAGAAGATCATCAAGGGCTGGGCACCGGAGCGTTGGGTCGAGTTGGGCCGCCGGCTCTCCAGCCAGGGCGCCCAGGTGGTGCTCGCGGGCGGCCCGGACGACGAGGACATCATCCGCCTGATCCGCGAGACCGGCGGCTTCCCTTACACGGAGGCCTACGGCAAGACGAAGGGGCTCGGCCAGCTGGCCGCCTTGATCGAGCAGGCCGACGCGCTGGTGGCCGTGGATTCCGCGCCGATGCACGTGGGTGTGGCCGTGGGCACGCCCACGGTGGCGATCTTCGGCCCCACGGACCCGGCCAAGCTGATCCCCACCGGCACGGTCCACCAGCCGGTCGTTGTCGAAGGCCTCGGCTGCCGGCCCTGCCTGTGGGACAAGCGCCAAACCTCCTGCGACGAGCTGACCTGCCTCAAGGACCTTAGCGTCGACGCGGTGGAAGCCGCCGTGCTCAAGATCCTGCCCACCCCCCACGTGCCCGGATGAGTTCCATGACCGACCAAAAAATCGACGACGCCGCCATCGCCCGCCTGCCGGAAATTCTCTTCGAAGGCGAGGCGGACGCCCTGTACGGCCCCGTTGCCAAGGGGGATGTGGAGAACCTGTCCTTCGACCGCGAGATGGCGGAGTTGGTCGACAAGATGATCATGGAGGTCTCGGCCATGTTCGACGAGGAGGTCGTGGACCTCGACTTCTCGCAGGAGAGCCTGGAGGACCTGGACCGCCTGGTGACGCAGGTCTGGGGGCGGACCCCCCCGGAAGAGCAGGACGTGCTGGACGCCATCTCCACCAACTGGGGCGCCTACCTGGGTGCCGCGCTGATCCACAACGTGGGCGGCCACTGGCAGTTCCGCACGGATCTCGACCACGCCTGCGTCTTCTTCCCGCGCACGGGCATGGCGGTCTTCCCGATGCACAAGCTGCGCAAGCGCTTCCGCTTGGGCGAGAACGAGTCCATCCACGACTTCTACGAGGCCATCATCGAAGAGCTGACGGGCTCCTGAAGCGCTAACGAAAAGGGCCGGTTCCCGTAGGAACCGGCCCTGATTGCGTTGGCCGTTAGGCCGAGCGTTCCACGCCACCCTTCATGCGCCGCTTCGACACATGGGCGTAGATTTGGGTGGTGGAGATGTCGGCGTGGCCGAGCAGCTCCTGGACCGAGCGGATGTCCACGCCCTTCTCCAGCAGGTGGATGGCGAAGGAGTGGCGCAACGTGTGCGGCGTGATGTCGATGGAGATGGCCGCCGTGCGGGCCGCTTCCTTGACGATCTTCCAGATGCACTGCCGGCTCAGGCGCCGGCCAGCGTAGTTGAGGAACAGGGCGCGCTCTTGCGGGCGGCTCTTCTGGGTGGGGCGCACCTGCTTGAGGTAGACCTCGATCGCCTGGATGGCGGTCTCGGAGAGCGGGATGATCCGCTCCTTACCTTCCTTGCCGACCATGCGCAGGTGGCCTTCGTGGAGGTTCACGTCGGAGATGTTGACCTTGGTCAGCTCGCTGACGCGCAGGCCGCCGGAGTAGAGCAACTCCAGGATCGCCCGCTCGCGGGGGGCCAGCGACGGCTGGTCCAGGAGTTGTTGCACCTCGTGTTGGTTGAGCACCTTGGGCAGGTAGCGGCCCGTCTTGGGACGCTCCAAGCTGATGGTGGGGTTCTCCGTGATCACCTGCGTTTGCAGCAGATAATGGTAGAAGGTCTTCAATGCGGCCAGTTTGCGGGCCGCACTGGAGCTGGACAACCCCCGCTCCTTCAAGGACTGCAGGAAGTCGCCGATGCGCTCCTGTGTGGTCTCGGTCCACGAGCCGACGCCCTGAATTTCCAAAAAGTGGAAGTACTGGGTCAAGTCGTTGTGGTACGCGGAGATGGTGTTTTCCGCCAGCCCACGCTCCACCAACAAGTGGTCCAGAAATTCTCGAATCTTCTGCTGCATCCTTGTCAATTTCACCTGTTCACATTTGCCTGGGGCCAAAGCCAGAGACATGGTGGGCAATCGGAGAATCCTTTCCCGGTTTTTACATTAGAGGCGTTAGGTGGAGTGGCAGATTGGGAAGGCCGTTTCAACTAACAGAATCATCGTAGCATCGCCGGGAACTGGCTGACCGTGCGCTTTAACACACCATCAAGGCTTTTCGGATACCCACGTTAGAAGCGCGTCCTAATTGGGTTCCCCCGATCGGTTGGAGTGGACCTTGTGACCACGATCGCTCGAATTCAGAGCTTCTGTGATCAAGATACAATGCGGATCTAGCTACATAATGCCGTCTTGCGATGGCAGCGTGAACGGGTGAGATCCAGGTCCTGCTTGATCAATAACATAACACAGCTTCGATTTGATCTGATGATGCATTATGTAAGTTTAAAGATCTGAACCGGGATTCAGATCGATGATTGTCCGATCCAGATCCATTTAAACATAAAACCGGAAGCCGATCACCAGATCGGATCTGGATGCAGTTGTTATGTATTGCCGATCCAGATCATTGCGATAGCCAAAAAACGACGGCCCTCCCAACCGGGAGGGCCGTCAGATCAACTCTTCGGGGCTACGGGGTAACGGCCTTGAAGCCGTTGACGCGGCCGTGGCCGAAGACCTTGTCGATGCCCGGCGTGCCCAGGTCGTCCGCCGAAGCCTCGATGCGCGCGCGCACCTGCTCGCGGTTCAGCTCTGGGAACTGGCTGCGCACCAGGCCCGCCAGGCCGGCTACGAAGGGCGAGGCCATCGAGGTCCCGCTCATCTTGCCGTAGCTCAGCGGCCGGCCCACGTCGTAGGTGGGCAAGGTCGAGAGGATGTCGACGCCAGGGGCGGCCACGGAGACCGTCTTGCCGAAGTTCGAGAACGACGCCTTCTGATCCTTGCCATCGGTCGCGGCCACCTCGATCACGCCGGGGTAGGTGGAGGGCAGGTGCGGCGCCGTGGTGGGGTCGTTCTCCGCGTTGTTGTTGCCGGCGGAGGCTACCAGCACGACGTCGTGGTCCAAGGCATACTGCAGCGCGTCCTCGATCACCTTGGAGCGCTTGTAGAGGCCCAGGCTCATCGAGGCGACCTTGGCGCCATGATCGGCGGCGTACACGATGCCTTCCGCGATCGACGCGTCGTTGCCGCGGCCGGCGGCGTCCAACACCTTCACGGACATCAGGCCGACGCCGGGCGCCACGCCCGTGCCGCCCTCGTTGTTGTCGGCCAGCGCGGCCGCGATGCCCGCGCAGTGGGTCCCGTGGCCGTGGTCGTCGTTCGGCTTGTTGTTGTGGTCCAGCACGTTGTAGCTCTCGGGCACGATCTTGGCCTTGAGATCCGGGTGGCCCACGTCGATGCCGGAGTCGATGATGCAGACGACGGTGTTGGGCGTGCCCATCTGCACGTCCCACGCCTCGCGGACGTGCGTGATCTGGGTGGCGTACTGCTCGCCGGCGCGCGGGTCGTTGACCTCGCGCTCGAGGGTCACGAGGTTCACCGGCTCCGCGTAGCGCACGGCGCGGTCGATCTTGAAGTCCGCCACGGCGTCCGCCACGTCCAGGCCGGGGCCGATCTCGACCACCACCACGCCCAATTGGGGGATGCGCTGCACGACGCGCGGGCCGCCGCGGGTCTGGCGGGTCAGCGCCAAAGGCAGCTCGCGACCGGCCAACTTGACCACCATCAGGCGGCGCGAAGCCCCGCCGTTGTCGTAGTCACCGACGGGGAAGCGGCTGGCGGCCAGCTTCGCGGCGGCCGACGTGGCGGCCTTGATCGTACCCGTCGAGGTGACGGGGTGGGCACAACCAGCCAAGATAACGGCGGCGGCGAGGGCAGGGGCGACGAAGCGATGGTTGGCCATGGTTCCTCCTGGGGGACGCCCTCGTATGTTAAGCCATTTAATCATAGCTTTGCAATGGCTAAATCTTTCCTTAACCATCCTGAACAGAAGTAAGCAAGTCCGGACGGATTTCCTCGATAGGCATTTAACCAAACCCCTGACCAGATTTAACAACTTCTTTACTATAAGGAGCTCCCCGATGAGCCGTTTGCTTCCCTTCATCGCGCTCGTGGCGCTGGTTGCCACCGGTTGTGGTTCCTCCGGGAACCATGCTTCGCTGGACACCGGCAGCGATGGCGGCACCACCCCCTCCCTGCCGACCGGCCCGACCATCCCGCAGCCGAACGTCCCCGGCGGTCCCGCTGCCGGCAACGCGGCCCAACTGGTGCAGGCCTTCCAGGCCGCCTGGGGCGGCGTGAAGTCGCTGAGCGGTCACTACGATTTCTGGGAGAAGAACGGCAGCGAGACGGAGATCGCCAAGGTCGACGTCTGGTTCCAGAAGCCCGGCAGCTACCGCCTGGAAGTTTCGGACGCCACGGAAGCGATCAAGAAGGGCAGCAAGTCCGTCTTCAGCACCCGCACCCGCAAGATCAGCTCGCGCCCGGGCGGCGCCCTCTCCTTCGTGAAGCTGGACGGCACCCTGGATGACGCCCGCTCGAAGTCCGTGCGCGGCTATACGCTGGACCAGACCGACTACGCCACCCAGGTCGGCGTGTTGCTGGCGAACCCGGCCGCGTTGAAGCTGGCCACCGGCAAGGCCAACACCCTGGAGTTGGCAAAGCCGGCGAAGTACCCCGGCATCGACGCGATGCGCGTCACGCTCGACGCCCGGAACCTGCCGGTTTACTTCGAGATGACGGAGCGCGGCCAGGTGATCCACACCCGCAAGTTCACGAAGCTGAACCTGAACCCGACCATCTCTTCGGACAAGTTCACGCTTTAGCAACGTCAACGGGGCGCGGCGCGCGTATAATGGACCAGGTCACCCCCTTGGTCATGATGAACGAGCCCTTTCGCCTGGAAACAGCCCCCAACGGGGTCACATGGTTGGCGTGCCCGCCCCTGGGCACGCCTCACGGCTTCTCGACCCGCCGCGGCGGCGAGAGCGAGGGTCCGTTCGCGGCCCTCAACCTGGGCGTTTCCGCGGGCGACGACGAAGCGACCGTGCGGCGGAACCGCGCCGCCTGGGCAACGGCGCTCGGCATGACCGGCCCGATCCAGGGCATGCACCAAATTCACGGGGGCGACGTGCAGGCGGTTGCCCAACGCGCCCAGGAGACCCTCTATGGCGACGCGATCGTCTCCGCCACGCCCGGCCTGCCGATCGGCATCTACACCGCGGATTGCACGCCGATCCTCCTGCATGATCCGGGCACGGGCGCGGTGGGGGCCGTGCATGCGGGCTGGCGCGGCACCGTGGCACGCGTCGTCATGAACGCCGCGCAGCGCATGGTGGACGAGCTGGGCGGCGATCCGGCGCGGCTGCGCGCGGCGATCGGGCCCGCGATCGGGCCTTGTTGCTTCGAAGTGGGCGAGGAAGTGGCGGCGGCGATCGCCGCCCAGGGGTGGCCCGGCTGGGAACGCGCGATCGTGCGTGACGCCCGTCCCAAGCCGCATGTCGACCTCTTCGCCGCCAACCGGGACCAGCTCCTGGCCTTCGGCCTGCGCGCGGAGAACGTCTTCGTCAGCCACGCCTGCACCAGCTGCGACGCAGACCACTACTTCTCCTGGCGCCGTGACCAGGGCCGCACCGGCCGCATGCAGGCCGCCATCATGGCGGTCGCGCGATGAACGCGCCGTCGCCGGGACGCGCGGCAGGCGCGCTCGGCGCGGGCCTGTTGATGGGCGCGACCGCGCTGGCGGCGCTGTACAACACCGGCGAGACGCCCGTGACCTGGGCCTCCGTGATCACCTCGTTGGCCATCGGCGTGCCCGCGTTGGTGGCGTTCTACCGGCCCACCGCCGGGGCGCCCGGCGATCCCCCTTACCAGCCGCTCTCGCGCTGGTTCGCGATCGGCGTGGCTTGCTGCTCGTTGCCCGTTTACGTGCTGTTGGCCCTGATGCAGGTGGCCATCGGCATGCACATGCGCGTGCACGGCTCCGGCACCCCCGGGGCCTTGGTGGCCGGCAGCGGACCCGCCTTCGTGGGGATCTGGATCGCGATCGCCCTGCTGCCGGCGCTGGCGGAAGAGCTGATCTTCCGCGGCATGGTGCAACAGGCGGCCGTGGCGCGCCTCGGCGTGCGTTGGGGCATTTTGGTAGCGGCCGCGGTCTTCTCGTTCATCCACGCCGAGACGGTGGGCTTCGTGCCGCGGTTGCTGATGGGCGCCTGGTTCGGCCTGCTGTTCTGGCGCAGCGGCTCGCTGTGGGCCAGCACCCTGGCGCATGCCTTGAACAACAGCTGGGGCCTGGTGGTCGCGAACCTGGGAACGGGCGTGGAAACGCACCTCGGGTGGGTCGCGGCCGGCTCCATCGTCATGCTGGGGCTGGGCCTCGCGGCCTTCCACCGCGGCGGTTATTGGCCGGGCCAGGCGCCCCCGCCGGCCTCGCCGGACGTGGAGCCCCTGCTGCCGCGCGTGATCACGATGCAGCGCCCACCCGAAGACCAGCCCCTATAACCGCCATAGAGTAGGGGAGGGGGTCGCCCCCTCCCCTCTCACACCACCGGACGTGCGGGTCCGCATCCGGCGGTTCATCAGCTATAACGCGCGCGTTGCAGCTCTTTTAGACTCACAAGCCCCTGGGCACGCCAATAGGCGTTGCCCAGGGCTCTGTGTAAGGGCGCCGAACCGCTGATCCTCCAGGCCTTCTTGCCGGAGTAGGCCCACTCCCACGCCTTGTTCGCCGGGATACCCAGGCGGATCATGTTGCGGGCGCGGGCCTTGGGTTTCTTCCACTGGTGCCAGACGATGGCCCGTAGCCTCCGCCTCACCCACTCGTCCAGATCCGAAAGAGGTCTGGGCGCCTGGGTCAGCGCGAAGTAGTTCCCCCAACCGCGCAGATACGCGTTGAGGTCGGTCATCGTCCGGTCCATGGATTGGCCCTTCCAGCGCCAGGTTAGTTGCCGGATACGGGTCTTCGCGCGGGCGAGTGACGGGGTCGCAATGCGGATGCGCGTGGTGTCCTTCCCGTGGGTGAAGCTGAAGCCTAGAAACTTCCGCTTCCACGGGCGATCCACCGCGCTCTTTTCCTCGTTGACGACCAACCGCAAGCGCTCTTGCAAGAACCGTTTCACGCTCTCCATCACCCGCTCGCCCGCGCGGCGGCTGCGAACATAGATGTTGCAGTCGTCGGCGTAGCGGCAGAACGTGTGCCCGCGCCCTTCGAGCTCCTTGTCCAGATCGTCGAGCAGGATGTTCGCCAGGAGCGGCGAGAGCGGACCGCCTTGCGGCGTCCCCTCCTCCGTCCGGACGTGCACCCCGTCGACCATGACCCCGGATTCGAGGTAGGCCCGTACGAGCTTGAGCACGTGCTTGTCCTTCACCTTCCGCGCTACCCGCGCCATGAGGATGTCGTGGTTCACGCGGTCAAAGAACCGCGCGAGGTCCACATCCACCACGAAGCGCCTCCCCTCCTGGATGAACGCCCGGGCCGCGGGCCGCTTGCACGGCCTGGTGGGCGCTTCGTCCGGGGCGGAAGCCATAGCTATGGTCGGAAAAGGACGGGTCGAAGAGTGGCCCCAGAACCTGGGCCATTGCCTGTTGAATAAGCCTGTCGAGCGCCGTGGGAATTCCCAACAGCCGCACGCCGCCTCCGGGTTTCGGAATTTCGACCCGCCTGACGGCCTGCGGTCGGTAGGTGCCCGCGCGCAACGCCTCGCGGATGGCAGGCCAGGCTTCCAAAAGATATTTTGGTAGCTCCATGACCGTCATGCCGTCGATTCCGGGCGCTCCCCGGTTGGCCTTGACGCGCTTCAACGCCCGAAGCAGGTTTTCTCGGTCCAGCACCTGCTCCAGCAGGGCTGATTCGGTTGCGTCGGGTTCTTCTTGTAGGGGCGCCGCGGTATCGCTCGGCACCGTCACGGGCTCTTGGGGCTTCACCCCTACCCCCCGCTCCGGCTCGCCAAATGGCAATTTCAGCTGTCTATACGATTCCGTCGAGCCTTCCACTGTCGGTTCCCTGACTGACGTTCGGCCCTTCCCTCCGGGGAGCGACCCCTCGGGTACTACGACCTCTGCTGACTTCTCCTGGTTCGACACCCGCCTCTCGACGGGCGTTGTCGGTCCTCGACCGACCACCGGGAGATCTCCCCGGGTAAGAACGCGGACTTTCACCTCGCACCCGCCTGGTGCACCATCCAGCCCCTTGGTCCCGTGGACTTCGCGACACTATGCCCGCTCGTCCGGTCTGGATGGCCTGGTTACCAGGTTCGTGTGCCTCGGGTCGAGGCTTTGCCCCGGGCTTCCTTCAGACCCCACCTCGCGGTGACGCCCTTGCCTTTGGCTAGCGGTTAGGGGGACCACCCCCCGCAGAGGACTTTCACCTCCGAGTCCGCGCCCGTGCCGGGCGCACACAGAAAGACCCCCCGCCAAGCTGGCGGGGGGTCTTCGAAGCTTTGGCTATTCGGGCAGGAACTGGCGGACGACTTCCACCAGGGTCCGGTTCCGGAAAGGCTTGGTCAGGAACCCGTCACATCCGGCGGTTTCGGCCTCGCGGCGATCCGTGTTCGAGGCCTTGGCCGTCACGGCGACGATCGGGATGTGGCGCGTGCGGTCGTCCTTCTTGAGGATTTCCGTAGCGGAGAGGCCGTCCAGGACGGGCATCAGGATGTCCATCAGGATCAGGTCGGGCTGCTCGCTAATGGCTTTCTCGATGCCTTCCTTCCCGTTGCTGGCGACGAAGGTGACAAATCCCTGATTCTTGAGGATGACCTCCGCCACTTCTTGATTGGTTACTTCATCTTCGACGACAAGGATTTTTTTCATGTGGAGTGAACCCCCGGGTTACGCGACGACCCGACTTGGGCCAACGCTCGCATTATACGACGCTTCTTCACAATGGACAATGTTTCTTCACACGGCCGCTTCGGCCGGCTGCACCGGCGCCGAGGCCCGACGCCAGCGGGAGGAGTAGCCTAGCACGAACATGACCAGGCCGCCCACGAACATCGGCAGGCTCAGCACCATGCCCGCGGTGACGTTGGGCAGCATGTTCGGCAGCAGGTACATCAGCTGGGCGTCCGGCTCGCGGAACTGCTCGCCGATCAGGCGGAACAGGCCGTAGAACGTGATGAAGAGCCAGAACAGGTTGCCCTTGGGCAGGTTGAACCGGCGCCCGATCCACAAGATGGCGAAGAGCAGCACGCCTTCCATGACGAACTCGTAGAGTTGCGACGGGTGGCGCGGGTGGCCGGAGATGTCCTGCGGGAAGATCATCGCCCAGGGCACGTTGGTTTCGCGGCCCCACAGCTCGCCGTTGATGAAGTTGCCCAGGCGGCCCAGCCCCAGGCCCACGGGGATGGCGGGGATCACGGTGTCGGCCAGCCGGTAGAAGGAGACCTTCTTCTGGTAGCAGAAGAACCAGCCGCTGAGGATCGTGCCGATCATGCCGCCGTGGAACGACATGCCGCCGTGCCAGAGCGCCGCCATCTCCATCGGGTTCTTGAGGAACATGACGGGGTTGTAGAACAAGATGTAGCCGATGCGCCCGCCCAGCAACACGCCCACGAAGAGGTAGAAGGCGAAGTCCATCAGGACGGTCTGGTCGAAGTTCAGCTTGGTTTCGGCGCTGCGCTTACGCAGGATCTGGTAGCCCAGCATGAACCCCATGATGTACATCAGCCCGTACCACCGGATCTGCAAGGGGCCGGCGTGGATCAGGACGGGGTCGATCTGCGGGTAGGTGATCACGGTTTATTCCTTGGCAACAGCAACGCCCCGACGGGGGCCGTCGGGGCGTTGGGACGGGCGGGACATTATATCACCGCCCGCGCGTTGCGGAATCTAGACCCGCAGGTCGACCTGTGCGCCGACGCCCAGCTGCCGTTGCATCCAACTGAGCATGCCCTTGCTGCTCATGTCTTCCCGCATCACCGGGTCAAAGCTGACACGGATGTCGGGGACCTTCGCCGTGGCAGGAGCCTGGGCGGGCGTGTAGTTGGCTGGGGTTGGGATCGAAGTGTCGATTCTCATCGTTCGTTCTCGTTTCGAGGGGTGCCTGTCCCTACTTTCGGAAGGGCTGGCTGCGATCTTTAGGGTCCGGCGCTTGTTGGGTCCGAAAAGGGCTCAACTCGGCAAGTTTGGGTATGTTATGATCGTCGCCAGGCAAGCAACTCCAACAGGAGGCGGGCGCTGTGATTCGCATCCGGTATGTCCCGCCCGCCGGCGTTCCGACCTCGACGGAACCGGCCCTCGATCAGAGCTCGTGGCGTCCGGATGCGGCCGCCTTCAACCCGTACGAGCTGGAAGCGCTGCGGCTGAACCAGGGATCGCGCTCGCGCCTGGCGCTCGACGCCGTGGGCCGGCAGGGACGTCGCCGCCGGAACCAGCGGGATGTGCTCCAGCTGAGCAAGGAGTGGCGCGAGCTCGCCAGCAAGGCAGGCGGCAGCGCGGGCGTCTGGCAAACGCTGATCGACGCCACCACCCAGCTCGCCGCCGACGGGCAGCCCAACGTCAACGCCTTGCGCCAGGCCCAGCGGCAACTGCGCCAGTGGTTCTTCCAACAGGCCCAGCAGGGCCCCACCGCCGAGCAGGTGCAGGTGCAGACCGGACGCGTCGATGCGCTGCTGGAAAGGCTTTTGCGCCGGAACCTCGACATGGGCCTGGGGTTCGCCGGGAACAAGGGCGGCGCGGTGCCCACCAAGCCGGAGTCGCTCTTCGGCGCGGCGATCGACCAGCTGCGCGGCAGCACCAACAGCGCCGCCAGCCTGCACCGCAAGGGCATGAAGCTGTGGGAGGAGAACCAGCCGGCCGCCGCCTTGGACGCTCTGGAAGCGGCCGCCGACAAGGATCCCAAGAGCGCCAAGATCAAGCTGGACTTGGGCCGCATGCTGGCGGACGAAGGGCACTACGCCCAGGCGGAGTGGACGCTCTTGGAGGCGGACGAACTGGCGCCCAAGAAGGCCGGGCCCCAGGTGGCCCTGGGCGAGCTGTACCTCGAGATGGGGCAGCCGCAGCTGGCCATCGAGGCCTTCAAGAAGGCGATCGCCCGCAACCCCCAGCACACGGACGCGGAGGCGCAGCTGGGCGTCGCCTATTACGAACAGGGCGAGATCGAGCAGGCCACGCCGCATCTCCAGAAGGCCGTGCAGCTGGACCCACAATGTGTGGTCGCACGGTTCTACCTGGCCCAGGTCTCGTTGCAGGAGAACGATCTCCTGCGGGCGCGCTTCCAGCTCGGCATGGTGGCGCAGCTGTCACCCGACATGGATTTGGAACGCTTCACCCAAAACCAGTCGGCACTGGCCGCGCAGGCCTCGCGCAACCCCAAGACGGCCCCGCTGCACCATTGGCAGGTGCCCGTGAAATCTCCTACCAGCGCACTCCGGAAGCAGGGCACCGGGCCCTTGGAGCCGCCCGGGACGGGCACGCTGGTCGAGCGCGCCACCAACCCCGGGTGATATCATAAAGGCCTCATGCCCACGCCCCTGCCCATCGGCATCTTGTTGACGCCCCTCGTGATCGCCGCAACCGCGGTGGCCACCATGGTGGTGCTCAAGGGCGCGCGCGCGCCGCGCCGGCTGAACATGGAGCTGGGCTACCAGCCGGACCCGGGCTCGTCCGTGTCAATGACCTTCTCGCGCTACGTGGGGGGGCACCCGTCGGCCGCCGGTCCCGTCGGCCACCCCTTCGTGCTGCTGACGACGCGCCACCTGGCCGTCTTCGCCCGGCGCTGGGGTGCCAAGATCTTTCTGATCCCCTGGTCCAAGGTGGAACACGTGAAGTTGTTGGACCGCGCCCAGATGGAGATGGCGGCCGGGTCCATGCGCGGGCTCGCACGCGGGGCGGTCGAGGCGGGTGAACCGGACGGCCAATTCCTGCGCGTGCGCTTCGAGGATGCGCGCGGCTGGTGGCAGAACGTGGTCTTCGAATTGGCACCCGCCAACCGCGATGAGCAGGTGGACGCCGTCGAGCGCTTCTGGCGCAACCACGAGCCCGGCCCCGAGCCGGATGCCGGCGCACCGCAACCAGCCGCCGGTTGACTGTTCCTCCCGGCCCGCGCCCTGCCTATACTGGGCTTAAAGCGAGGAGGTGTCCATGAAGTTGCGGTTGATCACCCTGGCGTTGGCGTTGGCCGTGTTGCCTGCCACGGAGGCTTTGGCCTCCAGCTTGCCGCGGGCGGATTTCGGCGATCGCCCCATCTTGGGCGTGGGCCTGGGCGGCAACCGGACCTGGAGCGCGGGCGGCAGCCTGGCGCTCGACATGCCCGTCTATCCCGGCCTGGCGCTGGGCGGCGCGTTGAACACCACGCTGGCCGGTGGCCTGAACTATGACTTGCGCGGCACCTACCGCTTCGTGGACGGCAGCCAGCTCACGCCGGCTGTCGCGGCGATCGCCGGCGTCTGGGGCGCCCCTGGGTTGGCCGGCTTCTCCAGCCCGCTGGGCGTGGCGCCCTACCTGGGCTTCGCGTTGGCTTACCCGATCAACGATCGGATCAACCTCCGCCTGGACCTGACTTACGCGGCGTTATACGACTACGCGAAGGGTGGCGAGACGCTGTTGTTCTTGGGCGGGCCCCCATCCTCCGGGTTGGAAGTTGGATACAAGTTTCTGCCCAACGTGGAAGCGACGCTCGGCATCAACGGCCGCGGCGATTTTGTCGGCGCCAACCTGAGCTTCTAGAACGCGGATTCTATCGGCGGAACGGCTTTCGTTCGTCTACCACGCGCCCTGTCAGGCCCTTAGCGCTTTAACCGCCTTCTATCTCACCAGTTCCGGGTGCGGTCCCCTCCGCTGCGGCGGCGGGCACCCGGCAAGGAAGGCGCGCTAACGGCGCTTTTAGATCACCGAAAATCGGCGCGGGCTCTGCTACAATGCTTGCCATGCGCCGAAGTTGCTCGTTGCTCTTCGCTTGCCTGGTCCTGGTTGGTTGGTCGCCCGCGGCACAAGCGGCGGACCCGGCTGCCAGTGCTGCGGCCACGCCCACCGCGCCGCCCGCGCCGGTCCACACGGGCAGCTTCTTTTGGCTGCCGCGCGGCAACCGGTGGTTCGCGGCCTCGCTTTCCATGGGCTTCAATGGCCTGGGGCAGCTTTACAACGAGGAACCGGAGAAGGGCTACGGCATGATGGCCGGTTGGCTCACCTTCCCGTTGGCCTATGGCTTCGATGCCCTGACGGGCCGCGCCTATGGCCGCCTGTTCAGCTATACGGTCAACCTGGGCATCAAGGGTTGGTCCGTCGTGGATGCGTTCAACGCCGCCGCCCCGTACCCGACACCTTCACCGCATCCCTGATGGAGAACCCCGTGCCCACCCGCAATAGCCTAGCCTGCCTGACGGCCGTCGCGCTCCTGCTCGCGGCGGCGCCCGCCGTCGCGGACGGCCCGCCGGCCACCACCTCCGTGTGGGGCTACTCCGGGCTGGTGTTGATGCCCACGGCGGCGGTGCACGGCTTCCGCGACTTCTCCGTGGGCGCGGCGGTGATGACCAAGACGCCCACCTTCGCCGCCGTGCCCTTCGTCTCCGCCGGCATCTTCGACGGGCTGGAAGCCACCGTGCTCTACGGCGTGCCGCTGGCCGGCTTCTCCGGGCTTTCCGGCAGCGCCAAGTACCAGTTGATCCGGCCCACCAAGGAGCGGCCCACCGCCGTCGCCGTGGGCCTCAACCTGATCGGCGTGAACGGGGTGGATCGCTTCGTCGAAGGCAACGACCTCTACATGGTGGTCAGCCAGGACCTCAACACCAACATCAACGGCGCGGCCTTCACGCTGGCGACGGCGCACTTCGGCTTCGAGGGCAACCTGACCGGCGCACGGCTGATGGCCGGGCTGGAGTTGCCGCTGGGCAATACCGCGAGCCTGTTCGGCGACTACATGGGGCCGCTGGGCACCGCCGGCGGGTACTTCAACGTGGGGGCCGCCTACCGGCCGCTGAGGGAGTGGCAGGTGCGCGCCTATACGATGGGCAACCCCGGCGGGGCGCTGACTGACCGCGACTACTGCGTGGGCATCAGCTACTGGGGGAACATCCTGGGAAAACCCCAGGAGGCCGGTGACCGCGTCGGGGCGGTTCCGTCCTCTCCCACCCCCCGACCCAGCGCCAAGCCGAGCGCCAAGCCCAGTGGCAAGCCGCCCGCGGCGACGCCGAAGCCCAGCGCCAAGCCTAGCCCCACGCCTTCCCCGGCGCTGCGCTTCGGCTTCCTGCCCGTCGCCACGCCCACCCCGGCGCCGACGCCGCAGCCCACGCCCGCGGCCGACGCCACTGCCAGCTTGCGTGGCACGCTGCTCGACGACAAGGGCCGCGCCCTGACCGGTTGGAGCGTGGGCGTGCCCGGGGCCAACCATTGGGCGCCCACCGACCTGAAGGGCCGCTATATCCTCGAGCTGCCGCTCGGCCCCTACGAGCTCACGGTGCGCGACGCCCAGGGCAAGGTCTACCTCACGAAGCCGATCCGCCTGGTCACGCCGCAAGGCATGGACCTACCGCTGGTCGTGAGCCTGCCGGTGGGCGACCTCAAGGGCATGGTGATCGACAAGGCCACCAAGCAGGGCATCAGCGACGCCACGATCCAGCTATTCCGCGCCGGCGAAACCTATGCCCTGACGGGGCGCGACAACGGCGCCTTCCGCTCCGCAGACCTGCCGGCCGGCGAGTACCGCATCGTGGTCACGCGCTCGCGCTACAAGGCCTTCGAGGGGACCTTCGCGCTGGCGGCCAAGCAAGAGCGCAGCATGGTCGTGGCGCTGGAGCCCAAGTCGGGGTCGCTGGCCGGCAAGGTGACGAACCTCAAGGGCCAGGGCCAACCCGGCGTGACGGTGGCCATCCCCAAGCTGCAGCTGACCGCGGCCACGGACCGGCTGGGCGCCTACCTCTTCGCGGACCTGCCGCCCGGCCAACACGAGCTGATCGTGACGCAGGGCCAGCGCCGGGTCTCCACCACGCTGGTACGCATCCGCTCCGACGAGACCACCACGGAGAACGTCACGGTCTCCGCCGCCGAGGTGGCCCAACCGGGCAGCAAGGCCGGCCAGATCGCGGGCACGGTGGTCGATGCCGGCACCAAGCGGCCGCTGGCCGGCGTGAAGATCGTGGTGGAGGGCGGCGACCTGACCGTCCTCACGATCACGGGCTCCGACGGCCGCTACGCCGTGGGGGACCTGCCGCCCGGCCGCTACAAGGTCACGGCCTCGCGGGCCGGGTACACCACCAAGCCTTCCGCCGCGGCGGTCACG
Organism: Cyanobacteria bacterium RYN_339; assembly: GCA_028287685.1. Taxonomy (GTDB): domain Bacteria; phylum Cyanobacteriota; class Sericytochromatia; order S15B-MN24; family JAQBPE01; genus JAQBPE01. The sequence goes on along the minus strand of JAQBPE010000085.1, from coordinate 33,501 downwards.
GCCAAGGCCGGCGCCGTGGTGAACGTGGGGCTCGCGGCCGGGCGCTAAAGCGCTTGGTGCAAAACCGCCTTGGGACAGCTCGCTTCGGCGGGCTACGCTGGAACGATGCGTTGTGTGGCGATCTTGCTGGCGGTAATGGTGGCCGGGTGCGGCCACGACGAACCCGTGCGGAAGCCCGCCGGCCACTATCAGCTGCGCCAGGCCGACGGACCGGGGCCCCTGTTCCTGGTCGGCGGCGGGGATGACTCGCCGGCCCTGCTGGGCCGCTTCCTGGACCTGGCCGGCGGCAAGGCCGCGCCGATCGTGATCGTGCCCTTCGCGGGCGGCGACGCGCAGGGTGACCGCTACCTGGCCTACTTCAAGGACCGCGGCGCCACCAACCTCACGGTCATGACCGGCGTGGCGGCGGACCATGCGGTCGTGCGCGGCGCCGCGGGCCTCTGGTTCGCCGGTGGCTCGCCGGACAAGCTGTTGACGGCCTTCAAGCCCTTCTTCGACGACGTGCGCGCTGCCCGCCAGGCCGGGGCCGCGATTGGCGGACACAGCGCCGGCAGCATGATTTGGGGCACGGGCGTGATCGTGAAAGGCGAATCGTCTGATGTGATCGCCAAGGGCAAGGCCGCCCTGGCCATCGAAGACGGCGTGGGCTTGCTGGGGAACACGATCTTCGACCCACACTTCAGCGAACGCGCCCGTTTTACCCGGCTCTGGACCGCCTGTGGCGCGCAGGACGCGCTGGGCATCGGTATCGACCCGGAGACCGCGGCCTATCTGCCCAACCAGGGCCCGATGGAGGTCTTCGGCATCGGCGCCGTCACCGTGATCAAGCCCGAAGCCGGCGCCGCGCGCGTGGCGGTCGTTTCCAGCGGTCAGCGGCTGGACCTCAAGGATTGGCGGCTGTAAAACGCACGTTTCAAGGTTAAGGTGGCGATAAGGCGAAGATGCTGCGTCGTAACCTGCTCGTCGTACTCGCCTCCTTCGCCCTCGTGGGCTGCGGGGTTTCGCCCTCTGCAGCCGCCGTGCGCCAAGCCGGCGTGGCCCATGCCGCCTCCGTCACGCTGGCCGGCGGGCCGCTGATGTTCATCGGCGGCGGCAAGGACCAAGACGAGATCATGAAGGCGTTCATGGAATTGGCCGGCGGTAACGACCAGCCCGTGCTGATCTTCCCGCTCGCTTCCGACGACCCCGCCAAGAGCGGCAAGGCTTACGTCGATTACCTCGGGCAGCTGGGCGCCACCCACGTGAAGTTCCTGGTGCCCCATGGCGAGCCCACGGCGGCGGAAGCGGCGGAAGTGGCGTCCAGCCACGGCATGTTCTGGTCCGGCGGCGACCAGGCGCGCATCTTTGCGGCCCTCACGCCGGGCTGGCGCGCGGCGATCGCCGGCGCCTGGCACCACGGCGCCGTCGTCGCCGGCACCAGTGCCGGCGCCATGGTCTGGGGCAAGACGGCCATTCTCGGCGGCGACCCGATGGCCACGGCCTGGTCCGGCGAGGACCCGGCCAAGGACGGCGTCCAACTGGGGGCCGGCCTCGGCTTCGCGCCCGACCTGGTGGTAGACACCCACTTCTCCCAGCGTGGCCGCGTGCCGCGCCTGACGTACGCCGTCGCGAAGCAGCCCGGCAGCATCGGCCTGGGCGTCGATCCGGAGACCACCGCGATCGTGAAGCCGGACGGCTCCGTCACGGTGCGCGGCCACGGCACGGTCTCGCTGATCCACGTGCCCGCGCAGGCGGTCAAGGCGCCCATGTCGCTGCGCGGCGTGCGGCTGGACATGCTCTCGGCAGGCGACACCACCGCCCTGTGATAGGATGACTGGCATGCCAGCCGTCCCTGCCACCCCCATCCCCATCCCCATGTTGCAGCTGCCGCAGACCTCGCCGGTCCCGCTGATGGTTCCGCCCGCGCACCTGGTCTCGATCGACGTGGCCGGGATCATGGCGGGCCGCGTGAGCCCCTGGACGGTGGTCCCCCATGTCACGGCCTGGGCGCTGGACACCGGGCTGGTGGTGCTGCTGGTCATCGCCATGACGTTGCTGGGCCTGAAGTTCTACCAGATCTTCCTGAACAACATCTTCCTGATCATCAACTCCAACCTCAAACCGGATGCCGCCATGCGCGTCTCGCAGCGCAGCAACACGCTCTCCGGCATGCTGGCGAGCGCGGGCAAGGTGCTGATCCTGTTCCTGGGGCTGACCTTGATCCTGGCCAAGATCGGGGTGAACGTGGCGCCGCTGCTGGCCTCGGCCGGCATTGCGGGCCTCGCGGTAGGCTTCGGCGCCCAGAGCCTGGTCAAGGACGTGATCAGCGGCTTCTTCATCCTCACGGAGGACCAGTTCGGCATCGGCGACGTGATCGAGGTGGACACCAAGATCGGCCTCGTCGAGAAGATGAACCTGCGCATCACGCAGCTGCGCAACCAGCACGGCCAGCTGATCACGATCCCCAACGGCCAAATCCTGGCCGTGACCAACCACTCCAAGGAGTGGGCCCGCGCGGTGCTCGAGATCTCCGTCTCCTACGACGAGGACCCCGACCGCGTGATCGCGGCCCTCGAGCAGTGCGGCGCGGAGATCCAGGCCGAGATGCCGGACAAGGTGCTGGAGCCGGTGGAGGTGTTGGGCGTGGAAGCCTTCAAGGAGGGCGAGGTGCAGATCAAGCTGCAACTCAAGACGCGCCCGTTAGAGCAGTGGGTGGTGGGCCGCGCCTTCCGCCGCAAGGTGATCTACCGCTTCAAGGAGCTGGGCATCAAGCTGCCGGCCAGCAACAAGACGGCCTGGCTGGCGATCGCCGGCGAGGCCCTGCAAGGCGGCGAGATCGCCAAGCTGGGCCGCCCGCCGCAGCCATGATCCTGACGGCCGGGGAAGCGCTGATCGACTGGGTGAGCCGCGAGCGCGGCGCAACCCTGGCTGCTGCGCGGCACTTCGAGCGGGCCCCCGGCGGCGCACCGCTGAACGTGGCGGTGGGGCTGGCGCGGCTGGGCGTGCGTGCGGGCTTCGCGGGCTGCCTGGCGGAAGACCCCTTCGGCGACGCCCTGGCCGCGCTCCTGGCGGCCGAGGGCGTGGACGCCTCGTTGGTCCGCCGCGTGATGGGCTGTCAGACGCGCATGGCCTACGTCACCACCCGCGCGGACGGCGATCGGGAGCTCGCGGCCTTCTCCCGCGTGGCCTGCGCCGACGCGGCGATCGCCCCGTCCGACCTGCCGGTCGCCACGCTCGACCACCTCGATGCCTTCTACTTCGGCTCGCTGATCCTGCAAGGCGCGCCCGCGCGGGGCGCCGTGTTGGAAGCCGCCGCGCGCGTGCGTGCCGCCGGTGGACTGGTCATGTTCGATCCCAACGTGCGGCTCGTGCTGTGGCCGGATCGGCAGAAGCTGCTGCGCGTGTTGGAGGCGGCCCTGACCGTGGCCACGGTCGTGAAGCTGGGCGAGGACGAGCTGGCGCTGCTGGGCACGCTGGGCCCCGGGATCACGGTCTTGACGACGCACGGCGCGCAGGGCGCGGAGGTGCGCTGGGCTGGCGGCCAGGTGCGGGTCGCGGCGCCGGCCGTGGACGTGGTCGACACCACCGGCGCCGGGGACGGCTTCGTGGCGGGCGTGTTGGCAGAGTTGACGGCCTTGAAGCGTGCCGACGAGCGCCTGGCGGCGGTGCCCGACCGCCTGGATGCCGCTGGCTGGACCCGGGTGCTGACGCGAGCGAGCGCGGTGGGTGGGCTGGTGTGCACGCGGACGGGGGCGATCGCCGCCTTGCCCACCCGGGCGGAGTTGGACGCGTTCTCGCCCTGAGCCCGGCGGGCATGCGTCACAGCCGCCACGGCCGGATTATGTCATGATCGGCGACATTCCCCCAACCCGGAAGGAGCCCCGACCATGGCCCCGAGCACGGTGATCATGATGGACGAGCCGACGACCGCGCAGCCGAACGAGCACTGGAGCACCTCCGAGGTGGCCAAGGACCTGGGGGTCTCGCCCTCGCTCGTGCGCACGTGGATCGCGTACATGAACTGGGAGGTCCGCCGCAGCGCGGATGGCCACCGCATCTTCTCCGTGGCCGACGTCGAGCAGCTCAAGTCGCTCAAGGCCTGGCTGGACGAGGGCCACACGCTCAAGGAATACCGCCGCGAGCGCCAGGGCGACGGCCCGTTCGACCCACGCATCGAGCTGCGCGCCGGCTACCGCCACCTGCGCGAGCTGCAAAGCCAGGAAGAAGCGCTGCTGGACAAGCACCGCGACATCATGGACAGCTTCCAGGTGCAGCGCAAGGCGCTCCAAGACCAGCTGGAGGCCATCCGCACCAGCCTCGGTCCCGAAGACCAGGCCGACGAGCCCTTCGCCGCCGGCGCGCCGCCCGCGCCCGCCGATGTCAGCTCCGTGGTGCAGGGGGTGTTGAAGCAGCTGCTCACCTCGTTGCTGGAGAAGCAGGGCAAGCTGCAGCTGGTCCGCCGCTTCGAGGAAGACGGCCGCCCGCGCCTGGAGTACCTCGCCCCAACGGGCAAGCGTCAGGTGGTGGAGGACCTCTGCGCCGCAGACGAAGACCGCCGCATGCTCGAGACCGTGCTGAGGCTGATCTCGCACGGATAAGGGCGCGTAAAGACCGCGTAAAAGTTCTACGCAAGTTCGCGCCAACCTCGCCGACAACTCCTTAACAGGAGGTGTCCTTGCGAGCTCTCGCGGCGTTGTTGCTGATGGTTACCCTGGCCGGCTGCCATGCCGTCCCCAGCGCCCCCGTGGCTGCCCGCGCCCGCGTGGCCCAGCACGCCGCCATCCGTGACACCGGTGACGTCCTGGTGGATGCGGCGCAGGCCGCCCACGCCGACCTCGATGCGATCGACGCCGCCTTCCACACGCTGAGCCTGGACACGGCCGCCGGCCGGAAGCTCACGCCCGCGCGCGCCAAGAGCCTGACGACGGGCCTGGTGCCGTTGCTCCAACAGCTCGACCTCGACACGGCGGCGATCGCCACCCGCTTGGCGGGTGCCAACACCCCGGCGGCTACGGCCGCGCTGGCGGAGTTCGACAAGCACCACCCGCTCGCGGGCGAGGTGCTGGGCCCCGACGCAACGGCAAGCGACATGCTGTACCGGATTACCCAGTACCGCCTGAAGCTCGCCGCGTTGGTAGAGTTGCAACTGCGCCAGGGCAATGATCCCCCGGCGCCGGTGGCCGCTACGACCTAGATGTTGGTGGCCTCGACGCCGCCGACGACCGCCTCGATCTTCGTCTCTTCCTTGTCGAGGAAGAAGTTGATGTAGCGGCCCTCGCCGTAGTCGAACCACAGCACCCAGCCGTGCTCGTACTGGCGGCGGCCGTTGTTCACGAACTTCGTGGGCGTGCCCTTGGGCATCAGGTTGAACGCGATGCCCACCGCGTCCACGGCGCCTTCCGGCGTGTTGGGCAGGGGATCGTCGAAGAAGAAGACCTCCTTCGCGACCTTGTCGTCCGTGTCCATCTCGATGGCCGTGCGGCCCAGGAACTGCTTCTTCGACTTCTCGGAGTACCAGGTATCCCGGTAAATCAGGCCCTTGGCGCCCTCTTCCGTCTTGTAGTTGTCAATTGACTTGCCGCTGACCTTTTCGAAGTCGGAGAGCGTCATGCCCACCTGCGCGGCGGCAGGCAAGGCAGGAAAGGTGACGAGCGCGCAAGCGGCAATCGCTAGCAGGCCCCGGGTGAACCGTGTTTGGAACAACGGAAACTGCTGCATACCTTCCTCCTGGACTGCGATCGCCTCATCAGCGGCCTGGCGAGGGTCTTTCCGCCCGGCATACGTTGATATTACGAAAGTATATGAACAATTGTAAAGGAGAAAATCACAAGCAGTTTCGTCCAAGTGGGCATAAGGAGGGAGGAGAGCGGATTTCATGCGTCAGGACTACGGCAACGACAACCTGAGCGCCCACTGCACGATCCACGACCGATCGCAGTTCGAGGTGCAGTTCAACTACGACGTCGCGGCCGACAACCTCTCGGACGGCCAGGCCGTCGAGCACTACCGCGTCGAGGCGTACTACTTCTTCCCGTCGAACATGGGCATCTCGCAGCTAAGCTTCCCGCGCGAGACCTTCTACCGCAGCCTGTACGGCTACATCCGCTTCAAGACGCCGGAGATCTCGGAGCTGACGCTGCTGGATCCGCTCAGCCGCCAATCGCCCTTGAACGCGATCTCGTTCCACGTGAAGCAGATCGACTCGGGCGACGCCTCGGCGGAGGACAAGGCCGTCAACGAGGCGCGGCTGTTCGGCTGCATCGTGAGCAGCCTGCTGCGCGCGCGCGCCAAGGACCTGGACGAGCGCATGCAAGCCGCCAAGTCCCGTCCTGGCGACAACGCCGCCTGGCGCGAGCTGGAAGGCGCCCTGGGGGACTTCCTGAGCGATCTGCCGGAGCTGCTCGAGCGTTACCGCGGGCTGGTCGCGGAGTTCCGCACCCTGGAGTCTCGCCTGGCGCCAACCACGCTGTCCCGCCTGGGCCAGGTGGACGAGTTCCTGACCTACCGCTTCGACCACACGCTCGCGGACCTGCACTTCCAGCTGCAAAGCACCTGGGAGGCCCCGACCCGCCTCGCCAAGGTCAGCGACCGCCTGCACGCCGTCGCGGAGCGGGAGGGTGAACACCGCGCGCGGCAAGGCTACGTCTCCCTGGCCCCCGGCGACGACGACGCCCTGGCGCTCTACACCTACCGCTCCGGCGCCTTGAAGAAGCTGATCGACCAGGTGCTCTACCTGGACGTGAAGACGATCCAAGAGACCAACCGCTGGAAGAACTTCGCCGCGATGATGGGCGCGCTGGTGGCGGCCTACTTCGCGGCCCTGACGAACACCGGCTTCATCTTGCGCCTATACGCCACCAACTTGCTGCTGGCGATGACGATCTTCGCGATTGCCTATGTGGTCAAGGACCGCATCAAGGAGCTCTTGCGCGAGTCGCTGTGGTCGAAGATCTCGCGCTACTTCCCGGACAACAAGCTGCTGATCCACGACCCCACCTCCGACATCGACGTGGGCAAGTGCAAGGAGCGCGTGATTTACCTGACGAAGCCGAGCGTTCCAGCCGACGTTCTGAAAGTTCGAAACACCCAACACGTCGTAGATCTTGATCAGGAGCGGAAGGAGACCGTGATCCTGTACCAAAACGACCTCAAGCTCTACGCCCGCGAGATCCTGAGCGAGCACAAGCGCCGCACGGACATCAAGCACATCCTGCGCTTCAGCGTGGAAGAGCTGCTGGCCAGGCTCGACAACCCCACCGCCCGCGTCCAGTTCTACGACCCGTCCAGCCGGATCTTCTGCCGCGTGCGCGCGCCCAAGGTCTACCACCTGAACGTGGTCTTCCGGCTCACGCATTGGGACGAGCGCAACCGCAAGGAGGCGCCCTTCTACCACCGCATCCGCGTGATCCTGGACAAGAACGGCATCCACCGCATCGACACCGTGCCGTTGGATGGCGAGATCTATACGCAGCGCAAGTCGCAGGGGCCGTTGCCGGCGGCGGTGCCTATCGGCGAAGAGAACCTCTTCTAGTGTAGGTCCTGGTTCAAGCTCATCAGCCGGTAGGCCACGTGGTTGGCGTGGTCAACCGCGTCGTCCGTCCAGTCCAGCAGGTCCTTCCACTTCAACAAGTGGAGCATGTCGGTCGGGTGGTCGAACAGCGCCTCGAGGCCGGAGCGGTACACCGCGTCCGCCTCGTCTTCCAGCGCGATCACGCGCAAGCAGTGCTCGTCGATCGCCTTGCGGCGCCCCCGCTGGGGCATCAGGTCGAAGGCCTGCCGCAAGTTGGAGGCGCACTCCCGCAACAGCCGCACCATTTCCAGGAACGCCGACGGCGGCTCCTCCACGCGGTACAGCATCAGCGTCATGCCGATCTTCAGGGTCTTGTCGACCACGTCGTCCAGCTCGTTCGTGAGCGCCAGGATCGACTCGCGGTCGCCCGGCACGAAGAAGGTGTCGCGCAGGTAGTCGTGCAGCTCCCGCAGGAGGCGATCGCCGTTGTGCTCCGTCTCGCGGATGCTCTGCAACCGGCCCTCGCGCTCGTCCCAGTGGGTGACCATGGCGTCGAAGCGGAAGACCGCCTCTTCGAGGTTGCGGCCCAGCTGCGTCAGGTGGCCGTACAGCTCGTCGGACGAGCCGCGGAAGCGCTGGAAGAAGCCGCGTTTGGTCTGCGGGTCGGGCACGGGCACCTCGTGGATGGGGACGGGACCATGATGCGGCCTAGGCCGGCGCTTGTCCACCGGCCAACGCCGCCAGCGCCGCGTCCCGCACCTCCAGGCGCGGGTCTTGCAGGGCCGCTTCGAGCACGGGCCGCGCCTCCGCCACGCCCAGCCGCCCCAAGGCCAGCAAGGCCGACTCGCGCACGCGCCAGGATGGGTCCTGGGTGCAGGCCACCAGATCGGACAACGCCACGGCGTCGCCCAGCAAGGCCAACGCCTCGATCGCGGCGAGCTTCACCTCCGGGTGGGGGTCGTCCACCAGCGGCAGCAGCGGCACGGCCGCGGCCCGGTCGCCCAGCCGGCCCAACAGCTGCGCCGCATGCCACCGGCGGCCCCAGGCCTCGTCGGCCAGCACCAGGCAGAGGGGGGCCACCATCGCGGTGCCCTGCGCCAAGATCGCCTGGTCCACCTCGTCGTCCGGGTGCCCGACCATGGCGAGCAGCGCCGTCCGGGCGTCCGGGTGATCGATGCGGCCAAAGGCCGCGGCGATGGCCAGGTGCCGCCAGGGCGGGCTCAGCGGCAGCAACGCAAGCAGCGGCGCAAGCACGCCGCGCGCGGCCAGGGCGTAGCCACAAGCCGACGCCAGCGTGGCGTCCGTCGCCAGGCATTGCAACAGGGCCGGCGTGATGCGGGGGTCCGGGCGCGCTTCCAGCGCTTGCACGGCGCGGTAGCGCACCAGCCAGGCCGCGTCCGTCAGGAGCCCCAGCGCGGCATCGACCGCGACCTCGTCCGGGTAGCGCGCCAAGGCGGCGATGGCGCTGGCGCGGATGAGGTAGTCCGCGTCCTGGGCGGCGGCCAGCCATTCCGCGGCGTGCAACCCATTGTCGAGGGCGGCCAGCGCCCGCGTGGCCGTGCGCCGCACCTCCAGGTGGGGGTCGCGCAGGCCCCCCAGCACCAGCGGCAAGGCATCGGGCAGCCCCAGGGCGCCCAAGCCGCTCAGGGCGTACTTGCGCGCGATCCAGTCGGGGTCTTCCGCCGCGCGCACCAGCGTGTCGAAGGCCCGGTCGTCCTTCTGGCGCCCCAGGCGGATCAGGGCCTCCAGGCGGGCCGTGCGGGCCGGCGCCCGGCGCGCCGCGGCCAGGGTGGCGTGGATGCCGCCCAGGTCGGGGTCGTTGGGGTTAGCCTCGAGTGGACGCGGATCCGGCGGGACCGTTGGCGCGAGGCCAGGCTCCTCCGGGAGGTCCAACTAGAGCTCCTTGGCGCTCAGGGTGATGCGGCGGACGCCGTGCAGCTGGCGGTCCAACACGAAGACCGTGTTGTTCCAGACGGCGATGTCGGACGGCTCGCGGAAGTGGGCGTTGACGCCCAGGCCGTCCTGGGCCCCGGCGCCGGCGCCGCCCGCCAGGGTCTCGACCTCGAGCTTGTCGTTGACGCGCCGGATCGCGAAGTTCCCCGTGTCGGCCAACAGCACGTTGCCGCGCTGGTCCACGGCCAGGCCGCCGACCTTGCTGAAGTGGGCGCTGCCGATCGGGCCGTCGACGTAGCCGACCTGCATGCAGCCCGGCAGGCTCTTCACGCGGCCGAGCATGTCGACGGCGCGCAGGCGGTTGGCGCCGGCGTCGACCACGACCAACACGCGGTCCTTGGTCCACTTGAGCGCGGTGATGTTCTTGAAGCGGGCGCCCTCGCCCTGGCCGTCGGTGAAGTCCGCGCGGGCGCTGCCGGCCAGCAGGTGCACCTCGCCGTTCGGCTGGATCACGCGCAGGGCGGTGCCGTCGTCGGCCACGAAGACGTTGCCCTTGTCGTCGCACGAGATCGCGCGCGGGTTCCGGAAGCGGGCGCGGTCATAGGTGCCGTCGATGAAGGCGCGATCGGCGCCGCCGGCCGCCGTGCCCACCTTGCCGTCCGGGGTGACGAAGCGGACGCGCGGGCCGTCGCAGAAGTACAGGTTGCCGACGGGGTCCAAGGCCAGGCCGTGCGGGGCGTCCAGCAGGGCGGTGCGGGCCTGGCCATCGGCATACCCAGCGGTGCCGTTGCCGGCCACGGTCAAGACCCGGCCGTCCGGCGTGATGCGGCGGATGCGGTGGTTGCCGGTGTCCGCGATGTAAAGGTTGCCGGTGGGCGAGAGCACCATGCCGGAGGGGCTACGGAAGCGCGCGGTGGACATCGTGCCATCGGCGAAGCCGGGCTGGCCGCCGGTCACGGTCTGGACCACGGCGCCCGTCTTGATGTACTTGCCGTTGGCGTCCAGCCACTCGCGGGCCTCGCGACCGATGCGGTCGGTGGGCTCCATGCGCAGCACGGTGGCCCACTGCTTGGACGACTCGATGAAGTTGTTGTCGCGCCAATAGGTATTGGCCAGGAAGTAATGGGCCTTGCGGTTGTCCGGGTGGGCCTTGATGATCCCCTGGAACTTGTCGATAGCCAACTGGTACTCGCCCTGGCGATCGAGGAAGTAGCCGGCCTGGATTTGTTCCTCGATATCGGCGGTGGTCAGATCGTCGGAGGTGCAGGCCCAGGCGGGGGCAGCACTCATCAACAACGCGGCGGCAAGCAGGTAGGCGAAAGGTTTCACCGTAGTCACACTCCATTGGACTAAGGGATGCTATTCCCTTTTACCCGGAAAAACGCCTGCCCGATCCCTTTAAACCAAGGTAACAAGCGAGCCTTACGTAATGTGGATGGTTATGTGGTGCGGGTATACTGGATTTGGAGGCAAGCACGTTGGGAGACATCCCGCTGGTGGACCTGGCTTACCAACAGTTCGTACCGTTGTTCGCAACGGTAGAGCTGACCTTGCGCTGCAACCTCCGCTGCAAGCATTGCTACAACTTCGATCGCGACGTGCCGCTCACGCCCGATCAGGTGGCCAAAGAATTATCTCCGCCCCAGATCTTGGCCTTGATCGACGATCTGGCCGCGGAGGGCGGGCTGGAGATCTCCTTCTCCGGCGGCGAAGCCCTGGTGCACCCGCACCTGGAGGACTTCGTGCGCCACGCCCGCGCCAAGGACTTCGCCGTGCGCGTGAAGAGCAACGGCATGCTGCTCGGCGATCGCGCCCAGCGCCTGTCGGACGCCGGCGTCTATGCGGTCGACGTCAGCGTCTACGGGGCCTCTGCCGCCACGCATGAGGCCCTGACCGGCCGTCCGGGCTCGTTCGAACTGACGCTCGCGGGCGTGCGCGCCGCCGTCGCGGCCAAGCTGCGCGTGTCGCTGAGCTTCTGCATCACGCGCGGCAACACCCACGAGATCGCGCGCATGGTCGAGCTGGCCCAGGAGCTGGGCGTGCAATACACGCTCGACCCCCAGCTGACGGCGCGCTACGACGGCACGACCAGCTCGTTGGACCACCGCGTGGACGAAGCCACCCTGGAGGCGCTCTACCGCGGTCCCCTGCGCCAGCACCTGGGCGGCCCGGCCTGCAAGCCGGACCGCGACATGGCCTGCTCTTGCGCGCAGGCCGTGGTCGGCGTCTCCGCCACGGGCGAGGTCTATCCCTGCATCGGCGCGCCCTTGCCGTCCGGCAACCTGCGAGACGCGTCATTCCGCGAGATCTGGCGCGGATCGCCCGTGTTGAACAAGATCCGGGGGCTCACCATGGAGGATTACCCGACCTGTGGGACCTGCGCGGATCGGCCGTTCTGCCGACGCAGCAACGGGGTGGTCTTCGTGAACACCGGCGAGTATACCGGGCTCGATGCGTGGACCTGCATGGAGGCCAAGGTGCTCCACACGATTCATGATGAAGGCGGCGTGGCGCCGGATGCGGCGGGGGGCCGGCTGGGCAAATATTGAGCCCCATGGGAACATCCCTTGCTTGGTTGTCGTCCAGGCGGCGGAGGGATTGCCATGTTGCCCGATTTGACTCACCCCCTGGAGCTCGTCGCGTTCGCCGAATTGGTCGGGAAGGGCGCGGTGGGCGTGGCGATCGCCCTGCTCGCCCTCGGCCTGGTGCTGGCGCTGTTCGCGCGCGCCCTCGGCGGGGCCGACCCCGCACCGGCCTGGGCCCGCGGCTATGACCAGCTGCTGCGCGCCCTGCCCCATGCCGCCCTGGCGCTGGTGCTGCTGGGCGGCCTGGGTGCCGTCTGTTCCACCCTGGCCAACCGGGCCCACCACTGGGAGCAGGACCACATCGCGGCGCACGCACGCCAGGTGGACGGCGGCCGGATGGAGCAGCCCGTGCCCACGGTGCGCTACGCGATCGAGGAGCCGTACACCGTGCAGGTGGTCCAAGCCGGCAAGCCGGTCGAGCTGAAGCGCACGCGCACGCTGCGCCGCACCGTCCCGCTGGCCGGCTCGGCCGTCGACGTGGTGCTGGAGCAGCTGCCCGACCCGGTCACGCCGGGCAAAGTCACCTACAAGATGGCGTTCAAGGGCGACTTCGAGGTCACCAACCCTCTTATCGAGCCCCACCACTTCGAGGTCGTCCTGCCACGGCCCAGCGGCACCACGGTGCTGTCCGGCTTCAAGGTCGAGGCCAACGGCCAGCGCCTGACGCCGGTCGCGGACGACGCCAACGCCTACGCCGTGGACCTGGCGCCCAACGAGCGCAAGCGCTACACCATCACCTACGAGGCGCAGGGCGGCCCGCGCTGGATCTTCGACGCCCAGGGCCAGGCGCTCAGCAACTTCAAGCTGACGACCCACGCCAAGTTCGGCGGTGCGCGCTTCGCCAGCGGCGTGGCGCCTTCAACCACGAGCAACGAGCTCGGTGGGACCGTCTTCACCTGGGACTTCAAGGAGAACGTCGCCGTCGCCAACCCCTTCGGCGTCTTCACCGCGATCGCGCCGGTCGACCACGCCGGCGTGGTGCCGCGCTTGCTCTTCCTGGCCCCCGGCATCTGCGCCTGGTGGCTGCTGGTGCTTTACCTGAGCGCTCCGCCGTCGCTCCGCCAGCTGCCGGTGGCCGTGATCGGCTTTTTCTCCATGATCCTGACGCTGGGCTACCTCTCGCGTGCCATGCCCGCGCTGGTGGCCTGGGTGTTGGTGGCGGCCGGGCTGTTGGCGCTAGCCTACGCGCTCGAAGGACGGACGCGCGCGGTGGTGGCCACCTTCGTGGCGGCGGCCCTGCCACTGCTGGCGCTGCTGTTGGATCACACGGGACTTACGCTGAGCGTCGCGGCGGTGCTGTCGGCGGGCTGGCTGGCGGTGTCAAACCGCGCCGGCGACGGTATAAAAGGAGGACCCGTCACCCCATAGGAGCGCACGATGGACTTCAGCGTCAGCGGCATCAAGAGCCTGTTCAGCCCGCCGCCCGTCCCGCCGCCGCCGCCGCCCGCTCCGCCGCCGGAAGCCCCGGTTGCGGCGGCCCCGGCAGCTCCCGCCCCGGTCCCCGTCACGGCGGAGCCCAACGCCTCCCCGGAAGGCGCACGCAAGCTCGCCGACCAGATCTTCCTGCAAGGCGACCTGGCCAACTACAAGGAGCAAGGCGACGTTAGCCAGCGCGCCGTCGACAACCACGACGGCGCGGCCGACCTCAACGCGCTCAAGCAGGTCCAGGCCAACGAGAAGCTGGAGCACGACGCGCTCGCCAAGCTGCCGCCCGCCCAGCAGGCGCAGTACAAGAAGCTGGCAAAAGACGTGGAAGACAACCCGCAGGCCCACATGGCGTTGCAAGTCTTGCTGCTGGAGGGCAAGCTCACGGGCGACCCCAAGACGCTCAAGCCGGATGGCAAGGGCCAGACCTTGCTGGACGGCCTCGCGAAGGTCCACGATGGTCCGCTGGACCCCACGCTCGACAAGAAAGAGCTGCTGGGCAGCCTGCTGCGCGAGACCGCCCAGCCGACCACGATCAAGCAGGGCAGCCGCAACACCTGTACCGTCACCTCGCTGCAAATCATGACGGCGCGCTCCAACCCCGCCGAGTACGTGCGCATCGTGGCCGGGATGGCGGCGCCGGCCATTGGCAAGGACGGCAAGCCCGGCGCCACGGGCACCGCGCCGGAGGTGGAGCTGGCCAACGGCACGCACATGGTCCGCCAGTTCGGCTCCGGCGCCGAGGACGGCACCGGCCGCTCCGTGTCGGCGCGCTTGTGGCAGAACAACATGATGGCCTTCGCGGCGAGCCAGACCGATCCGAACGCGACCAAGATCTACAACGTGCGGACCGGCACCTTCAACGACGGCGAGAACACGCTCAAAGAGGCCGATGGCAGCGACCTGACCACCATCTCCGACGCGGAGCTTACCACCGCGGAGGAAGCCGCCACCGGCAAGAAGTACGCCATGGCCAACCGCGGCGGCATCCAGGAAGACATGATCGATCAGGTCAAGGCGGTCGCGGCCCGCAAGGTGGCCATCGACGTGGATCTGGGCACCGGCAAGTTCAACAAGCAGGGCTCGGAGAGCACCCAGCGCGTCACCGTGACGGGCGTGGCGGCGGACGGCACCGTGACGTACAAGGGGGCCGACGGCAAGGAGGCCACCATGGCGGCGGACAAGTTCCGCGATCGCCTGCATGCCACCTACGGCCACGGGCCGAAGGCCGAGCCGACCCTGAGCATGGTCACCTACGACCAGAAGATGGTGCAGTCGATGCAGGACGGCCTCAAGGCCAACCCGGGCGGCGTGCCGGTGGGCCTGAAGTGGGGCGAGTTCAAGCCGGACGGCACCACCGATCCGATGGGCCACGAAATCTTGGTGACGAAGATCGAGGGCGGCCGCGTCTTCTACTCCAACCCCCACGGCGACCAGGAGTCGATGGGCCAGCAGGAGTTCATGAACCGCATCGACGCGATGTCGTTCCAGAAGCCCTAGCTAGGTCCGCTTGGCTTGTTCCCAGAGCTGCTTGCGGTCGTCGAGCGAGAGCTGCTCCCAGTTCTCGCCGGCGATCGCCTCCATCGCGTGGAAGCGGTGCATGAACCGGCGCACGGCCTGGCGCAGGGCGTCCTCCGGGTCCAGCTTGGCGCGGCGCGCCACGTTGACCAGGGCGTACAACAAATCCCCGAGCTCGTGGAAGATCTCGTGCTCGCGGCCCTCGCGCAGGGCCTCGCGCAGTTCCAGCCATTCCTCGTCGATTTTCGCGAGGGCCTCGTCCAGGGTCGGCCAGTCGAAGCCGGCCTTGCCGGCGCGGCCCATGACCTTGTCCGCGTACATCAGCGCGGCCATCGGCGGCACCTGGCCCAGGCGCGAGGTCACGACCTCGCCCTTGGCGGCCTTCTCCTGCGCCTTCAGCACGTCCCAATTGCGCAGCACGTGGGCGCTGTCCTCGACGGCTTCGGTGCCGAAGACGTGGGGGTGGCGGAAGACCAGCTTGTCGGAAATCCCTTCGGCCACCTCTTGCAGGTCGAAGCGCTCCTCGTCCTGGGCGATTTGGGACTGCAGGAAGACTTGCAGCAGCAAGTCGCCCAGCTCCTCGACGATCTTGTCCTCGTCGTCCTCGTCGATCGCCTCGACGGTCTCGTAGGCCTCTTCGAGGATGAACTTCCGCAGCGACTGGGGCGTCTGTTCGAGGTCCCAGGGACAGCCACCGTCGGGGTCGCGCAGCTTGGCGACGACCTGGCGGAGGCGCTCCAGGCCCACGGCCGGTGCGGGAGGCAGGTAGACGCTGGTCAGGTGGTCGATTTCCGGGCGGCGGTCCAGCTCGAACAGCGGCAACCGCTCGATCGTCTCCTCGCCTGGCACGCCGGCCGCGCGCACCAGCACGACCTCGTGTTCGTCCGGGTAGCTGCGCATCAGCGCGATCTTGGCCTGGGCCGCCACCTTCCGGTTGTAGATCTGCACCACCAGCGCGCCCAGCTCCGGGTTGATCTGCACGTTCTCGAGGGCCAGGCCATCCAGCAACTGCAGCCCATGGGTGGGGTCAACGCCGATGCAGGCGTAGGTAGCTTCGACGCCCGACAGGCCCGCCAAGATGCGGACGGGGACTTCCTGCTGGGCCAGCAACAGCTGCACCGTGATCTCCGCGACCAGCGGGTGGCCGGGCACGCCGTAGTAGACGTCGCCCTGCTTGCCCCGGGCGATCAAGTCGTCCACGATCGCGCGGTACAGCGCCTCGAACGAGGGGAAGCTATCGTAGAGGTGGTCGTAGCTGTGCATGGGCTTGCCCCATTGCTCCAGCAACGTCACGGTGGGGTGCTTGCGCGTGCGCAGCACCACCTCCGGCGCCTGCTCCAGGGCCTGGTGGGCCGCCATGGTGAGCAGGGCCGGGTCCCCGGGGCCGAGGCCGACGATGTGGATGGTCATTTCGAGGGGGCGGCCGTGGGCGCGTGGCCCTTCGTGCTGTTGGCCGGCGTCTCCCCGGGCTTGATGGTCTGGATGGGCATCGCCGCGCCGGAGGCGGCAGCCGCGCCGGATGCCGCGGGGGCGGCGCTAGCGGCGGGCGTCGTGCTGGGGCCGGGCGTCGGGGCGGGCGCGAAGCCTTCCTTGTACTCCAGCTTGGCGCCCTTGCGCGCGTCCGTGATCCACTTTTGCAGCGCTTCGCTGGTGCGCTCCTTGGTCAGGCGCTCCGTGGCGTCCGCCTTGACCTGCTCGAAGGTCTTGGTGATGGCCGGGTGCTTCTCCGTCACCTTGATGATGTGGAAGCCGAACTGGCTTTTCACCAAGTTGGAGATCTCGCCGGGCTTCAACGAGAAGGCCGCGGCCTCGAACTCGGGCACCATGGCGCCGCGCTTGAAGAAGCCCAGGTCGCCGCCCTTCTCCTTCGAGCCGTCCATCGAGTTGGCCTTGGCGACTTCCGCGAAGTCCGCGCCGCCCTTGACCTTGGCGAGCAGCTCCTTGGCCTTCGCCTCGTCCTTTACCAGGATGTGGCTCGCGCGCACCTCTTCCTCGTTCTTGAAGAACTGGGGGTTCTTGTCGAAGTACTGCTTGACCTCGGTCTCCGTCGGCACGCTGGCCTTGGCGAGATCCTTGCCGAAGGCCTCGACCACGGCGCTCTCGTGGATGCGCGCCTTCAGCTCCGCCGAGGTCATGTGGTTGGCTTCCAGCACCTTGTTGAACTTGTCTTCGCTGGTGGGGTTCTGCGGATCGACGTACGGCTTGCGGATGTCTTCGTACTTGGCCTTCTCCTGGTCGGCGGTCGGCGCGATGTGGCGCTTGGCGGCCTCCGACATGAGCAACTGGCGATCGATCAGCTGGGACACGACGCCATGCTTGACCATGTCCTCGGCCTGCATCTGGCCCATCGGGCTGCCCTTCACCCGCTGGAACTCCTTGTCGTACTCCTCGGACGTCACGCGCGTGCCGTCGACCTTGACGACGTAGTTCTGCGTCTCCGTGGCGAAGTAGGCAATGCACGTCGCCACCGCCCCAATGACGATCGCGGCACCGATGCCGTACACGGCCTTCTTGTTAGCTTCGTCCACGTTGTTCTCCTATGATGCAGGCGCCAGTATACAGTCGCCTAGCGCCTTGAGCAATTTCTCCAGGGCTGCCAATTGGTCTTCCGGACGCATCCGCTCGCGGTTGATCGTGAGCTCGCTGACGCTCCAGGCCCAGCCCACCAGGCTCTTGTCCTTCGCCTGGCACTTGTAGAAGGCTTGGCCCGGCACGGGACCCACCACCCTCAGCAGCTTGGGATCGCTGCGGATGGCCGTGACGCCGATCTCCGTGGCCCAGAGCTTGAGCCGCACGATGCGCAGCAAGTTGGCCACGCTGGTGGGCGGCTGGCCGAAGCGATCGCGCCACTCGGCCTCCAGGATTTGCAGCTCCTTCTCGCCGGTGACGCCCGCCAGGCGGCGGTATTGCGCCATCTTGTCGCCGCCCTCGCCCAGCCACTCCTCCGGGATGAAGGCGGCCACGTTGAGGTCGACGGTGGCGGGGTCCGGGCCGGCCTGCACGGGGTTGCCGCGCGCCTCTTCCACGGCCTCCTCCAGCATCTGGGTGTAGAAGTCCATGCCCACGCTGATCATATGGCCATGCTGCTCCGGGCCCAGCAGGTTGCCCACGCCGCGGATTTCCAGGTCGCGCAGGGCGATCTGGTAGCCGCTGCCCAGGGCGGTGAATTGTTGCAGGGCCTGCAAGCGGTCGCGCGCGTCATCCGTCAGCTGCTTGTCCTTGCGGTAGAAGCAGTGGCAGTATGCCTTGACCTCCGAGCGGCCCACGCGGCCGCGCAGCTGGTAGAGCTGCGCCAGGCCCAGGTTGTCGGCGTCGTCGATGATCATGGTGTTGGCGCGCGGGATGTCGAGCCCGCTCTCGATGATGGTGGTGGAGAGCAGGATGTCGAAGTCGTGGTCCTTGAAGCCCAGCATCATGTCCTCGAGCGCGTCCTCCGGCAACTGGCCATGGGCCACCTTCACGCGCGCTTCCGGCACCAGCTGCTGCAGCTCGATCAGGATCCGGCCGATGCTCTCGACGCGGTTGTGGAGGAAGAAGACCTGGCCGCCACGCTCCAGCTCGTGCAGGATCGCGGTGCGCACGGCTTCCGGCTCGTAGGGGCCCACCGTCGTCTTGACCGGCTGGCGGTTGCGCGGGGGCGTGGTGATCAGGCTCATGTCGCGCGCGCCGGACAGCGCCATGTAGAGCGTGCGCGGGATCGGCGTGGCAGACATCGTGATCACGTCCACCAGCTGCTTGACCTGCTTGAGGCGCTCCTTGTTGGCCACGCCGAAGCGGTGCTCCTCGTCGATGATCAGCAGGCCGAGGTCCTTGAAGCCCAAATCCTTGCCCAGCAGGCGGTGGGTGCCGATGACCAGGTCCATCTCGCCCGATTTCAGCTTCGCGATCACCTCGCGCTGCTCCTTGGCGGAGCGGAAGCGCGAGAGCAGGCCCACGCGCACGGGGTACGGAGCATACCGTTCTCGGAACACATGATAGTGCTGCTGCGCGAGCACGGTGGTGGGCGCGAGCACCGCCACCTGCTTGCCGGCCATCAGGGCCTTGAAGGCGGCCCGCAGCGCCACCTCCGTCTTGCCGAAGCCCACGTCGCCGCAAATCAGGCGATCCATCGGGCGGGCGCGCTCCATGTCGCGCTTGGTCTCCTCGATCGCCTTGAGCTGGTCGATGGTCGGGACGTAGGGGAAGGCCTCCTCCATCTCGCGCTGCCAGATCGTGTCGTCGGGGTAGGAATACCCTTCCATGCTGGCGCGCGAGGCATAGAGCTTGACCAGGTCTTCTGCCAGCTCCTTGAGGCCCTTCTTGACCCGCTTCTTGGAGTTCTCCCACTCCACGCCGCCCATCTTGTGCAGCTTGGGCGCCGTCCCCTCGCCGCTGGCGCGGTAGCGGTGCAGGAAGTTGATTTGATCGACCGGCACATACAATCGGTCATCGTTCTGGTAGGAGAGCTGGAGATACTCGCGCTCCTGGTTGTCCACGCTCAGCTTCGCGAGCGTGATGAAGCGGCCGATGCCGTGCTTCTGGTGCACCACGTAGTCGCCCGGCTTCAGCTGCTCGGCGCTGGTGAAGGCCGTGCCCTGGTAGCTGAACTTCTTGTAGCTCTTGGAGCTGGCCCGGCGGTGCTGGCCGAACAGCTCGAGGTCCGTCAGGATAACGAGCCGCAGCCCCGGCCAGCTGAAGCCGTCCAGCAGGTCTTCGCGCACCACCCACACGCCGCCAACCACCCCCTCGGGTTGGTCCGGCGGGGCCGCCAGCGCCGCGTTCACGCCGCGCTCGTCGAGGATCGCGAAGGCGCGCTGGGGCTGCTGCGTCACGATCACCACGCGCTCGCCGGCGTGCTGCCACTGGTTGATCTGGATGGCGATCTTGTCGAACTCGCCGTGGAAGCGGGGGCTGGCCGGCGCTTCCAGGGCCAGGTCGCCGCCCGTCTTGGTGGTCAGGTCCACCTGCTTGCGGCCCCCCAGCCCGGCCAGCGCCTCCGTGGGGTTGAGGTGCAGGTAGTAGGGCAGCGGCAGGATCTCGCCGGCCTTGAGCTGCTTGGCGTAGGTCTCGTCTTGCAGCTTGGTCCACTTGGCGAGCTCGCCCAGCAGGTGCTCCCGGTCGTCCCACCAGACGGTGGCCTCCAGGGGCAGGTAGTCGAAGAGCGTGCCCATCTGCTCGGAGAAGAAGGGCGAATAGAATTCCGCGCCTTCGAAGGCGCCGAAGCTGGCGAACTTCTGGAGGTCTTGTTCCGTGCGGGCCTTGAGCTTGTTGGCCACGAAGTCCAACTTCTTCTGGGCGCGCTTGAAGGCGTCGCGGATGCGCTCCGCGATGGTGTCCCAGCCCTCCTCGGGCAGCAGCAGCTCGCGGGTGGGGTAGAGGTTCAGCTCCTGGACGGCCTCGCCGGAACGCTGGGTCTCCGCGTCGAAGAGCCGCATGCTGTCGAGCTCGTCGCCGAACCACTCCAGGCGCACGGGGTCGTCCGAATGGGGCGGGAAGACGTCGATGATGCCGCCGCGGCGGCTGAACTCGCCGCGCTCCGCGACCGTGGCGGCGGGCCGGAAGCCCAGGCGCACCAGTTGGCCCACCAGCTCTTGAGGCGCCAGCTCCATGCCCAGCTTCAGCCGCTGCGCGCCGCCGCTCCAGCGCTGGCGATCCGGCAACCTCAGCGTCAGGGCCTTTTGCGTCGTCACCACCCAATTCACCTGGCCGGCCACCAACGAGGCCAACGCGGCTTGCCGCTGCGACATCAGCTCCGGCTCCGGCGACACCATGTCGTAGGGCGAGACCTCGATCGCGGGGAAGTAACAGGCGTACAGCCCGAAGGACTCGAGATCGGCCTGCCAACGCTTTGCGTCGTCCGGGTTGCGGGCCACGATGAGGCCCGACGAGCCCGGCGCCGCCAGGCCGGCCACCAGGAAGGCGCGGGCGGGCGCACCCAGCCCGCTGATGACCACGGGCTCCGCGGCGGGCTTCTCCTCCAGGAGCTTGGCGATGCGGGCGGGGATGGCCTGGGCGTTTAGCCAGGCGGGCAGGTTGGCAAGGCTCATGACGGGGTCCTGTGGGAGGGGGAACCCGCTATTTTACCACCGGCGCGCAAGGGCTGGCGGTGGTGTAGGTCGGGGCGTCGGACAGCTCGGCGTCCTTGTGCCGATCGCCGAAGGCCTTGAGATCCAGGAGAACGGCGTCATGCACGGCCTGGTTGCCGAGCAGGACCTTGATGATCTCCGCCAGCACCGCCTGGCACGCCGACCCGATCGCCGCCGCGTTGTCGAGCTCGCCGCGGAACTTGGGCACGCCCAACGCGATGTAGACCGTGTCGATTTCGGCGATCGCGCTGGTGGCGTTCTTGCCCAGGAAGTTGCTGAAGATGTAGTCGCCGGGGTCGGTGGGCTTGAGCACCGGGATCTTGGCAAGGTAATGGTTGTGGCAGTCGCCGGCGAAATCGAAGTCGTGGGCCAGGAAATAACCCGGCTCGGTGGCCAGGCGGTTGGAGGTGGCCTGCCTCAAGGTCCGCAGGCATTTCCCCAGCGTCGCGTAGGCGGGCTCGTCCGGCCCCGTCCAATCCGTGGACGCCTCCTTGGTGATGATGGGGTCGCCGGGGGTCTCCGAGAGCGCGCGGTCGCACACGCGGATGGCCAACTCCCGCAACAAGCCGGGATCCTTCCAGCGCGCCATCGGGTAGGGCCGGGCGGCCTGGTTCATCTCGCGGAGCAGGCCGTCGATGGCGAGCTTCAACGCCTCCGGGATGCTGCTGTCCTTGAACGTCACGATCTCGGAGATGTGCGCCAGCCCGTTGTCGTCCGCCGCCAGGATGCCCATCATGCGCTCCACGAACGCGAAGTGGACGAAGCGGCTTGCCAGCGCGGTGTCTTCATCCACCACCCCCAGCTCCGTCGCCGCGTTGGGTGTGACCACGTTGTAGACCAGGCGATCGTCGAGCGAGCCGGGCACGTTGGCGACGATCATCACGTTGCCTTGCTCTTCCTTGGGGAGGAAGAGCCGGTACTTGCCTTCCGCGTTGGAGTAGATCGAATAGGCCAGCTGGCGCTTGCCCGCGGCGTCCAGGTAGGAGCCCACGGGCAGGTACTGGTGGGTGCGCAGGGAGACGGCGGCCACCAGCATGCCGGCGCCGGGCAACATATCCTGGGCCTGGGAGGCCTCCAGTAAGTGGTGGTTGCCACCGCCCTGGGCTACGATGCCGCCGCCGTTGGTGCTGATGGTCCCGGCGCCCGGGGCCACGGCATTGCCACCGCCCTGTGCCACGATGTTGCCGGCGCTCGTGGACACCGCGTTGCCGCCGCCCTGGGCCACGATGTTGCCCGCGCCGGAGGCCACGATGTTGCCGCCCCCCTGGGCGACGATCGACCCACCATCGTTGGTGATCAAGGATCCGCCATCGTTCGTAATGAGGCTACTCTTGCCCGCGGCCACCACGTTGCCGCCGCCCTGGGCAACGATCTTGCCGAACCCCTGCGCCACCATGTAGCCCGGCGCCACCAAGACCGTGCCGGATAGCTCGGCCGTGGCGCCGGTGGGCGCTTCCAGCTTGACCGGCGCCGCCGACACCGCGGAAGCCGGGGCGCTCGACGGCACGGGCGAGGCCTTGCGGACCGCGGGCGTGGGCGTCGAGGCAACGGGCGCGCGGCATGCAGCGGCCAGGAGGGCAGCCAGGACCAGCCAAGGACGGATGGAAGGAGGCATGTGCCTTCCTTACCCGTCAGCGCGGTTTGTTCTCCAGCAGCTGGCCCGGGTCCAACTCGTCGAAGCCCGCCGTCGGGGCGGGGGTTGGGGTAGGACCGCCGCCACCGCCGCCGGCCGGTGAGACGCTCGCGAGCTGGTCGAAGTTCTCGAGCAGCCGCTTGACCAGGGTCGAGTTGGCGGCGACCGCTTCGGGCATTTGCCGTTCCATGAAGCCTTCGATTTCGATCGACGCGGCGTCGAGCCCGTTCACCAGCCGCTGTTGCTCCAAGGTGCCGGCCTGGCCGGCCTTGGCGAGGCGATCGCGCAGCTCCTTGAGGGCCGGGCGGGCCAAATCCGTCCGCCCAACGGCCAGGGCCTGGTGCACCCGGGCCGCGGCCACCAACGCGTCGCCCAGGAAGTCACGGCTCAGCTGGGGGTTGGTGCCATGCACCTCTGCCGGCCGGTTGTCGCTGGGCGCCGTCGCGGAGCCGCCCCCGCCGCCCTGCAAACGATCACAGCCCATCACCAACGTTGCCGCCAAGACGGCCGCCATCCATGCGCGCATACACCCTCCTTCGCCCCTTCCGGATTGTAGGTCCGGGCCGGGTCGGCGCTCAAGGCCCGCTCGGACGCTGGGTGATATGATGGAAGCCCAAGGAGGATCGCCCATGCAGGAGCTCGACCGCACCACGCCCGGCGCCACGGAGCTGCCGACGCTGACCTCCTTTGATCCCGCCACCGGCGAGGTGCTGGGCACCGTCCCGATCATGGGCCCGGAGCAAGTGGGGGCGGCGGTTGCCCTGGCCCGCGAGGCCTTCCCCGCCTGGCGCGATCTCGGCTTCGAGGGTCGCCGCCGCAAGCTGTTGGCCCTGCGCGACACGCTGGTCCGTCACAAGGACGACGTGGCGCGCCTCTACACGCGCGAGAACGGCAAGCCCCTGGCCGAGGCCATGACCTCCGTGTTGGCCTGTTGCGACTTCCTGGCGTACTACGCCAAGCATGCGGCCGGGCTGCTGGCAGACGAGCCCATCCACGTCTCGAACCCCCTCCAGAAGAACCACGAGACCTTCCTGACTTACGAGGCCAAGGGCGTGGTGGCCGTGATCTCGCCCTGGAACTACCCGCTGCTGCTGGCCATGGCCGAAATCAGCGCCGCGCTGGCCGCCGGCAACGCCGTGGTGCTCAAGCCCTCCGAGTTGACGCCACTGCTGGGCGTGAAGCTGGGCGAGCTGGCGCGCGAGGCCGGGCTACCCGCCGGCATCTTCGCCGTCGTCACGGGCGATGGCCGCACCGGCGCCGCCCTGACCGCGGCACCCGTCGACCGGGTCTGCTTCACGGGCAGCGTGGCAACCGGCACCAAGGTCGGTCAAGCCGCCATGGCGCACCTGGTGCCCGTCACGCTCGAGTTGGGCGGCAAGGACCCGGCGTTGGTCTTGCCGGACGCCGACCTCGACTTCGCGGCCCAAGGCCTGGTCTGGGGCGCCTTCACCAACGCGGGCCAGGTCTGCGCTTCCGTCGAGCGCGCCTACGTCCACCAGCGCATTGCCGAGCCGCTGATCGCCAAGGTCGTGGAGCGCGCGAAGGCGCTGGTGGTGGGCAACGGCCTGGATCCCAAGACCGAGGTCGGCCCGTTGATCAACCAGCCGGCGCTGGAGCGCATCGAGGCCCAGGTGGCCGACGCCGTCGCCAAGGGCGCGCGCGTGCTCACGGGCGGCCAGCGGCTGCCGGGCCCCGGCACCTTCTACCCGCCCACCGTGCTGGTCGACGTGACGCCGGACATGCTGGTGATGCAAGACGAGACGTTTGGCCCCCTGCTGCCCATCATCAGCGTCCCGGATGAGGCCGCCATGCTCGCCGCCGCCAACGACTCGCCTTTCGGCCTCTCGGCCACCATTTGGACCGCCGACCTGGACGCGGGCAAGCGCCTGGCGAGACAAATCCAGGCGGGTTCCGTCTGGATCAACACCGGCCTTGCCAGCTACGGCAACCCGCTCACACCGCGTGGTGGCTACAAGGAAAGCGGCATCGGCAAGATTGGCGGCCGTCACGGCTTGTTGGAGATGGTCAACGCCAAGCTGGTAGACGTTGCGGTGCACGGCAAGCCCAAATTATGGTGGTACCCGACCTGGCCGGCGATGGTCGATTTCGTCTCCGCCGGCGTGGACGTGATGCATGGGAGCAGCATCGGGCAGCGCCTGAGCGGGCTCGGGAAGTTCCTCAAGAGCCGGAGGTAGGGCATGGCGGATTTCGCCGCAGAACGCGCCAAGATCGAGGCGTTCGTCCACAACACCTGCGACAAGCTGGGCTGGGACCTCTACACCAACGAGGAGGTCACGGGCCTCGTGCGCGACGGCCTGGCCAAGAATCGCGTCGAGTATGGCTTCCAGGCCTGTCCCTGCTACAGCTTCCTGAGCTATCACCAGCGGGACGCGGACGGCAACTTCACGCAGGACCCGCCCAAGAAGAACCTCAAGGTCAACTGCCCGTGCGAGCCCGCCCGCGTGCTGGACGTGCCTGGCAGCGTGACCTACGCCAACCGCGAAGAGATGGAAGCCAAGACCACGGGCTGGCCGGATCGCGGCACGATCACGGATAATCCTGACGGCACCGTCACCCTGACTTCCTACCATCCCGGATACTGCCATTGCTTCTTGTTCACGGCAAAACACGGGGTGATAGCCGATGGCGACATAGGCTAAGTTAGCGGGTTTCATAAACCTGTGTGACCAAAGATCAAAATTGGGGTAATGTTAGAGGAAATCACGGCGAGTATTCGGTATCTCGCAAAGTAATTCATCGCCAATTGTCAGGAGCCATGCTTTGCTCACCCCGGAAAACGACGAAGTTTTTGACCTCGAAATGGATGTCAACACGCCTGGGCGTCTGACACCCACGATGAGCATGGACGACCATCCGTTGCTGGTTGATGACATGGAAATGTCTTATGTAAATTTCAACGCAGTCTTGATGGATGAAGTAGGAATGGTACTTGTTGACATGTTTTCGTTGAAGTATTTCACGGACAAGAGTGTTCCTAAGGGAATACAAATCCGCGTGAAGATTCCATACACGGAAGTTCAGCCAGTGCACCGTGCCGCGATGACACCAGATGTCGCGTTCCGCCTCGCGCAAAATATCCTTCGGCAGCTCGCGAAGATCGGCTATTCCAAGCCCAGCAAGGCAAAGAAGAAATGAACCTTCCTCCTAGTTTCCTTACGAAAGGCGTCTCGCCAAAGGTCTTGAACCCAAAGAAGAACTGGACGGACGTAAATGCATTTCGAAGCGACGTCGAGCAGGTTTCGGCCGAGGACGCCGACGAACTTGCTCGTTTATTCATCGACGAGATTTTAGCTGCTCGTGCTGGAATCGAGGCGATTCCCGACGTTGAATTTGTTCTTGCGGACGTTCAAGAGCCAAATATCACCGACCACCTACTGGAGCAATTCGCCAGGAACAACGGCGAGCTCATGGCGTATTACCATCGCGCGGGAAATGTGCCGATAGTGAAGATGGTGCAAGACCTCCTAACGGTGATCACAGAAGAAACTTCACAATCTTTTGTGATCACCGAAACACAACCAAAACCGACTGTCTGGCGTCATGGGTATGAAGGCCTTGGTGTTCACACGCCTGGCGTCGAGGAGACAAGGACGGGTGAGGCTGATGCAATGAAGATCAACCCAATGATCATCTCGCATCTACTCCCGAGCCTCAGGGGCTTGGGGGTCAGCCGGGTGTTGGCAACTGGCGAGGCAGATTGCCCGACGCTCTGGATCGAGCATCCGAGCGTACGCGAGGCACGCAACGAGGTTGTCCATCAGCTGGTCGAGTTTGAAATCGAGCATCCCGATGTCTGTTTCGTTTACGAAATCGTCGGGCGAGGTGACCAGCGGAGCGAACTGACCCGTGGTAACCCTGAAGTGCTCTTCCAGTGAGTGAGCCCGTTCCTTTTTACTACGTAAAGGGGGTGGGGGCGCGGGCCGTTCATGCTGAAGCCTGCTTTCAGGCCCCGTTTCACGATCACTTCCTCTCACGGGAGGACTGGGCGGTAATAATTAAGTTCTACGAGGCGCGCAATTGGGTAGCAGGGGCCTTCGGAGACCTGGTCCCGGATCTCCTGCTTGCCGACAACCACCAGGATTTCAAGGCAAGGTTCAAGGAAGCATTGAGGAAAGCCGGATACGCGCCCAATCGTCAGGACATCTTTCACGCCTACACCGCCTTGATGGACATGAGCTGGGACGCGCGATACCGGCCAAAATCTGAGTATCGATTCCCTACTGGCCAATTCGCAACCAGACTTGAGCAAGCCGATGCGGATCTCGCAATTGTCTTGAGGGACAAGCGTGTTGGGGACTACAAGTATCGGCAAGAGCAACTATTGGCGAGAGCTGCCAAGGCTGCATCTGCGTCGCCTCCGTCCACACCGCCTCCAACGGCCAATTAGCCGGGTACTGCAACCAGTGGAGTGGCGTCAATTGTTCCGCGCGCACCTACCTCAGGGTCGGTGGCGTCAGTTTGGCAGGTTGGGGGCCGCGTGAAGAACGAAGCTCCGATCGAGGACATGGCAGACGACGACCATTTGCGCGGGATTGGCGCAGGCGAAGTTGTGACCGTATACGCGCCTTCAGACAGTGCGGGTCCTGCATGGGACGGCAACCACCCAGTGTATCTCGGGCCAGTCGACGACGACCCCGATCGTGTCTGGGTGCGGTTTCCAGACGGTGTGGTTGACCAGATGCCGCGCCGTTGGGTGAGTAGGGCTTTCCCGCTATGACTGCGGACCGGCGGCCGAATCCCAATTACGGCCAGCACGCAAACCACTATTAGCCCCGGTTTAAGAATCTCGCAGCTGTCAAGCGTCCGGTCGAACAACGGACCTACTTTGCGGAGGTAGGCGGCCGGCAGGTTGACCTTATTGGAATCAGCGGGCGTGCTCTCGTACGAACTGCTTGCAACTGAGGGCGCCAGGCTGAGTGCACCATCCTACTCTGGCATAGGCACGTGTCGGCTACCGCCGATGGTCGGCGAGTCGCCACTTTCGTTGCACGCGGCGGGTGACTCAACAACTGTCGCCACCTCCGCGCTCGTATTCGTGTCTGGCTCCGGTGCCTCGGCGAGGGAGTCTGAGACTGGAGTTGCACTCTCCGTGTCAGGACGGCTGGATAGGATTGCCCAAAGGAGCAACGCCATTAGGACGATGCCGTACATCGAAGCAAACAAGCCGTCAAAGCGGCTCTCCAGGCCTAATGCGGCGCCGCCTAGGAAGCCCACCACTACAAATCCGACGATAAAGCTGACGTAGTTCATCCGGCGCATTATAGAGGCCGCGCCCCAAAGAGGCTACGTGCCTCGATGTAGCACAAAGGACAAGATTTCTACTTCTTCCCCGTAACTTCGTCAACCTTCGCAAGGCACAGGTCAAAGACCTCAAACACGGCTTGGGTAATCGCCTTGGGATCAGCTGACTTTACGCTCAGCTTGCCAATCTCCTGCACGGTCATGACGGTGCGGAAAAGCTCGGTAGCCATTTGCATACGTGGGTCCATGTTTAACTCCCTTTCTAGTGGCATTTCTTACCGGGTACGCCTCCCTGAGCCAGCACCTGGCTCAGCGGCATCTATGCGCAGTGCACACAGTCGTAAAACTGGCAGCTGGGCTCGTGGTACTTGTGCGAACTCGTGTTGAAGTTGACGGTTGTGGCGGCGCCCTGGGGTTGCGCCAGCGGCTTTGGATGCGCAGGCCTGCGTGCGGCCTGCACAGGGGCCGGCTTACTCACTGCAGGAACGGTTGCCCAGTACTGGTATACGGACGGCGGAACGGGTGATGCATCGTCAATTTCTAGAACTCTCACCGCAGTTGGGGCGAGGCAGGCGTTGACAGCAGCGAGCCCTAATAGCAGGCGCATCGGACTGGGTTCCTTCGTTAGCGTTGGGGAGGGCACGGAGAAGTTACCAAAGGCACCAATGCTGCGCCCTTAAGGCGAATAAGATGCCGTCCAAGAAAAAGCCGCCCGTTGAAAGACAGAGAGCGCAGGATCCACCAAGGAACGGAAGGCCAGCGAAGACCCCGATAATTCTTGTGGCCAAGTCGTTTCCCACGTTGGTCTCGCCGCCGGCCATGATCATCAGGCCCCGGATGTTTACATAGGTCAAGAACGCGCCAAGCAGGCTCAGGAAGCCACAGAACCACCAGCAAAAATAGTAGAAGCCAAATACGATCGGATCACTCACCTAGGCGCGAACTTACGGAGTCGCGCCGGCATAACGAACCCATCGAGTCCCGTTCCAAGTACACCAAATTTCTTCACCGTTGCTGTAACGAATCCAGCGGCATTCGCCAATGACAGGAGGTTGCCCTCCGAAGTTGCCCGCATCACCGGGCTTTGTGCCAGGCTGCCCTGTTTCCGGATTCACGTTCCCCTGGGTAGACCAGTTGTCGTTCTTCGTCCCGTTTGGCGCGGTGCGGTCGTACGGCGACACATAGGTCCCGTTCTTGGTGTAATAGCCATTCACGTGCACGGGACCCGTGTTGTGTGTTGTGCCGCCGCTGTGGCCGCCTCCTTTCGCGAACGCAGGCCCACCGTGGAGGCAGGCGACAACAAGAACGCAGGCGACTAATCGAGGCAAGTTGGCTCTCCTGTTTGCTTAAGGGGTAATTGTAACTTCCCAGTCTTCGCTCTCTGACGAGTGGCTCGTGTCGAGTTGCCACGATGATCCGTCGAAGTCTTGACTGTTCACGTCCGTGACGATGAATCCACCGTTCGAGAAGTTGATGGTTACCTCGTCTCCCGACTTCTCGACTTCGAGCTCGTAGGGTCCATTGCCGGTCGAGGTATTTTCGACGGTTGCCATGTAGCTTCCGTCATCCAATTTGCCGTCCTCGTCGTCGTCCCCCGGCTTGGCTTCCCGCGACTCGCCTTCCTCATACGCATACGCCGGAACGAAAGGGACGAAAGCCTGTTGAGGCTGGGTATCCAAAGGAATTGGCGAAGCTGGAGAATTAGACACCGAACCAACGAACGGCGCCGGAGGCTGGGCGGGGCTCTTCTCGCGCTGGCTCCAAGTCAGGCCAGCTAACAAGCCCAGGAGTGCCACGGTGCCAACAACCGCGCCCCAGTGGGGCTCATCATCTGTACTGCTCACGCCGCTCCATTGCCCGTATATTAGTCGGCAACTTCCACCCTCGCTCGGTAGCTTATACCGAACAAATGATTTGATCAAACCAGGCGCATCAATAAATCAACTCGCGGCGCCGGACGCTCTTCCAGAGCTTACCTCGCCGTGATTGGCACGGGACGGCGGCCCACCTACTCCGAGTATGGCGAGCAGGTCGCCGACCTCTAATTGGTGGATTACCACGGCCGGATGCTTACCCAGCCGCAAGAATAGACGGCCGTCCGTGTCCAGCTTCATCCCGTGTCGCTCCAGCATGCCGGCCAGGTCATGGAGCGCTGCAACTTCATCGGCGGTGATGGCTTCGTCAAGCTCAAAGCCGGGGCGAGCACCTTCCAGCGCACCAACTCCGTGGCCACTAAAAAGGGCACGGCGTCACAGTTGGTGTCCTTAAACCAGGCAAGGGTACAAGTGGCAGGAGTTATTGCGCCACCGGGAGGCAATTCTGTGGACGCCAACGGTCTCGAACCTGAAGTCTCCGATAACAAACGGACTCCTTGCCCGATCTGTGGCGAGACAATCCTTGCGACGGCAAAAAAGTGTCGATGGTGCAACGAGTGGCTCAATGCGGGCGAACCAAAAACGGGCGAGGAACACGAGGAGCCTGCGAACGCCGCACATTCTGCGTCCAACCACACGCCGTCACCCAGTGGCTCGATCTCGACGCTTAGATTATCGCTGGGCCTATGTTTAGCCGTAAGCATAGCCACTGCGGGCATTGTCGCATGGGTGTATTTGGGTGCATTGACCACAACGGCGCCAATCGTCCCCTTTCGATATGACTTCCGGCAACTCGTAAAGCCAGACTCCGAAGACGGTCCACCGATGGCAAACGGAAGTGCCCTAGTCAAAGTGGAATTACCGCAAGATGAGACAGTACGCGTGCATCGTTGGTTCTTTCCGCGCGAATACGACGCCCGAGGTAACTTTCTGCGTTCAGTACCAGACGAGCATGAACCGGAGCTTCGTGGTCGGCTTGACGGCGCCTTTCTTCAGCCAGGACAAGACCAGGTAGCGTATTTGGCCGCTCGTGAGGATCAAACGCTAGGTCATCCAAGGGAATGGCACCGTTACTATTTCCTCGTTGCAGAAGGGAGTAAGAAGGTCTGGGGGCCGGTTGAACTGGAACTCTCAGACGCCATCCTTGGAAAGCTCCGAATTGACGGTACACCGGACATGCTGGTTATCGGCTCCGGCCACATGTCCCAAGGCATATCACTGGTTCGCTGCCGCTTGGTCCAGTTGGGACCGGGTGAACAGATTCGTGAAGTACGCGACTTTGGACAGGTAATCTACGACACTACACGCTCGGGCTATGGCAGTCCAAAGTTGAGCGCCAGTGAAATCGTCCAATTGCCCGGGAACGGCGGGCGCAGTCTCCGAATTGTCGAGTATTTGGGGGTTGTAAACGATTCCTCGCTCACCTGGAAGGTTGGAAAGAGCGAGGCGACAAAGGTTCCTGTTCAGTAAGTTGAACGGAAATGCTTTCCAGTTCCAGCCGTCACCCTGTAAGGTAGCAAAAGAAATCCGACCGATTTTGGACGAGGTCACCTCGATACCGTTGAAGCAGCCGCGACACGCCAGTCGGTGATGATCGAATATGGAATCGGGTGCCAGCGAAATAGCGCTTGAAACCATGTCGCGTCAGCGATACAATAGGCAAGCCTCGCGGCGAAAACCGCCTCGTGCGCTTCACACTTCACGCGCTAGGGCGCTTGGAGCAGCGGAAGGTCACCGTGCCTGAGGCCGAGCAGATGATACGGGCCGGCGCCTGGGAGGCCACGGTTCAGGCACGCAGGGCGAGCCGAAGTGGCTAGCCTTCGGAGGACCTCCAGGCCAGCGAATCGGCGTGGCCTTCATCGAGACAACGGAGACGGGAGCGGGCCGGAAGCCCCGCAAGGTGATCGCGGTGTTGCGGGTGATCACCGTGATCGACAAAGACAAGAGGAGGTAGACATGCGGTTCTCGTACGATGCAGAGGTCGACATCCTCATGGTTTACCTGGCGGAGGACGTGAAGGCACGCCGCAGCCAGGGGGACCATCTCCCCTTTGGCGGCGCCTACGCGGACCTTGCGGATGATGGCACGATCCTGGCGCTGGAGATTCAGGACGCCAGCAAGAAGTACCCGGTGGAGATGCTCAAGGCGCACCCGGCCCGCTACGACGTGCCGATCAGCCTGGCCGATGCGGCCGCGGTAGCTGGCATCACGGCCATCGCGCTGAGGAAGGCCGTCGAGCGCCAGCGTTTGACGGCCATCAAGGTGGGCAATAGCTGGACAACCACGATCGCGGAACTGCATGTGTACCTCAACAGCCGCGCCCACGAAGGCGCCAACGCTGAGATGCCCAAGGCGGCCGCGCGGATCGAGCCGGCACCCAGCGCCACGTCACAGTTAATCCCGCATCCGCGGCGCCCGCGCGCCAGATAGTGCCCCCGTTCAACCACCATCGGGCGGGTTGGACGATCTGCTAGGTTTCCGGGTAACGTTTGACGATGCTTCCTGTTCACGGCCAAGACGTCATCCGCCCCTACTGCGACCTGAGCGAAGGCCAGCGCGCGCAGTTGTACGCGTTCACGCGCCGCCACGACCCGGAGCGCTTCCACGACGCGGGCATCATGGAGCTGTGCTACCACAGCGCTGCCTTCGAGCATGGCGCCTCGCAGTTCACGGTTTGGCGCGGCGAGGAGCTGGTGGGCGCGATGGGCGCCGTCATCCGCGAAGCCAAGGAACGCGGCGAGATCTTCATCACGGCCGTGGCGATCGAACCCGGGCACGAAGATATCTTCAAGCCGCTGCTGGACCGCACCTTCGCCTGCATGCCGCCGCTGGACGGGGTGGCCGTGCATATGGGCATCCAGCCCTCCAAGCCGGACATCGAGACGATGGCCGCCGCTCAAGGCTTCGTGGTGGGCTATGACGGCCTGGTCATGACCTACCGGGGTGCGGAGTTCGCGCTGGGCGCCGAGCCTGCCTGGCGCGTGGAAACGGTCGACGAGGCGAACTGCGAGCCATATCGCTGGGTGCTCGACAGCGCCTTCCGCAACTCGCCCAACGGCGCGACCGTGGACATGGAGCAGATCCGGGAGCTGATGGCGGAAATTTCGCACCCCAGCTTGCTGGGCCTGGCCTGGCTGGGCGACAAGCCCGCCGCTGCGTTCGAGCTGGCCGTGCAGGGCGAGGAAGGCTGGATCGAGGCGATCGCCGTGTCTCCGGAACTGCAAGGCCGCGGCATCGGTCGCCGCATGCTCCCCGTCGCGATCGAGCGGTTGCAAGCGCAGGGCGCGACCACGATCAAGTTGCTGGTCATGAGCACCAATGAACCCGCTGTCCGGCTTTACGCCAACAACGGGTTCGCGGTGGATTACGTGACGTCTCGCTGGTGGAGACTGGCTACTTCGTCTTAACGGCGGCGGCGCGCTCGGCGGCAATCGTGTCGAACAGCGTGCCGTTGTAGAACTGCTGCAGGCGGTCGCGGCTGATGGCGTTGACGTCCTTGCCGGCCACCTTGACCTTGCTGTCGGGGGCAATCTTGGTCAGCAGGCCGAACTCGCCGGCGGAGGCGACCTTGCCCAGCGTGGACTCGCCGCGCTGCTGGCGCATCTTGGTGAACTCGTTGGCGTCGAGCGAGTTGTTCTTGTCCGCGTCGTACTTCGTGAACATCGCGTCGAAGTTGGCCTGCACCACGTTGCCGGTCTCGTCGAAGACGTCGGAGTCGCTGTCGTGCTTGGCGCGGTCGATGTGCTCGAGGTCGATC
>JAQBPE010000076.1 GCA_028287685.1 Cyanobacteria bacterium RYN_339 | reverse complement strand
GGTCATGCCGACCAGCCGCCAGAAGGTCACGTCCAGCCAGCTGCGCACCGACGGCAGCGCGGCGTTGTGGAGGTGGGGGAACTCGGCCAGCATCTGGGCGCGGCCAAGTTCGAACGCGACCTCCTCTTCCGCGGGCGGCATGCCGCTCCACACCACGCGCCACCCGTCTTCATCCTGCCGCACGCCCAGGGCCACTTGCAGGCCGGCGGCGTCGGTGGCGAAGCGCGCGACGCCTTCCCGGCCATCGGGCGACGGGCTCCAGGCGACCGCGGCGCCGGGACCGAACGTCGCCAGGCCCTCACGTCGGCCTGCCGCCCGGAAGGCCTCCGCGAAGGCGGCAGGCGCGATCGCCGAGCGCTGCCGCGCCTCCGTGCCCTGGATCAGCCAGGCGTCCGGTGCATGCAGCGCCAGGAACGGGATGCCGCCTTCGGGATCCTGCATCAAGGCGAGGAAGCTGCGATACAACGACGCTACGGCGCTCGGCGATGGCACGGGGAGGTCAGTTGCCCTTGAAGATGTTGATCAGCCGGTCCGTGACCTGCTTCGCGCCCTTGCGCGCACGCGGCGGGGCCTTGGGCGGCACCAGGAAAGCCTGCAGGGACTTGAGCACCAGCTCGCCCCGGGGCAGCCCGCGCGCGATGCCGTGGACGCGGTAGCGCACGCCCTTCAAGGTGGGCAGGCGCAGGGCCTCCCATTGCGCCAGGGCTTCCGCCGGCGGCAGCTCGGGGTCGATCTGGTCGCGGCATTCCAGCGCCACGGCTAGGGCGTCGCCAACGCTGGTGACCTCCAGGGCGAAGTGCTCCCACTGCTCGGCGCGCTTGACGTCCTTGTTCAGGCCCTCGCGCTCCTCCAACCAGACCGGCGGCAGCTCGATCGTCGGGGGCTCGCCGGCGCGGGCGGCAGGCAGATCCGTGTTCAGGAGCTCCGCGAAGGCCTCCCAGAGCTGGTGCTCCATCTCGACCTGCAAGAGGTCCGCTTCCAGGCTCAAGATCTTGTATTGCGGCGTGGTGGTGGCCGGCGCCAGGGCGGCGACGTTGCTGTCCAGCCCGAAGGCCCCCATCAGGGCCAGGCCGATCTCCATGTGGCGCTTCAGCAGCCGCAAGTACCGCGGGGCGAACGCGTCCGGGTCGTCCTTGTAAGCGTTGATGCGCGTGTCCGTGACGGCCAGCATGCGCTGGAGCTGCTGGCGCTTGTGCACCAGGCCCTGTTGCAGCGCGTAGTAGCGCTTGCTTTGCTCGAGGACCTTCTTCTGGAACTCGGCGTCGTCTTCGGTCGACATCTCCGGGCCTAGGTCCCGAAGAGCGAGCGGAGGCGCTTGACCAGAGATTCTTGCTGCTGGGCGGAATTGCTGACCGGCTCGGGCTCGGGCACGTCCGAGGTCTCGGCGAGCTTCCGCAGCAAGCTCGTGACTTGCGGATCCGGCGGGCCGTTGTCGAAGGGCAGCTTCTTGCCGAGTTCGCCCAAGGCGGCCAACGCGCGGTTGATGTAGTACACCTTGCCCGCCATCTGCTTGAGCGGGCCGGCGGCCGTGGCCAGGTCCAGGCCCAACGACCCAGGCGTATCGCCGCGGATCGGCGTCAACAGCTCTTCGAGCTCCTGGACGCGGCCCAGCAAGACTTGCAGCTTCTGGCGGTTGGTCGGATCTTCTTCGATCCCGGCGCGCAGCTCTGCCACCAAGGTCGCGTTCTGCTGCTCCGCGGACGGCGCGGCGGCGGCGCCGGCTCCGGCGAGGCGACCGGTGGTATGGCGCTGCTGGGCCAGGCCCGGCGTGGGGCGGCCACCGGGCGGGGTCAGCCCGGGGCGTGGGCCGGCATCGGAGGCGCCGGCCGCGTTGGCGTTCAAGGGGCCCGTGCGGGGCAACGGCGCGCGCTGCGGGGGCATCGGACGCGGAGCGGCCAGGCCGGGGGCGCCGGGACGGGCACCGGGCGCGGGAATGCCGGGCCGGGGCGGGAGCGGACCGGTGCCGGTGCGGCCCGGTAATCCCGCGCCCAGGTTGCCCGTGTTGCCGGTTGGCTTGGCCGGGGGCTGGTCACCGGCGGGCTTGTCCGTCAGCGCCTCGTTGATGATCCGCTGGTAGCGCTGGTAGATGCGAATGTTGTATTCGGTGGCGATATACTGCGTGCGCAGGCACATCAGGTCGATCGTGACGAAGACGTCCGGTCGGATCGAGTTCAGCATGTCGGAGTCGGCGAACAACTGCAGCATTTCGAGGTTGCAGAGCGCGGCTTCCTTGCGGAGCCCGTTCAGGTAGATCTGGTTCTCGCGCTTGGCCGGGTCCCGCTCCTTGGTTGCCGCCAGGAGCTGCTCTTCGGCGAGTTCCAGCATGGCCTTGGCGTGCCGCATGCTGGACAGGATCCGCGAGACGACCTGCTTGTTGGCCTTCTCGAGCTTGGCGAGCTCGTGCTCGGCAGCGGCCTTCTGTTCGGCCAGTTCGACCTTCCTGGATTTGCTGGGTTGATCCGCCACGAGTAACTCCTCTGGCCGCCGGAGATGTTAGGGTTGAAGCGAGGCGATGTTCTTGAGGATCAAGCCCATCACGTCGTTCGCAAAGGCCAAGTTCTGGTTTGCGATGAACAAGTGGATGCTCGCCTGTTGGGGATCATCGAGTATCAGCGTGGGATCCTTGGTCGCGCGTTCAACCAGCTGCGACTGCTTGCCCTGGTAAATCTTGAACGCTTCAGCGCCGGCCGTGACCGCTCCGTAAACACTCATACCCTGGCCTCCATGTCGCTAACTGGCCCGATGCAGCGATTTGTGGACTTCAGCTTGATTATACCCGACACGTGGGCAATGTAACTTGCTTGGCGCCTTCAGAAGCGCCCCACCACTTAATTCCAGATAAGCAAGAAAAAAGGGTGCCCTGTATAAAACTGGCACCCTTTTTGAACTTGTACGAGAGGAAGAACTATGAGGTCGAAACGAACTTGTTCATCAACTCGGCGGCCTTGGCGACCTTTTCTTCGGCCTGCTTGCAGGCGTCCAGAGCGCGCTGACGCTCCTGAATCTGGACCTGGATCTTCTGGACCTGAGCCGCAGTCATGCCGTCGTTGATGGACTCGCTCAGCGCCTTGATCTGGTCGAAAATATCCGACGAGTCTTGGTTGAGCTTGAGCATGCTGGTGTTAGCATCAGATTGGTTAATTCCGGCCATTGGAACTTCCTCCTACTAAAAGTGCGAAGTTGGGAACCTGTACTCGACCGGTTCTTGCGACGCTCTTTGACCCTTCACAACGTTGTTATACCCCTTAGCTTTTTCGCCCTTGTTTGATTTAATACACTTTTAAAATTTTACGAAACAACTGGAAACAATGGGCGATCCCTGACTTAGGGGGACATGATCGAGCGCATGGCGGCCTTGGCCGCAGCCTTGGTCGAGTCCATGACGCCCGTGGCGCGCGTCAGCGCGTCCAGATAACGCAGGCTATCCATGTCGCGCGTCTTCATCTCACCCAAGATCTGGCAAGCGGCAGTGACGCCCTCGTTGTCATGCGGGGTGGCGATGTACGACAGCAAGATCCGCAGGACCTCGTTGCGGTTCGGGCTCTGAGCCCGGGCATCGGGACCGAGGGCGCTGCGCAGCTCGGCGAAGATCGCCAGGGCCTGCTGGGGCGACACCTTGTTGAGCTTCTGCTCTTCCAGGCGCAGCCACTCGACGGTGACCTGGGGCTGACCGTTCGCGCCGGCCGTGGTGGGGCCGCTCATCGACGAACGCAGCACATCTTCACAGGCGGCGCGGCTGTCGTTGGTCCGGCCGGGCGCACGCAGCATCGCGGCCAGGTACTGGTTGACGCGGGGATCGTGGAAGCTGCCCAGCGCGCGGATGGCTTCCGGCTCCACGGAAGGATCGAGCTTCATGTCGTAGACCTTGTTCAGGAGCAGGTTGACCACGCTGTCCTTGAGCTGGGGGTTGACCTGCACCAGACCGGCCAGCTGCTTGACCGCGTCGATGCCGACCTGGCCGGGCTTCTTGAGGTCGTCCTGCAGGGTGTTGAACATCATCGCCGCGTCTTGCGGGTTCATGGTGCCCATGTTGGCAGCCGTGTACGGGGCGGCCGCGGGCGGCTGGTAGGGCTGGTACGGCAGCTGCTGGCCCTGGGGCTGCTGCGGGTTGTACTGCGGCTGGGTCTGGGGCGCGCCGGGCATCTGCTGCATCACGGCCAGGGCGCGCTGGGCGAGCTGGACGACCTGGGGGTTGTCGTTGCCGGCGGCCTGCTGGAGCAAGGGGATCGCTTGCGCGGGCGGCAGCTTGGTGGCGTTGATGACGGCCTGGAAGCGGTTGCGCGGATCGGCATCGCTCAGCGCGGCCTGGATCGAGGCGGGATCCATCCCGGGGGCGGCGCCACCGGCGATCGCCAGCTGGTCGTTCGCGTAGCTAGCGATCGGGCCCGTGGCAGCCGGGGCCGCCGCTTGGGGGCGGTAAACGGGCTGGACGTAGTTCGTAAGGCCAATGTTAAAATCAGTCACAAGATCCTCCAAGGCGACAACGCCGGGCTGCTAGCGGGGGACGACAGGTCTTAAGCCTTCTGGGCTTCCCCGGTTTCGCTGAACTGGTCGTAAACTTCCTGCAACTTGTGCAGCAACTTCTGCATCTCTTCCATCGTCTTCGCCATCTTCTCGGGGGCGAGCTGGGCTTCCTTGTCACCCTTGGAGCGCAGGTCAACCATCAAGAACTGCTTGGGGATGTGGATGGGGCCGAGGCTCCAGCGGCCGGCGTTCTCCGCCTTGTTCAGGAGTCCATCTTGACCGGACTGCATGGAGGCGTAGCGGGTCTGGACCTTGCTGGTCATGCTCTCGAGTTCACCCATCGGGATCCTCCTGCCCGCTTCGCGGGCGCTTCTACACTTACCAATCCTACACTTCTACTAAGTTGATTTCCGTCCGGGAACCGTTAAACTTGCTGGCGCTCCAGCAAGCTTAACCGAACCTAAATTTCACTTTGCGGAGACGCCGGTCTTCTTGAGCAGCTGCACCGTGAGATCGTGGATCGACTTGTTGCTGTTATGATCTTTCAACAGTCGCTGCAGCACGGCGACCGTGTCGGCCGAGTAAGGCGCGGGCTGGGCGTTCAGCCAGCCGAGGGTCCAGAAGACCTGGTCCGGGCTGGCGGTAACCAGCTCGCCCCGCAGGATCTTGCTGGTGCCCAGCGCGTCGCGGGCGGCGGCGCTCTTGACCAGCGACAGGGCATGGGCGGCCGCCACAGGGGTCGGGCCGATCTCGTTGTCCATGACGGCCTTCAGCGTCGTGACGACCGCCGGGCTCGCGTTCAGGAGATCGGGGCGCTTCGCCAGGCTGTCGATCACGACCTTCTTGAGGCCGTTGCCCATGTGACGTTCCGAGAGGAAGCGCAACAGGTCGGGCAGATCCTGGGCCGTGCCGAACATCGCCACCGTGGTGGCGGCCTTCGCGCGCGCGGTCCACATCTGCGGCGAGATCGAATCGCCCGGCGTCATGGACAGCCGCCGCATCACGGCCAACATGCCGGGTTCATGCGGGCGCTTGCAGAGGACGGTGGACAGCAGATCGTAGCTCTTGCCGTCATTGAAGCTGGGATCTGACATCAGCGCGTTGGCGATCTCGATCAGCTTGGGGCCCGGCAGGCTCGCCATCTCCACGGCCGCGACCGGGGCCTGCTTGGGGTCCTTCATGCGCTGGATGTAGCTGACGGCGTCAGGGCTGGGTTGGCCGTAAGCCGCCTGGGGCGCCGGCTGCGCCGGGCCGGCAGGCTGGACGGCACCGGGGGCGGCGGTCATCAGGGGGGAGGGCGCACGCACGCCGGTCAGCACCCCGAAGGCCTCGCTGGCGGCGGCACGGGTCTGGGGATCCCCGCTGACGGTCATCTCCTGCATCCGGACGATCGACGCCTTGACGTTCCAGCGCACCATCGCGTCGATCAGCACCTGCGCCTTCAAGTGGTCCAGCCCCGCGTGCAGCTCGCCCAGGACGGCGCGCGCGGCGGCGTCGCGGTAGGCGGGGCCCAGGGAGTCCAGCGCGGCGATCGACTGGGACACCTCGGCCGGGTTGGAAGAGCTCAACCCATGGGCATACACCGCGACGTTGGCGGCGATGCGCGGATCCTCGGCCTGCAACGCCGCGCCCGGCGCCGCGCCGTCCGGCATCATCTGCGGGGCGGCCAGCGGCGGCGGCATGCCGGCCGGCCCGACGATGTTCCGTTGCGGGTTGATCGGAAGCGTGCCGGGGAGGTTCTGCGGCGGGATGGGGTTGGTCATGCGGTGTACCTCGAGGACATGGGACTCCGGATCTGGGTTATCGCCGGCCCTAACAGTAGGCTGACGTTAAGGTTACCCCAGCAAAAGGTCAACCCGGCCCCGGCTTGTATAGGTAGAACGTGCCCGTGAGGCCGACGCCCCAGCCCACGAAGTCCCGGATGCCGTCGGTGATCACGTTGGTGATCTGCATGCCCAGGAAGTTCGGCGTGTACATCTGCCGCCAGGTCAGGGCGGCGTCGCGGGTGTCGTACACCCCAAAACTTGGAATTGCCAGGAAGGCGTTGTTGCTGTCCGGCACGGAGATGGCCGTGATGTCGGAGGGCGCCGGCAGGTTGAGGCCGTTGCCGTTGTGCTCGCGGTTCAGGTACCCGGTCCGCTCCAGCCGCGTCCAGGTCCCGCCCGCGTCGAAGCTGCGCAGCACCTGCCCGCCGGTGGTGGAGACCCACAGCTCGTTCTCGGTCGGCATGTCGAGGTCTTGCACCACGCCGTCGCTCGGGTTGACGCCGTCCGCGGTGCGCAGCGTCAGAACCTTGGTCCAGGTGGGGGCGACGCCGGCCTCCAGCTTGTACACGCCGTTGCCGCCGAAGTAGGCCACGTTGGGCTTGCTAGGGAAGCTCACGCCGTCCGCGACGCTGCTCGCCCACACGCTCGGGTCGGCCGCGGGCTTGGTGGGCATGCGCACCCAGTTCACCTTCGAGACGTCGGGGTCGTTGGCGCTTTCCGTCCGGAACACGTTGCCCTGCTGGTCGGAAACCGTCACGATCTGGTCGTTCACGACCACCATGGCGTGCACGTCCAACGAGATCTCCGGGGGACGGATCGATTGCCAGGTGGCGCCGGCATCCAGCGTGCGCATGACCACGCCGTTGCCGCCGGAGATGAAGCCATGCTGGGCGGAGGTGAAGAACACGCGGTACAGCGACGTGAACGGGCTCACCCCGACGCTCTTGAAGACCAGCGTCGGCTCCACCTTCGGGTTGGTCCGGTTATAGAACAACACCGTGCCGCTGCTGCCCACGATCCAGCCGTGATCCGGGTCCAGGAAGTGCAGGGCGCGCAGCGTGTTGGTGGTGGGGACCTTGGTGCTGTCATAGGGCACCCAACGCAACGGCGGGGGCTGCGGCACGCCGGGCTCCGGGGTGGGCGGCGGACTCTTGGGCAACGGCGACGGGATGGGGTTGGGCGGCGGCAGCGCGGGGGTGGGCGTGGCGATCGGCTGCAAGATCGGCAGGGCGATCGGCGGCTTCGGCTTGGGCGTGGCGGCCTGCTTCCCGTTGCCGCTCGCGCCGATGATCGGCTGGCTGACGCCGCTACCGGCGACAAAGGTGGGGATGTCGAACGCGCCGCTGCCGACCGTGGAGCTGGAGGTCGACGCGGTGGTGACCGTTTCCAGGTCGCCCGTGAGCGCGGCCGTGCCGGTGCTGTCCACCGTGAAGCGCTGCTTGCGGGACGCGGTGCCGCCCGCGCTGTTGCGCACCTCCACGGAGGCGCCGTAGGTGCCGGGCTTGGTGGGCAGGCGCCATTGCACGGAGGCGGAGGTGGAGGAGAGCAACTGCCCGTCGTCCACCGACCAGCGGAAGGCCAGCGTGGTGCTGGTGGGGTCCTTGGCCGTCGCCTTCAAGGTCAGGATGCTGTTGCCTTCGGGCCGGCCGGTGATCTCGGAGATCGTCGGCCCCGCGATGACAGAGGCGGTGGGCGTGGTCGGCGCGTCTTCGTTGCAGCCGAAGAAGGTGCTGGCGAATAACGTCAGCAGACCAAGCGCCGCGAGGCCGCGCCTACTTGACGACGCTGATGGCATCGTCGGTCGTCTTGTTGAAGTTGTCGAGCATGTCCTTGAAGATCTTGTAGGTCTGCGTGGCCTTCTGCGTATCAACTTGCAGCAAGGCGGCGGCGCCGACCCGCGACGGTTGCTCGATGGAGCTGGCCTGGATGAAGCCCACCTCCGCCCGGCCGTTGGCGAAGATCTGCATCGGGCCCGAGCCGTCGTTGGTCTGGTAGACGGTGGCGCCGAAGCCCGTCGTCGTCAGCTGGGAGCGCACGCCCACCTTGGCCAGCGAGACCTCCGGCAGGTTCACGGTGCCGTCGCCGGGGTCCTTGACGGGGATGGGCTGGGTCTCCAGGCGGCCTTGGGCGTCGACCTTCAAGGTGCCGTTGGCGCCCATCACGAACAGGCCCTGCGGGCTGACGAGGTTGCCGTCACCGTCGTAGTGGAAGTCGCCGGCGCGGGTCAGGAACAGGCGGGCGCCCGGGCGCAGGTTCTCCGCGACCACGAAGAAGCCCTCGCCACGGATGGCGAGCGACGTGGGGCTAAAGGACGGCTCGATCGAACCCTGCTCGAAGATCAGGTGGGTGCCGGTGATGTTGAGCGAGTCGCCGCCGCCGGTGATGGAGTTGCGGCCGCCGAAGCCGTTGGTGCCGACCTGGCTGCCCGAGACCTGCGATCCGGGGTTCTGGCCGAAGGTGATGGCCGTGCGGTTGTAGCCCGATTCCAGCAGCCCCTGGGCGTTGCGGACGATGACCGATTGCCACTTGTCGATCGCCTTGAAGGCAGAGTCGACGTTGTAGTTGAAACTGCTGCCCATGTAACGCCTCCGGCAAGGTACTCCGACCCTACGGGTCTTATATACCCACGCCTCGTCGCTGTGAATCAGCGAGCATGGTCACGTTCAGGGCGTTAGGAAGCCGATTCCAACCGGGTGAGCTCGGTCTGCCCGGCGTCCGCGCGCGCAAGCAAGTTGGCCAGCGTGGACTCGTCCATGCTGATGCCGGCGTCGACGGCCTTGAGCTGCGAGGCCAGCCGGCTGGCGGCGTCTTGCATGTTCTTGATGGTCGCGGCGGGCTGGTGGGTCAGGTAGGCCACGGTGGCTCCCCGGTGGGCGGCCGAGGCCCTCGACGCCAGGGCGCTGCGGCCGGCGCGCCTCATCTCCAGGCTAACCTGTAACTTCGAGATCCGGCGGTGGATCTCCGTCAGTTGGCGCTTCAGCGTGTTGATGCGGGCGGGGATGGTGCTCCGGGCGGCGCCCGTCAGGTGGACGCTCGTGCCGTTGCCCTCGATGTCCAGGCTGTTGTCGTCGTTGAAGCCCTCGACGGCGGCGTTCAGACCTTCCCAGGCGCCCGTGGCAGGCATGCCGAGGGCCGTGGTGCCCCGCGCGCGGGACGTGCGGGGCGCCATCAGGGGCGCCGTTGCCAGCGGGCGGAACGGCTGCGAGGCCCTGACGGTGGCCAATTGGATGGGGTCGATCGACATGCGGGCCTCCAGCGGACCCGGTACTTATCGCTTCATTAACCTCAAACCTTGCTCGTCTGGCCGCTAGTTTGCGGACCAGCCCAGCGTGCGCACCACGTGCCCTTCCGACTGGTTCTGCGGGAGGTGATCCTCCGCGCGCTCGTTCAGCACCAGGTGCACCGGCGCCGACGCGGTGAGCTGCAGCTCCGTGTGGGCCCCCTCCGCCTGGGGCGTCTGGGCCTCGGCGTACACCGAGTAGTGGCCGGTCGCCAGGCGCAGGCTGCTGCCCTGCGACGGCGCCAACGTCACCGTCTGCAAGGCCTGGGCCGCCGTGACCACGCCGCCGCCCGGGGCGAACTTCCCGATCCGGGCCGTCACCGTCACGCTGCTCTGGTTGAACAGCTCCACGGCCTGCATCGGGAAGAGCAGGTCGCCCAGACCGCAGCCGGCGATCAGGATCGTTGCTGCGACCAGGCTAGATTTCCACATGCTGGGTGGCTTCGGGCACCACGCACGCGAGCTCATCGGGTGTCTCGAGCGCCAGGTCCAGGTAGTTGCGCGGCGCCGGCATGGCGCGGGCGACCATGTCGGTCTCCAGCTTCTTGGGGTTGATCACGCGGTACTTCACCAGCTGCGAGACCATGCGCGTCTTCATGCGCAGCTTGAGGCGGAAGGGCAGCGTGAAGCGCTTCTTCGTGAGGTAGGCTTCCACGGCCACGCGCTGCACGTCGCGGTCCCAGGCCATGTCGACCAGGGCCTCGCGCTCGCGGTCGGCGCCGAAGAAGGTCTTCTCCATGCGGGCATGGGCGGCAAAGAGCTCGCCGTACTCTTGCTTCCAGTCTTGCTCGTACTCCGCCAGGCGCTCCGGTAGGGGCACGTGCTGGTGGCGCACCACCGCGGCGGCGGCCAGCTGGGCGCTCTTGCAGGCGTAGTACAGGCCGTCCAGCACGCCGGGGGCCACCAGGCCGGCGGCATCGCCCACCAGCAGCACGCGGTCATGCGCGAGCTTCTCGCGCGCGGCCCGGGGGTAGCAGAAGGCCTCGCGGCCGAGCGGCTTGGCGCCGTCGAGCTGGCTGCCCAGGCGCTTCTTCAGCTCGCCTAACATGTCCCAGACACGGCGGCCGTACTTGGTGGCGGTGGCGACGCCCAGCAGCAGCTGATCGCCCTCCGGCAGGCTCCAGGCGAAGGTGTCGGTGCTGACCTTGCGCCCC
This sequence comes from Cyanobacteria bacterium RYN_339, assembly GCA_028287685.1. Lineage (GTDB taxonomy): Bacteria > Cyanobacteriota > Sericytochromatia > S15B-MN24 > JAQBPE01 > JAQBPE01. Next base: position 1,624 of record JAQBPE010000076.1, on the reverse strand, counting down.
AAATGCAGTTGCATGCCGTCCGGCGCCTTGGCGCCTTCGGGGTAGCCGTAGCGCTCCTGGTAGACCACGCCCAACTCCAGGGCCGGCAAGCGGATCGCCCGCGCCACGCGCGAGTGCACGCCGTCCGCGCCGATCACGACGTCGGCCTGGAGCTGCTCGCGCTCGCCGCCCGGCAGGCGCACTTCCAGCAGGGGGTAGTCGCCGTCGGCGTGGCGGAAGCGCATGAACGTGCCATGCATGAAGGTCACGCCGGCTTCCTCCGCGCGGCGGCGGAAGAGCGTGGTGAGCAGCTCGCGCCGGATCACGCCGGCCCAGCGGTTGACGCCGCTGAGGTTCACGAAGGCCATGCGCTGCGTGGGCGAGCAGAGCGCGATCTCTTGCACCTTCTGCGCCAGCAGCAGCTCGGGCACCTGGAATTCCTCCAGGAAGGTGCTGGACAGCAACCCCGCGCAAGGCCGGTTGCGCTCGGGAGCGCGCTCGATCAGGGTGGTCTTGATCCCGGCCCGGGCGGTGGCCTCGGCGGCGATCAGGCCCGCGGGGCCTCCCCCGACGACGACGACATGCAGCAATGGTGCCTCCATTCGCTTGGTTGCGAAGTTTGTCCGCCATTATCCTTGAAAATGGCGGTCCCGGCAATGGTTGGCCGATTAGGGCCGTCCGACCGGAAGTAACTTTATTTCGAACTTAACGGCGTATTAACCGGGTTTCTGGCGGGCTTCCCGATAAGGACTTTGGAGTTTAGTGGTGTTGGAGTTAAGGAGTTTCCCCAATGGCTATCGATAACCTTTCGCTGTCCCCGATCCGCCTGCAGTCGGCGACCCCGGCGGCTGCGTCCCTGACCGCGAACAACGCGGCGGCGCCCACCATCGGTGCGGACAGCTTGAAGCTGGGCAACACGCCCGTCAGCCTGCTGGCGAACGCCAACAGCGTTGCCGCCGCCAACACCGTCGGCACCGTCGGTAATGCCGCCGGCAAGCTGGCCGCCCCCGCGGGCAGCTACACCGTGAAGCCGAACGACACGCTGAGCGGCATCGCCAAGGACCAGCTGGGCGACGCGACCCGCTGGCCGGAGATCTTCGAGCTCAACCAGGCCACGATCACCGACCCTAACCTGATCTTCCCCGGCCAGGTCGTGCAGCTGCCCGGCGCCAAGCCGGCCACCGCCACCGTCGACACCACGCCGATCGACACCACCCCGGTGGACGTGACGGCGACCGACGACGAAGAGACCACCGACGACGGCCCCACGACCGCCGACCTGCCCACCCCGGCTTCGGCGCCCGCCCCGTCCGTCATCCGCCAGCCGATCCCCCGCGACTTCCCCCCCTACGGCCACCCGATCCCGCGCGATTTCCCGCCGTACGGCCACCCGCCCCGTTGCTTCCCCCTGCCCGGCACGCAGCACCACGACAGCCGCTCGGAGATGCTTCGCCAGAAGCTCGAGCTGTTGAAGATGGAGGAGCAGGTCGTGCGCCTCGAGCTCGAGCTCGATCGCATGCTCAAGCAGCTGGATGGCCCCCGCCCCATCTTCAAGAGCGCGTCCCCGATCGTCCAGTAACCACCTGCGTTTAAGCTTTTCTGAACCGGCCGAGCGGCGTTGCCACTCGGCCGGTTCGGGTATGAT
>JAQBPE010000075.1 GCA_028287685.1 Cyanobacteria bacterium RYN_339 | reverse complement strand
TCGCGGCGGCGGCGGGCGGCGCTGGGGCTGAGGCGTCCGGCCGCCACGGCCTTCTCCAACCGCGTGAACTCTACCGGCAGGCGCGCGGCCAGCTGGGCCAGCCGTTCGAACTGCGGGAAGTGCGCGGCGGCGAAACGGCCGGCGTAGATCGCGGCGATGGCGGCGATGCCGACGCCCACGCTGCTGCCCAGCCCGCGGTCGGACAGCCATTCCATGAAGTGCCCGAGCGGCTTACCCAGCAAGATCGCCTTCGTCAGCGCCAGCGAGAGCGCCAGGCGGTGGAAGGCGAAGCGCCGCATGAAGGCGGGCAGGCCCGCCAGCGCTTCCTGGGGGTGGAGCTCGGAGCCCACCACCACCAGCAGCATGGCCATGGCCGCCGCGGAGCCCAGGGCCACGACCAGCCAGGCGTCGAGCGCCCAGCCGGGGATCGGGGCCAGGATGGCGAGGGCGAACAGCGCGAGGGCGAAAGCCATACGCACGCCGGGGTTCTCGTCCATCCAGCGGAAGATGTATTGGATCGGGGCGTAAAGGAGGTCGAGCACGTCGTGAATCCCGTTATGTGATGGGGGTCACCATCATATAGCAAGCAGCCGATTCACGCTTGCAAGCCGACCGCGATCGCCCCGTAGATCCCGGCCTCGGCCACATGTTCCGCGATGCGGATGTCGACCCGATCCACGGGCACCATGCGCACGTGCCGGGCCAGCGCCTCGCGCAGCGGCAACAGCAAGAGGTCGCCGGTCTGGGCGACGCCGCCGCCCAACACCAGGCGATCGGGCGCAAGCGTGGTCACGACGTTGCCGAGGCCGATCGCCAAGGCCTCGACGGCCTGGCCCCAGATCTCCACCGCGGCGGCGTCGCCGGCGGCCGCTGCGTGGGCCACATGGCCGGCATGTAAGCCGGCTGGTCCTGCTTGTTCCAGGATGCCGGCGCCGCGGCCGTCCGCGATGGCGCGCTTCGCCGCCGCCACGATCGCCGTGCCGGAGGCCAGCACCTCGAGACAGCCCCGGTTGCCGCAGCCGCAGCGCGGTCCGTCGGCCCGGATCGTCTGGTGGCCAAACTCGCCGGCGCCGCCGCCCACGCCGTGCAGCAGCCGCCCGTCCACCACGATCCCGCCGCCGATGCCGGTGCTGATGGTGGTGTAGACCATGATCTCCGCACCGCGGCCCGCACCCAGGCGATACTCCGCCAAGGCGGCTGCGTTGGCGTCGTTGTCCAGTCGCACGGGCACGCCCAGCGCCTTTTCCAGCGGTTGGCGCAGCGGGACGTAGCTCCAGCCTGGGAAGTTGGGCGGGTTCATGATCGCGCCGTTCGGTAAGTCTAGCGGCCCCACGCAGCCGACACCGACCGCAGTGAGCGCTTCACCTTGCCCGCGCGCGAGCGCGTTCAGCATGGCGATCACCTCGCCGATCACTACGTTCGGCCCGCGCTCGGGCAGCGTCGCGAACCGGTCCTGGGCCAGCAGCCGACCGTCCTGGTCGGCCACGCCGACGACGATCTTGGTGCCGCCGACGTCGACCGCGCCGATCAACGGCCGCGGCCCTCCTGCAGCCACTCTTCCCAGTCCTGGAGGTAGTCCTCCTGCGGCACGCTTTGGACGTACTCCCTGCGGATGGCACGCACGCGCGAGAGCGCCTGGCGGGCCGTCAGGCCGTCGCGCCACATCAGGTAGGCGGCCGCGAACGTGCCCGTCCGGCCGATGCCGGCCAGGCAGTGGACCATGACGCGCTCGCCCTTGGTCTCGGCCTCGTCGACGAGGTGGCAGAACTTCAGGACCTGGTGGTGCTCCGGCGCGGCGAAGTCGATCACGGGGAAGTGGTGGTTCTTGAACACGCCGTCCGGCGGCATGTTCAAGGGGTTCTCCGTCAGCGTGACGATGTGGGTGATGCCCTCCATCGCCAGGTGGTCCAGGTCCGCGTCCAGTTCCGTGAAGTAGCCGGGGCAGGCCATGGCGGCGAGCAAATCCGGGAGTATCCATGTGAAGCGGTAGGCCAAGACGGGGCACCTTTCGGAGGCAGGCAAGCTGGACAAGGATACCAGCCGCCCAAGCATGCTAGCCACCTTGGCCGAAGGCCGGGCCGCCCCCCGCCTGCTATAACCGACCCATGCCAAAGGGAAACCGCCTGAAGTCCCGCTTACATGAGATCCGCCGCGAGATGGCCCGCCTCGGCCTGCCCGCGCTGCTGGTCACGGACGCCGCGAACGTGGCGTACCTGACGGGCTTCCAGGGCACCTCGGCGTGCGTCGTCATGACGGCGGACCGCGCGGCCCTGATCGTAGACATACGCTACTACGAGCAGGCCACCCGCCAGGCACCGCAAACCGAGCGCGTGTTGGTGCAAGGTGCGCTGTACGACGAGGCGCTGGTCAACACCCTCCAGGACCTCGGCGCCACCCGGCTCGCCTTCGAGGCCGACGCCCTGCCCGTCGCCCGCCACATGGCCGTTTCCTGGCGCCTGCCCAAGCTGGAGCTGGTACCGACGCGCGGCATCGTGGAGCGCGCCCGCGAGGTCAAGGACGCCGACGAGTTGGTGCTGGTGCGGGCCGCGGCCGACATCACCTCCGGCGCCATCCTACGCGCGCTGGAGGTGATGTCGGTCGGCATGTCGGAGCGCGCCGTGGCAAGCCTGGTGGAAGCGGAGTTCTGGCGCCTGGGCGCGGACGGCCCCGCCTTCCCCACGCTGGTCGCGAGCGGGCCCCGCTCGGCCTTGCCGCACCCGCGGCCGGGCGATCGCCTGATCGAGGCGGGCGACCTGGTCCTGATCGATGCCGGCGCCGTGGTCGAGGGCTACCGCGCCGACATGTCGCGCACGGTCGTGGTCGGCCCGCCGACGCGCAAGCAGCGGGCCGTCTGGGACGCCGTCCACGCGGCGTTGGAGGCGGGCCTGGCCCGGGTGCGGCCCGGCGTCGCGGCCTCGGCCGTCGATGCGGCTTGCCGCAAGGCGTTGCAAGCCCGGGGGTTCGCAGCCGTGCACGACACGGGCCACGGCGTTGGGCTGGACCTGCACGAAGGCCCGCGCGTGGCCGGGGACTCCGAAGACGTGCTGGCGCCCGGCATGGTCATCACCGTCGAGCCTGGCGTGTACGAGGCGGGCTGGGGTGGCGTCCGGCTCGAACAGTTGGTGTTGGTCACGCCCGCGGGCCCGGAAGTGCTCACCACGGCTCCCCTCGCCATCGCGTCCCCTTGCGGGTCCGTCCGAGCCGGTCTATGATGAACGCGATTTTTCCACGCCCCCATCTTGTAGAGAGACGCCGCCATGATTTCTTCCAACGATCTGCGCCCGGGCAAGACCGTCGTGATCGACGGCAACCCGATGTCCGTGATCGAGTTCCAGCACGTAAAGCCGGGCAAAGGCGCCGCCTTCGTCCGCACCAAGCTGAAGAACCTACGTAACGGCGGCAACGTTGAGAAGACCTTCCGCGCAGGCGAAATGATCGCCGTCGCCAACCTCGACAAGCGCGAGATGCAGTACATGTACGAGATGGGCGGCGAGTACAACTTCATGGACCAGCAGACCTTCGACCAGGTCGTGCTGGTCCAGACCCAGCTGGGCGACGCGTCCAAGTGGGTCAAGGAGGGCATGTTGGCCCAGGTCCTGTACTTCGACACCGACGTCATCGGCGTCGACATCCCGAACATGGTCGAGCTCGAAATCGTCGAGACGGACCCGGGCGTGCGCGGCGATACCGCCACCGGCGGCTCGAAGCCCGCCAAGATGGAGACCGGCGCCGTCGTGGCCGTGCCCTTCTTCATCAACCAGGGCGACAAAATCAAGATCGACACCCGCACCGGCGAATACCTGGGCCGCGCGTAGGCATGGACCTGCAGGAAATCCTGGCCATCCTTCATGCCGTCCGGGACACCGGGGTGGCGGAGCTGGACCTGGCCCGCGGCGATTTCAAGCTGACGATCCGCCAACAGTCGGCCGTCGCGCCGGTGGCCCCGGCGGCGGTGGCGGCTGTCGCTGCGGCGCCCGCGGCCCCCGTGGCCGTGGCACCTGCGGCGGCGCCGGAAGCCCCCAAGGCCAAGGTGATCACGATCAACTCGCCGATGGTGGGCAGCTTCTATCGCTCGCCCTCGCCGGAGGCGCCCGCCTTCGTGGAGATTGGCGACACGGTGAAGCCCGGCCAGACGGTCTGCATCATCGAGGCCATGAAGCTCATGAACGAGCTCGAGGCCGAGGTCGGGGGCCGCGTCGTGCGGATCCTGGTCGAGAACGGCGACCCGGTTGAATACGGCCAGCCGCTCGTCGAGCTGGAACCGGTCTAAGCGATGTTCAAAAAAGTCTTGATTGCCAACCGCGGGGAGATCGCCTTGCGGGTCCTGCGCGCATGCCAGGAGCTGGACATCGAGACCGTGGTGGTCTATTCCGAAGCGGACCGCGAGTCCCTGCCGGTGCGCCTGGCAGACCAAGCCATCTGCATCGGCAAGGGGCCGTCTGCGTCAAGCTATCTCAACTTGCCAAACATCCTCTCGGCAGCCGCCATCAGCGGCGCCGACGCCGTCCACCCCGGCTACGGCTTCCTGGCGGAGAACGCGCGCTTCGCGGAGATGTGCATCGACCATGGGCTGACCTTCATCGGCCCCAGCCCCTTCGCCATCTCCTCGATGGGCGACAAGGCGTCCGCCCGGGCGTTGATGCAGGCCGCCGGCGTGCCGGTGGTGCCGGGCTCGCAGGGCGTGCTTTCCGACCCGGCTGAAGCGCGCAAGCTGGCCGAAGGCATCGGCTACCCGGTCTTGATCAAGGCCACAGCCGGCGGCGGCGGGCGCGGCATGCGCGTGGCGCACTACCCGCGCGACCTCGACGAGAACATCAAGATGGCCACCAAGGAGGCCGCGGCCGCCTTCGGCAACGGCGACGTCTACCTCGAGAAGTACCTGGAAGAGCCGCGCCACATCGAGATCCAGATCATCGCCGACCGCCACGGCAACGTGGTGCACCTGGGCGAGCGCGATTGCTCCGTGCAGCGCCGCCACCAGAAGCTGCTGGAAGAGGCGCCTTCGCCCGTCATCACGCCGGAGCTGCGCGCCAAGATGGGCCACGCGGCCGTGGAAGCCGCGCGCTCCGTGAACTACGAGGGCGTGGGCACGATCGAGTTCCTGTTCGACAAGCACCAGAACTTCTACTACATGGAGATGAACACGCGCATCCAGGTGGAGCACCCGGTCACGGAGCTGATCACGGGCCTCGACCTGGTCAAGGAGCAGTTGCGCGTTGCCGCCGGGGAACCCCTTGGCTATACTCAGGACGACATACGCTTCACCGGCCATGCCATCGAGTGCCGCATCAACGCGGAGGACCCCGACAAGGACTTCCAACCTTGCCCCGGGACGATCCAGGCCTACGTGGCGCCGGGCGGGCCAGGCGTGCGGGTGGACAGCCATGCGTACCCGGGATACACCATCCCGCCGTACTACGACTCGCTGATCGGCAAGTTGATCGTTTGGGCGCCGGACCGCAAGCAGGCGATCGCCCGCATGTCGCGCGCCCTCGGGGAATACGCCATCACCGGCGTCAAGACCACCATTCCAATCCAACAGCGCATCTTGGGGAACGCTTGGTTCCGCAACGGCGAGGTCTACACGAACTTCGTCCAGCGCCGCATTCTGGGAGGTTAGCATGCTCAACAGCCGACGGGTCGCGCGCGAACTGGCGCTGCTCACGATGTCGCAGGTGTCCAACCGCGGCGACAAGACCCCGCCCTCGCCCGGCGAGATGCTGGGCCGCGCCGCGGACATGCTCGCCACCGAGGCGCGCGAGCGCCTGGAGGAGGCGGCCGCCACGCTCTCGACCGTGGAACACACGATCCACGGGCACTACATCGAGATGCGCGAAGAGCCCCTCAACCGCAAGGACATCGAGGAGCTGCTGGCCGGCGTCGACAAGGCCCAGGAGGCCATCGAGATCATCGGTTCCGCCCTCGAGCTGCCCGCCATGGTCGCCCTGGCCGGCGCCGAGGAGACGCGCACCTTCGCGCTTAGCCAGGTCCAGCGCTACATGGACCACAAGGCGGAGATCGACAAGCGCCTGGAAGACGCCGCCCGCAACTGGTCCGTGGACCGCATGGCGAGCCTGGACCGCGACGTGATGCGCCTGGCCGTGGGCGAGCTGCTCTGGGCCCCGGAAATCCCGGTGGAGGTCGCCATCAACGAGGCGATCGAGCTGGCCAAGAAGTACGGCATGGCCGACTCCGGCCGCTTCGTCAACGGCGTGCTGTCGCGCTTCGCGGAAGAAGCCGCGACCTTGCGTGGCAACAAGCCCCATGTGGTTTAAGCCGAAGGAAGAGAAGCCCGCGGCGGAGGAAGGACCGGCGCCTGCGGCTCAACCCGCAAAGAAGGGGATCTTCACGCGCGCCTGGGAAGCCCTCAACAAGCCCGTCTTCGACCAGGACGAGGAGTGGGCAATCAAGACCCGCGCTGCCGTCAAGGAGACGCGCCGGGTGCTGGTCCACCAGGTCCAGGTGCTGGTCCTCGGCCGCGGCAAGATCGACGACGAGCTGCTGGAAGAGCTGGAAGCCATCCTGATCGGCTCCGACGTCGGCGTCGAGACCACGGACGACATCCTGGCGCACCTCCGCAAGCTGGCACGCGAGCAGGCCTTGCTGCCGGCCGGCATCCCGGACGCGCTGGCCGCCTACCTCGAGGAGCGCCTGGGCGGTGCCTATCCGCTGACGCTGTCCCCGGACCAGCTCAACGTGATCATGATCGTCGGCGTCAACGGCGTGGGCAAGACGACCACCATCGGCAAGCTGGCCGCACGCCTGCAGACCGCCGGCAAGCCGACCATCGTGGCGGCGGCCGACACCTTCCGGGCGGCGGCGATCGAGCAGATGGAAATCTGGGGCGAGCGGTCCGGCGTGGAGGTGGTGCGCCACAAGCACGGCGGGGATGCGGCGGCCGTGGTCTTCGACGCGATCCATGCCGCCAAGGCCCGCAACAAGCAGGTCTTGCTCATCGACACCGCGGGCCGGCTGCACAACAAGACCAACCTCATGGAAGAGCTCCGCAAGATCCGCAAGATCATCGACCGCGAGCTGCCGGGCACGACGCCCCAGGTCTTGCTGGTGCTGGACGCCACGACGGGCCAGAACGGCCTGCGCCAGGCGGAAGTCTTCAAGGAGGCCACCGGCCTGACGGGCGTCATCCTGACGAAGCTGGACGGCACCGCCAAGGGCGGCGTGATTTTCGGCATCAAGGCGGCGTTGGATTTGCCGGTGCAGCTGGTGGGGTTGGGCGAAAAGGTCGAAGACCTGGGGGATTTCGACCCGCACACCTTTGTTAGTGCGCTTTTTGGTAAGGACGCGGGGCCCGAAGAAACGGCCGTGTGATAATATAGGGAAATCGCCGGGGACGTGGCGTAACGGCAGCCGCGCCAGGTTTAGGTCCTGGTTCCGCAAGGAGTGTGGGTTCAAGTCCCACCGTCCCCACTTTGTAACGAAGCCAGGCCGGAATACCTCCGCCCCCCTGCTGGTTCTCTTAACCTTTCCTTTACCGGGACTTAGCGTGTGCTTAGGAATATTGGCGCCTTAGGCTGCCTATAAACCCCTCACAACCACCGCTTAACATGCCCTGGAAAGGACCTCCCATGCGCCACCTCCTGACGCTCCTCCTGGTTTCGACGCTCGCCGGCTGCGGCACCGTGGGGACCCCGATGGCGGCGAAGGTCCAAGGCAAGGCACAGGCCATCCGGGCCGCCGGCAAGTCGGTCGAGCCCGCCGTGGCGACCGCGGCCGAGAAGTGGATCAAGGCGAACGCCGGCGGCGAGTGGGAGCCCAGCAAGGGCAAGCTGTTCCCGGGCGTGAACGACGGCGAGCAAGGCCTCGAGCCCTACGCCTGGGGCGGCACCGCCGGCACGCGCGTGGCCGAGTTCGCCGACGCGTGGTTCAAGGCGGCGTACCGCAAGCCGCCCGTCTTCAGCTACGACCCCGCCAAGAACGTCATGCTGGCCGTCCAGACCACCCAGGACGAGCCCGTCCTGTACATGGCCGTCTTCGACAAGGCGACCGGCAAGGGCCAGTTCCTGGACACAATCGGCATCGTCGACCTGAGCACCACCCTCAAGCAGCCCGCCTTCGACAAGTTCTTCCCCGGCCTGGGGCCCGTCGGCGACGTGGACTACGAGAAGGTGCTGGAGTCGCTCTACAAGAGCGCCACGCCGCTGGTCGTCCGCTAACCTGCTAACTAGCTGGTAGTTGCTCGCCTATGGCAGGGTAAAGCTTGCGGTGTTGGTCCCGAGCGCGGTTCCGTCCTGGTTGGTCAGTCCAGTTTTGACGCGCACGCTCACCACCGGCTTGCCGACCGGGAGGAAGCTCAGCGAAAGATAATCGGCCACGACCACGTGGATGATGCGCGGGTCGACATCGCCGCGGACGGAGCGCTGCGTGGACTTGCCCAGGTGCTCGATGGCATCCGTCAGGGACGGGGCCTCCGTTGGGAGGGCGACCAGGCTGGGGCTGGCGTTGGCCGCGAAGACATACAAGCTCGCGTCCTCCCAGCCGAAGACCGGCTGCGAGAAGGTCAGGTCGAACACCGTGGCGCCTCCCCGGAAGTGAACGGCCAGGCCGGTCAAGTTGGGCGCTGCGACGGGTCCCGCCGGGGCCACCAGGCTGCCGCTGACGGTTACGGTGCGGGTGGCCTCCGGGTCAGCGGTGGTGTTGGTGCTGCTGCTGCCGCCAGAGCCGCCCGACCCACCGCCACCGGACCCGCCACCCCCACTCGAAGACGTAGTCGTGGTGGCAGGGGCGGCGGGCGCCGCATCCGGCGCCGCGACCTTCACGCCATTGCCCAGATCGATTGGCTGTGGCTTGTCTAGTGCCTGTTGCGCTTCTTTGTCCCCTGTGGCGGCCAACAGCCGGTTCATTTCGTGGAATCCGTTGAGGAGCCCATTCAATTCCGTCGTGGCCAAGGTTACTAGTTGCTGTCCAAGGGCGGTCGGCAAGCCGGCACTCCTGGCGTGTCCTGTGATCTCCAAGACCAGGGCGTTCTCGAACCTTACGCCCAGCTTTTCAATCGCGGCGTCGGCCTTGGCCACCGCATCGGCGACCACGCCGGAGAGGTCTTTCAGCGCCCTATCGTTCACGGCCCGCAGCTTTTTCGCCGTCAACGCGAGCTGGCGCTCGTACATCAACACGATCAAGGTGGTGCTCTTGTCGATCGAGGCCTGGGTCACCGCGGTCAGCACATAGCCGGCCTTTGCTTGTGCCTGTGCCGTCAGAATTGCCGCCACGCCTTTATCTCCAGACGTGACCAAGACGCGGACGAGGTCTCCCGGCCGGGTGTCCTGGTCCAGGTCGAGCGTGAACGTGCCGTCGGCCGCGGTGGTGCCCGAAGCGATCGCCGCATCGGACCCGCCCACCAGGTACGCGGTCACGGTGGCGCCGGCGAAGGCCCGGCCGCCCAGCTTGGCGATGCCGGCAACCTGGGCCGGCGCGGTCAAGGATGGGACCGGCGCGATGGCCTTCGTGCCGTTCTCGATGGCAGGTGCCGCCGCTGCGGCGGTTTCGGCAAGCGGCACCGCCGGCAACGGCGGCGGCGCGGCGGCGCAGGCAGACAGGGTGAGGCAGGCGCCGGCCAGCAGCCAATGCGGGAAGTGCATGGTCTTCATCGGGGCCTCCTAGTTGACCTGGATCTTGCGGATGCGGTGGTTGCCTGTGTCGGCCACGTACAGGTGGCCCTTGCCGTCGTAGGCGAGGCCCTGGGGAGCCTGGAAGCTCGCCGCATCGCCATCCCCGTCGCCGTTGCCGGCGTTCAGCCCGGCCAGGCGGGAAACCACCCACTTCCCCGTGTTGGGATCCTTCTCGATGGCCCGGATCTGGTGGTTGCCAGTGTCGGCGACCCAAATGCGCGAGCCGTCTGCGGAGGTTGCCAGGCCATCTGGGTTAGTGAAACGGGCGGTCAGCCCTGCGCCGGTCCCGCTGCCGGATGCCACCGGGTCGCCCGCGATCAACGTCCGGGTGTTCTGGAGGCTGGTGCCTTCGATGCGGTAGATGCCGTTACCAATCACCACCGTCGTCACGCCGTCGTTGGCGACGATGCCCTTCACCACGCCCTCCAAACGGGGGGCCAGTTCGGAGTTAGGCAACGAATCAACGGTATTCTGGTCTGGATCGGAGCCGATGATGCGGTCGAACATGACGTGGTTGGAGTCGGCGTCGCGGGACGTGGTGAAAATCCAATGGTCGCTGCTGCGAACCGATATCGCCTCGATCGTGCGGTTGTGGGTGTACTCCGTGGTGGAAAGCGTCGTGGCGGCCGAGACATAGATGCCGGCCTGCGGCGCGTCGCTGGTGTAGTACTTCCCGTTCGGGTCAAAGGCCACCGCGTTGACCCCATCGAAGGTGAAGTCGGCCGGCGCGGTTGGCACACCGTTGAAGACACCGCCGCCCGGCTTGCCGATCAACGAGCTCACGTCGTCCGCATCGACCTTGATCAACCGGATGTGCTTCGTTCCGTCGGCCACGGCCAGGCCGGTGCCGTTCCAGGCCAGGGAGACCGGGCTGGTGAACTTGGCGTTCGCCAGCGTACCGTTCGCCGTCCCCGCATCCGAGCCCGTCACGGTCGTCACCTTGCCGGTGGCAATCGCCGGCACCCGGTCCACATGCGCGGTCGTCGTCAGCGCGGTGGCCACCTTGCCGGCCGCAAAGGCGGGCAACTGGACGTCCAGCGCCGTGGTGGTGGCGTTGTAGGGCACGAACAGGTCAAAGGTCTGGATGTCCGCGCCCTGCTTGACCCGCACCGTCACGAGGCCCGGGGCCACGGAGCGGTGGTAGGTGGGCTGGTCGGCGGCGCCCAACTTGAGCGCGTTGCCGTTGGTGCCCCGGTTGACCAGGTCGAGGACCTCCACCGTCGCGTTGGTGGTCCCCGTGCCCGGATAGAAGACCAGGCTCGGGCGGTACTCCAGCGACACGTCGTCGGAACCGGTCCCGTTCGCATTGGTGCCCAGGCCGGCCGTCGTCAGCGTGCCGGCATTCAACCGGGACGCCACGACCCAGTCCTTGAAGTAGAGCGGGTTGACGAGGCTGTAGGTGTTGCCGGCACTCTGGAACCCCGTGAAGTGGGCAACGTACGCCAGCAACGCGGTCGTGAGGTCCGTGGCGGACAGCGAATCGGAGAAGGTGGTGCCCAGCGTGATGCGGTGGTACAGGTCGTCCAGCACGCGGCCGGCCGCGTCACCGTTGTAGCTGAACGTCAGCGTCACCGGCGTGGTCGCGGGGATGTCGGCGACCGCGCGGAGGCGGGCCAGCACGACATCGTTGGCATCGGAGGCCACCAACGTAAACAGTCGGTTGTGGCCCGCGGGCAACAGGATTTGGGCGTCAACCGGCAACAGGCCGCTGGTGCCGACCGTGAGGGACGTCGTGATGGCGGTCGTGATGCCAGGGCCTTCCGCAACCAGCGCGAGCTTCGTAACTGCCGTGTCCGTGAAGCCGAGACCCTGGAGCTGGCGATCGCCCCGCAACAGGGCCCAGGCCGATGCCAGGTCGACCTTCACGCGCACCTCCGAGGCCGCGGGGTTGGCCTGCCAGGTGACGGCGGTCGGCCGGGTCGGCGGCGCGGCCTGGCAACCAGCCAGGATAGTCAGGCCCAGCGCCAGGGCCTGGGCGCTCCGGAACGTTCGGTACATCGGACGGCTCTCCTCGCAGGCCCGCCAGGGCCCGAAATGACACGTTTGCTGCAGCCAAAAAGCATCGCATCACAGATATAACCTGTCAAGCGTCGGTTAAAGCTCACATATTCCTGGTAGACAGCATAAGAAAAGGGACCGAGCCACCTGGCCCGGTCCCCTCGGAGCCCGCGCGGCTATTCGCCGTACGGGATCCAGATGTTCTTGACCTGGGTCGCCTGGCGCAAGTACTCGCGGCCCTCGCCGAAGCGAGCGTCCAGCCAGTCCTTGCCGTTCCAATCGGTCCAGGTGCGCTTCATGTTGTTGGCGGAGGCGCGCTCCACCACCGTGGCGCCCGCCTGGGTGCCGAAGTACCAGACCGCGTCCACGTCGTCGTGGTCGGCCAGGGTCTTCGCCAGCTCGTCCTTGGGGCCGGTGACGATGTTGATCACGCCGTCCGGCAGGTCCGAGGTCTCCAGGATGCTGTAGAAGTCCGTGGCTGCCAGCGGGTGGGCTTGCGACGGCACCACGACGACCGTGTTGCCCATCGCGATGGCCGGCGCCACCACGGAGACCAGGCCCAGCAGCGGGAAGGCCTCCGGGCAAGCCAGACCCATCACGCCGATGGGCTCGTTCATGGCCAGCGCCACGCCGCGGATGGGCACGTTGTGGACCGCGCCGTCGTACTTGTCGGCGTAGGCCGCATAGGTGAACAGGCGCGAGATCGCGGCATCCACCTCGCGGTTGGCCGCGGTGACGTCGCAGCCGGTCATGTCGCGCAGCCGCTGCGCGAACTCCGTGTAGCGCACCGACAGGTTCTCCGCGATGTAGTAGAGGATTTGGGCCTTGGCATGGCCCGTGGTCTTGGCCCAGCCGGCGGCCTTGTGGGCTGCTTCCACGGCGTTGCGGATGTCCTTGCGGTTGCCCTCGGCCACTTCGCCCAGCAGCTTGCCGCTCGGGCTGACGACGCGCGTGACGTAGGTGGCGTCGGGCCGAGCCTGCTTGCCGCCGATGAAGAGCTTGGGCGTGCGGTTGATGGCCGGCAGGTCGTCGTGGTCGTCCTCGTCCGCCTTCTTGGCGACGGCCGGGGCCGCAGCCGCGACCGGCTTGCCGCCCACGGGCTTGAGGTATTCCCACATGCCCTCGCGGCCGCCCTCGCGCCCGTAGCCGGACTCGCGGTAGCCGCCGAAGCCGGCAGAAGCGTCGAACAGGTTGGTGCAGTTGATCCACACCACGCCGCTCTTGATCTTCGGGGCGATGTCGAGCGCCAGGTTGATGTTCTCGCTCCAGACGCTCGCGCCCAGCCCGTACACCGTGTTGTTCGCAAGCGCCACGGCCTCTTCCGGCGTTCTAAACGTCATGGCCACCAGCACGGGGCCGAAGATCTCGACCTGCGCCAGCGACGACGACGGCTGCACGTCCGTGAACAGCGTGGGCGGGAAGAAGCAGCCGTCCTTGGGCACGGCGACCTTGGGCTGCCAGCAGGTGATGCCCTCGTCCTTGCCTTGCTGCACGAGCTCGGTGATGCGCTTGAGCTGGACGGGGTCCACCACGGCGCCCATGTCGATCGACTTGTCGAGCGGGGAGCCCACCCGGAGCTTCTCCATGCGGGCGCGCAGCTTGGCGATCAGCTTGGGCGAGACGCTCTCCTGCACCAGCAGGCGGCTGCCGGCGCAACAGACCTGGCCCTGGTTGAACCAGATGGCGTCCACCACGCCCTCGACGACGGAATCCAGGTCCGCGTCCTCGAAGACGATGAAGGGGCTCTTGCCGCCCAACTCCAAGCTCAGCTTCTTGCCGGTGCCGGCGGTGGCGCGCCGGATGGCCTTGCCGACCTCCGTGGAGCCCGTGAAGGCGATCTTCTCGATGCCGGGGTGGCTGACGATCAGCTTGCCCGTCTCGCCATCGCCCGTGATGATGTTGATGACGCCGGGCGGTAACCCGGCCTGCTGGGCGATTTCCGCGAACAGCAACGCCGTGAGCGGCGTGAACTCCGCGGGCTTGAGGATCACGGTGTTGCCCGCGGCGATCGCCGGGGCGATCTTCCAGGCCAGCATCAGCAGCGGGAAGTTCCAGGGGATGATCTGGCCGACCACCCCGACGGGGCCGTAGCCCGGGAACTCCGTGTCGAGCAACTGCGCCCAGCCGGCATGGTGGTAGAAGTGGCGTGCCACCAGCGGGATGTCGATGTCGCGCGTCTCGCGGATGGGCTTGCCGTTGTCCAGGCACTCGACCACGGAAAACATGCGGGCATGCTTCTGAATCTCGCGCGCCAGGGCGTAGAGATGGCGCGCGCGGGCATGGCCGGGCAGCTTGGCCCAGCTGGCGGCGGCCTTGTTGGCGGCGGCGTAGGCGGCCTCGACGTCGGCCGGCCCGGCCTGGGCCACGCGGGTCAAAGGCTTGCCGTTGGCGGGATTCGTGACTTCGAAGGTCTCACCACCCTTGGGCGCCACCCACTTGCCGCCGTAAAACAGCTTGAACGACTTGCCATGGCTCTCGATCCAGTCGATCGCCTTGCTGTCCGACTCCGGCGCCGGCCCGTAGGCCATGGTCTTGAAGATTTCTTCCACGGTAGGCATATCCTAAAGTCCCCTTATTACGGCATCGGGTGGCGGTAGGCGGCGGCGTAACGGCCAGTGACGTGGTGCTCGAGCTGGCGCTCGATGTCCGTCAACAGGGTGCTCGCGCCGAAGCGGAACATGTCGGGCTTCAAGTAGGCATCGCCGAGCTCTTCCTTCATGAGGAACATCCACTCCAGGGCCTGCTTGGCCGTGCGAATGCCGCCGGCGGGCTTGAAGCCGACGTCGTGGCCGGTGGCTTCCTTGAACTCGCGGATTTGCCGGCACATCACCAGGCCCACGGGCAGGGTGGCGTTGCTGGCTTCCTTACCGGTGGAGGTCTTGATGAAGTCGCTGCCGGCCTGCATCGCCACCTCGCTGGCGCGCGCGATGTTGGTCAACGTCGCCAGCTCGCCCACGCCCAAGATCGTCTTCATGTGGGCCTCGCCGCAGGCCTTGCGGAAGGCCACGATTTCGTCGTACAGCTTCTCCCACTCGCCACGCAGCACCAGGCCCCGCGAGATCACGATGTCGATCTCACGCGCCCCGGCTTCCACAGAGGCTCGGACCTCTTCCAGCCGCTGCTCGAGCGGGGACAGGCCGGCCGGGAAGCCGGTGGAAACGGCCGCCACGGGGATGTTCGTGCCCCGAAGCTCGTTCACGGCGGTGGCGACGTGCGCGTGGTAGACGCAGACGGCGCCGGTCGTAATGCCCAGGTGGGCCACGCCCAGCGCGTCCAGAATGTCCTGCCGCACGGGGTTGCGCGCCTTGGCGCACAGGCGCTGGACGTTGCCGGCGGTATCGTCGCCCGACAAGGTCGTCAGGTCCATCAGCGTGATGGCGCGCAGCAGCCAGGCGGCCTGCCACTCCTTCTTGACGGAGCGGCGGGTGCCCAGCGTGGCGGCCCGGCGCTCGACGGCGCTCTTGTTGATGCGCAGCGCCAGGACACGATCCAGCGACAGGGGCCCGATCGGCACGCGCTCGTGGTGGATGGCGCCAGACGGGACCGTCTTCACGGCCTCCACCTTGGAGCTGGCCCCGTTGGCCGACTCCGGCTTGCGCTTGACTTTGGTTGCCATTCTGGTGCGCCTCCCCTGGGATCGCGAAGGTTGCGTGGTGCCGTGGACTCGCTTTCTATTCCCGGCCAGCGGCCCATGATCTCAACCTGAAGGGCCGAGCATGCGTTGTCCTGGCAGGCCACCGGTGGTAACGTAGGGCCCGCTGTGGGCTCGTAACGAAGTAACATTTCTCGGTCATAGCCACGAGTCCTTTTGGGAGGACTATGGAATGCGAGAACTTCAACCGGAAATGATCGGCGCCGCCGTGGGTGGCTGGGCCGGCCTGGCCATCGGGCTGCTCTTGGCGGCGCTGGGCTATGGCGGCTTCTTCCAGTTGCCGTCGCCAAGCGAGGCCTACGCCGCGGGCGTCCTGGCGGGCGCGGCGGGAGGCCTGGGGCTGGGCGTGATCATCAGCGCGATTGGCGACGAGGCGGGGCGGGCGGCCCTTGAAGCGGAGGAGTCAATAGCGTAACAATGTCAATTGGTAGGTCGTGGTCGGGTAGGCCGCGTCCCAAGCGCGAGCCAGGCGCTCCAAGAGCCCGGGCTCGCGTGCCGGCCCATCCAGCGCCTCATCGAGGCAGCGGCGGGCCACCGTGGGGGAGCACGGCAAGGTCAGGACGTGGTCCACGCCCGCCAGGCGCAACGCGCGGTGGTCGTTACATGACAGCGAGCCCGCGGTCGCGATGATGGGCAGGGTCGCATAGGCGGGGCGCTCCCGCACGATGTTGGCCAACACCACGCCGTCCTGCAAGGCGTGGCGCACGTTCACGACCACCGCGTCGACGCCGCCCTGCGCCAGCCGGAACAGCGCATCCAGCCCATGTTCCGCGGGGATCGTCTCCAAGCCCTCGCGCGCGGCCAGCTCGGCGGCCAGCGCCGGATCCAATTCGTCGTCGGGGTGCGTGATGAGCAACAAACGTGGCAACCGGTCGTCCTCCATACCATCCAAGCAAAGGTTTAACATAAAAACGCCTTTGACTCAATATGTCGAAACAAAGTCTTGTTGCGCGATGCTCTTGCTGCTGACAGGGTGCGCCCAGCCGCCGCTGGCAGCCACGCGCGTGGCTTACAAGACGCTGGAAGCAGCGCCGGAGCGCCAGGCGCTGGCGTTGACGATCTACGAAGGTGGGCAGGCCCTCGTGCGCGATACGCGCCGGGCGACCTTGCCGGCCGGGGAAGCCACGTTGCGCTTCCCCGACGTCTCCAACCTGGCCGATGGCGCTACCGTTCAGCTGCGCGCCCTGGCAGGCGGCCCGCTGGCCGTGTTGGAGCAAGCCTTCGACCCCGGGTCGCTTGCGCCGGCCAAGGCGCTTGCGGCCTTCGTCGGCAAGGAGATCGAGGTCAAGCTGGCCGACCGCATCACCAAGGCGGTGCTGGTCTCCACGGATGGACCGATGGTGCGGATCGACGGCAAGCTCTACCTCAAGCCGCCCGGCGAGATCGTGCTGCCCGAAGCCCCACCGGGGCTGGAGCCCACGCCGACGCTGACGTGGCGCGTGCGTGCCAACGGTGCGAGCGCTTTCGAGGCGGGCTACATGACGGGCGGCTTGTCGTGGAACGCGCACTACGACCTCACCCTCGCGCCGGGCGCCAGCCAGGGCCGTCTGGCCGCCTGGGCCGCGGTCCAGAACCAGACCTCCGCCGCGTTCTCGCCGGCGCACCTCACGGTGGTGGCTGGCCGGCTGACGGCGGGAGGCGGCTTCCCCTTCTTCGCCCGCGCGGAAACCGCGGCCGCCCCCGCACCTGCCGCCCCTACCTCCGCGGTGGACGAGTTCCATCGCTACGATCTGGGCCCCGCCCTCACGCTGCCGGCCGATCAGACGCGCCAGTGGCCCCTGCTGGACGAGCGGTCCGTCGCCCTGGCTCGCACCTACCGCTTCGAAAGCTATGCCGGCAGCAGCGACATCGCGCCGCGGGCCGCGCGGGTGCGGATCACGCTCGACGCGCTGGACGTACCGCTCGCGGCAGGCCGTTACCAGGTCTACGCCGAAGACGGCACGCTGGTTGGCCGGGCCGACGCGGGTGACCTGCCGCCAGGCGAACAGGCCCGCCTGGACACCGGATCGGCCACCGACGTGGTGGGGGAGCACCGCCAGGCGGCCGTCCAGACGGTGGCGGCCAAGGTGCGCGAAGAGTCTTACGCCATCACGCTGCGCAACCACAAGGCGGAGGCCGTGACGGTCGACGTGATCGAGCACCCCTCCGGTGACTGGCGCGCGACCACCCAAAGCACGCCCGGCACCCGCATCG
Organism: Cyanobacteria bacterium RYN_339; assembly: GCA_028287685.1. Lineage (GTDB taxonomy): Bacteria > Cyanobacteriota > Sericytochromatia > S15B-MN24 > JAQBPE01 > JAQBPE01. The sequence goes on along the minus strand of JAQBPE010000075.1, from coordinate 2,568 downwards.
ACGCTGGCGAGCTGGACTTCCGGCTGGCCGTGCCGGCCGGTGGAGCGAGCAGGCTGACGTACACCATCCGCGTGCAGGATCCCTAAAGTTCCCCTGGCCCTCGCGTCCGCCGTCCGGTAAACTGGGACGGTAGGTCGTTGCTCGGCCCGTGTGCGGCCGGCACCATCAGCGAGGATGAACGTGCCACATTCCACTATGGGGAACCCCGTGAAGAATACGAGCAACCAGGCCCTTATGGCCTGGGTCGAGGAGATGCAGGCGCTCTGCCAGCCCGATCGCGTCCACTGGTGCGACGGCTCCCAGACCGAATACGACGCCCTGTGCGAGCAGATGGTCCAGGCCGGGACGTACGTCCGGCTGAACGCCGCCAAGCGCCCCAACAGCTTCCTGTGTCGCTCGCACCCCAGCGACGTGGCGCGCGTGGAGGACCGCACCTACATCTGCAGCCGCCGCCGCGAGGACGCCGGCCCCACCAACAACTGGGTGGAGCCCGCGAAGATGAAGGAGACGCTGCGCGGCATGTTCACCGGCTGCATGCGCGGCCGCACCATGTACGTGGTGCCGTTCTGCATGGGCCCGATCGGGTCACCGCTCGCCCAATACGGCGTCGAATTGACGGATTCCCCCAACGTGGTCGTGAACATGCGGATCATGACCCGCATGGGCCAGGCCGCCCTGGACGCGCTGGGCAGCGGGTCGTTCGTGCCCTGCCTGCACTCCGTCGGCGCGCCGTTGGCGGCAGGTGCTGCAGACGTGCCCTGGCCCTGCAACGAGCAGAAGTACATCGTGCACTTCCCGGACGAGCACGCCATCTGGTCCTTCGGCTCCGGCTACGGCGGCAACGCGTTGCTGGGCAAGAAGTGCTTCGCGCTGCGCATCGCCTCCGTCATGGGCCGCGACGAGGGGTGGTTGGCCGAGCACATGTTGATCCTGGGCCTCGAGAGCCCGGAAGGCCAGAAGACCTACGTCAGCGCCGCGTTCCCCAGCGCCTGCGGCAAGACCAACTTCGCCATGCTGATCCCGCCCACCAATTTCGAAGGCTGGCGCGTTACCACCGTCGGCGACGACATCGCCTGGATCCGCCCCGGCAAGGACGGCCGGCTGCACGCGATCAACCCCGAGAACGGCTTCTTCGGCGTGGCCCCCGGCACCTCCGACAAGTCCAACCCCAACGCCATGAAGACGCTGGTGGCCAACACCATCTTCACCAACGTGGCGCTGACGGATGACGGCGACGTCTGGTGGGAGGGGATGACCGACGACGAGCCCGGCCACCTGATCGACTGGACCGGCAAGGAGTGGACGCCCGGTTGCGGCCGCAAGGCCGCCCACCCCAACGCCCGCTTCACCGCCCCCGCCGGCCAGGCGCCGACCATGGACCCGGAGTGGCAGAACCCCGCGGGCGTGCCCATCAGCGCGTTCATCTTCGGCGGCCGCCGCCCCAGCACCGTCCCGCTGGTCTTCCAGGCCTTCAACTGGTCGCACGGCGTCTACCTGGGCGCCACCATGGGCTCGGAGACCACCGCCGCCGCCACCGCCGCCGTGGGCACGGTGCGCCGGGATCCGATGGCGATGCTGCCGTTCTGCGGTTACCACATGGGCGAGTACTTCAACCACTGGCTGAACATCGGCCGGGAGCTGGCGAACCCGCCGCGCATCTTCCACGTCAACTGGTTCCGCAAGGGGGCGGAAGGCGAGTTCCTGTGGCCCGGCTTCGGCGACAACATGCGCGTCTTGGACTGGATCGTGCGCCGCGTACACGGCAAGGCCTATGCGATCGAGAGCCCGATCGGGTGGATGCCGCGTTACGAGGACCTCAACTGGGAAGGCATGCCGGGCTTCGGCTACGAGCAGTTCGACGCCTTGATGGCGGTCGACCGCGAGGAGTGGAAGGCCGAGAGCTTGTCGCACGAGGAGCTGTTCCTGCGCTTGCTGGATCGGCTGCCGAAGGAGTTCGTTTACGAGCGCTTGATGCTGATCTCGCGGTTGTGGCGGTCGCCCGCGCAATGGCACCTGGCGTCGGAAATCGCGGAGTAAAGCTTAGAAGATCAGGCGGGCGGCAACGACGGCGTTGCCGCCCAGCGTGATTTCGCCCCGCCCGAAGTTATAGGCCAGCTCGAAGTCCGGCACGATCGGGAAAATCTCGTTCTCCATATACCGGAACGACTGCTGCACACGCACCCGCGAGAAGATCGTCGGCCCCAGCGTCGCGCGGAACCGGAAATTCCAGAACGGCACGGCCCAGACCACGGCCGGCTGGAAGAACAGCTGCGCCGGCGTCGTGATATCCCCCAGGCTGGTGTCCGACATATCCGACCAGTAAGGATACGGAGCGGTCCCCGCGGCAAACGTCAGGCCGAAGGTCGGCCCGTCGACCTCGCCGGCCAACCGGTAGACGCCGCGCGCGAACGCCACGTGCGACCCCACCCAGGTGTAGCCCAGGCCCAGCGAGGCGCGATCGCCGATCGCTCGGTCGAGGCAGAAATCAAAAAACCCGGCCGCCACGGCGGTCTCGCCCCGTTTCATGTCGACCCGCGGCAGGGTCGACGCCGCGGCAGGCAGGGCCAA
>JAQBPE010000020.1 GCA_028287685.1 Cyanobacteria bacterium RYN_339 | reverse complement strand
ACGCTGCCGACGGCCTCCAGCGCGGCGCCGGCCGTGCGGCCCACGGCGCCCTGCTGCACCATCTGGATCACGGCCTCGCCCGCCTGGGACTGGGCCAGGATCGTCGCCGCGCGGGTGGCGGCCGCCGGCACGACCACGGCGGCCACGTCGAAGCTGCCGCGCCCGATCTGCTCGAAGTCGTCTTCGGCCTTGGCGGTGTTGCCCGCACGGTAGTCCTTGATGGCGCTGTACGCGCCCTGGCCCGCCTTGAACAGGCCGAAGCCCACGAACGAGACCGCCATCGCCGTGCCCACGGCCGCGGCCGACACAGGCAGGATCAGCGGCAGTGCCGCCACCACGGCCACGCTGCCGGCCAGCCAGGCCAGGGTGGTCAGGGGCCGCTTGAAGGCGCCTTCCAGGCCATCCAGGAACTCGCGCTTGAAGCCATGCCAGAAGTGGCCGCCGGCCCGACCCCAGGAGAAGGTCTCTGGCGCGGCGGTGCGCCGGGGCGACGAAAACGCCAGCTGATCGCCGGCCATCAAAGGACCCCGCGCGGCCGGCGCGGAGACGGCCGCGGGACCCCGTTGGGGTGCGCCGCCGGGCTGGCCGGAATTGGTGCGGTCGATGGCCAACGAGAACGTCCCCCTGGCTGCTTCATACCCGCTCGGGTTGACCTCGCAACGCCCGCACCAACTCGTTGTGACGCTTCAGCAAGCGCTCCAAATCCAGCCCCTTGATCGCGCCATGTTCCACCCGGATCTCGCCGTTGATCATCACGTAGCGCGGCGGCGTCGGGTGGCAGAGCAGCAAGGCCCCCACGGGGTCTTGCTCGACGGCCCCGGCGTACTCGATGCGGTTGAGGTCGAAGATGGCGATGTCCGCCACCTTGCCCACTTCGAGGCTGCCGAGCTCCGGCCGGTGCAGCACGTCCGCGCTGCCGTTGGTGGCGAGGCGCAGGGCGTCGAGCGGCGTCATCGACGAGGCTCCCGTACGCAAGCGCGCGAGCAACAGGGCCTGACGGGCCTCCAGCAGCAAGTTGTTGCCGTCGTTGCTGGCAGAGCCGTCGACGGCCAGGCCCACGCGCACGCCGCGCTGGCGCATCTCCACCACGCGGCAGATGCCGGAGCCCAGGCGCATGTTCGAGCTGGGGCAGTGCGCCACGCCAGTCTTGGTGCGGGCCAACAGGTCGAGTTCCTCGTCGTTGAAGTGGATGCCGTGTGCGACGTAGACGTCTTCGCCCAGCCAGCCCATGGCCTCCAGGTAGGCCAGCGGCCGCATGCCGAAGCGTTCGATGCAGAAGCGCTCCTCGTCGAGCGTCTCCGCCAGGTGGGTGTGCAAGAGCACGCCCCGGCGGCGCGCCAGGTCCCGACTGGCCTCCATCAGCTCGCGGGTGACGGAGAACGGCGAGCAGGGCATCACGTCGATGCGCACCATGCCGCCCGGCTCCGCCTGGTGGTGGCGGTCGATCATCAGCTCCGTGTCCGCCAGGATCTCCTCCTGGGTCTGGACCACGCTGTCCGGCGGCAGGCCGCCGGCGCACTGGCCGAGCGACATGCTGCCACGGCCGGCATGCAGCCGGATGCCCAGCTCGGCCGCCGCCTCGATCACGTGCTCCAAGCTCACGTCGGAGCCGCGCGGGAAGACGTAGAACATGTCGGAGGCGGTGGTGCAGCCGCTCAGCAGCATCTCGGCCAGCGAGATCTGCGAGCTGACCTTGACGGCCTCGCCGCCCATGCGCGCCCAGACCGGGTATTGCGCCACCAACCAGGGGAACAGCTCCGCGCTTTGAACCTCCGGCATGACCCGCGTCAGGGTCTGGTAGAGGTGGTGGTGGGTGTTGATCAGGCCGGGGATGGCCAGGCAGCCGTCACCGTCCACCACGCGGTCGGCCGGGCGCTCTTCCTGCCCGATGTAGGCGATGCGGTTCCCTTCCACGAGCAGGTTGGCCTGGGTGTGGACCGTGCCCGCCGCGTCGAGCGTGGCGATGCCGAGGCGGCGGAATAGCGTCGAGGCCATGGGAACTCCTTGTGGGGGCGGGGAGCCTCATTTTAGCCCGATCGGGTAAGATAGGCGAGCTTATGGTGATGCCTTCCCCAAGACGTTTCCTGCCGGGCTCCGACGCCGAATGGACGGGGCTGTTCCTGTTCGGCGTGGGGCTGTACGGCTCGCTGCAGCACGCCGTCATGCGCCACCTGACGATGTTCGGCTGGATTCCGGCGGACTGGTTCTACCTGGGCCTGTTGGGCGTCGGCGGCAGCCTGCTGATTGGTTCCGCGCCCATGCCCACGGCCGAAGACGGCCCGACGCCTTGGCAGGCGCGGGCCGCTTATGCCTTCCGGGTGGTGGCCGCCCTGGGCCTGTTGGCCTATATGGGCTTCCGGGTCGTGATCGCCCGCTAAGCTTCGCCGTCCTCGACGCGCAGGGCCGTGCGGATTTCCTTGAGGGCGGCGGCGAACTTGCCGTCCTTCGACTTGCCGCCCGGGTTGTGGAACAGCTTGCGCAGCGTTTCCGCCTCGACGCCGCTGACCTTGGCCAGCTCCTTGAGGCCCATGCCCAGCTCGCCCATGCGGCGCAGCACGTCCGTCATTTCCGCATCGTAGGCTTCACGCGCCGGGAACAGGTCCATCACCTTGGCGTCGATCACCTCGAGCACGATGGGGTGACGCGAGAAGCCACGATCGGCCAGCATCTTGTCGAAGATCAAGCTGTAGAACTGCTCTTCCAGCTCGCGGATCTGCTCGGCGTCCCAGCGCGGCGCCTGGCCACGGCCATACTCCTTGAAGACGGTAGGCGGCAGGTCGAGGGCCAGCGCGAACAGCTGGATGTAGGCACGGTTGCTGGGGAAGGGCTGGTCGCCGCGCAGGATGCTGTTGAAGTAGGGCCGGCTGATGCGGCCGCCCATGGCGTTAAAGAGGTCGTCGCGGTTCATGCGACGCTCCTTCATCCGTTGCCAGACCAGGCGCGTGGAGGTCGACAGGACCTGCTCCATCTCGCGGTATTCCGCGAAGACGTGCGGATCCAGCCCGCAGATTTCGGCCATCCGCTCCATGGTCTCGCGGACGTGCGGGAAGGGCACGCGGCCCTTCAAGATCCGGTATACATAATCCGGACTCACACCCAACATTCGCGCGAAGTCTGTCTTGCTGATCTTCAGTTCATCGAGCTGCTCGATGATGACCTGGACAGATCCTGTGGGTTTCTGCTCAACGGCCCTTTTGCTCATAATCACAACCAAGCTTTTGTACATGTCAACACACCCCAAATGTAGCATCCCTACACGGCATTCGGCTCCGGCCGAGTACCTCAATGCGCCGGAAGTTTGGCTGAACTTGGCTGAAGCTACGCTGAAGATGCAGCTATGGTTTGGTTATGGCGTCGCCGCAGCGCGAAGCGCCGCGATGTTCGCGGCCCAATCGCCGCCGTTCCCGAACACCGCCGTGCCGGCGACCAGGACGTCGGCCCCGGCCTCGCGAACCAGGGGCGCGGTGCGTGAATCGATGCCGCCATCGACGGAGATCCGCACATCGAGCCCACGATCGTCGATCAGCTGCCTGATCTCGCGGATCTTCGGCAGCATGGCCGGAATGAACTTCTGGCCGCCGAAGCCAGGGTTGACGCTCATCACCAGCACCACGTCCACGTGCTCGATCACGAAGGGCAACGTGTGCATCGGCGTGGACGGGTTGAAGGAGACGCCCGCCTTCTTGCCCAGGCTGCGGATGTACGTGAGCGTGCGGTGCAGGTGTGGGGCCGCCTCGGCATGGACGGTGATGGAATCGCAGCCGGCTTCGGCGAAGGCGTCCAGGTACCGGTCGGGCTCGGAGATCATCAGGTGGGCGTCGAAGAACAGCGGCGTGTGCGGGCGCAGCGCCTTGATGATGGGGGGGCCGAAGGTGATGTTGGGGACGAAGTGGCCGTCCATCACGTCCAGGTGCACCCAGTCGGCGCCGGCGCCGGCCAGGCGCTCGAGCGCGCCGCCCAGGTTGGCGAAGTCCGCCGACAGGATCGATGGGGCGACGAACACGGGCTTCATGAGACCTCCGGGGCCAGGGGGATGACGCCCAGGTCCGCCAGCGCCACGGCGGCGGCGGCCTGTTCGGCGCTCTGCTTGCTCTTGCCGCGGCCCAGGCCGCGCGGCTCGCCGGCAACCAACACCTCGACCTCGTAGGTGCGATCGTGGACCGGGCCCAGTTCCGCCACCACCCGGTAGGCGGGCAGGGACTTGAACTTGGCCTGGGTGTATTCCTGAAGGAGCGCCTTGTGGTTCTCCAGCTTGCCCAGCTTCAGCGAACGCTCGAACTCCGGCGCCAACCACTGGTCCAGGAACGCCGCCGCCGCCGCGTAGCCGTGCGTGAGGTAGACGGCGGCCAAGAGGGCCTCGAAGGCGCTGGCCAGGATGCCAACCTTCTCGCGCCCCTGCGAGCGCTTCTCCGCCGTCCCCAGGATCAGGTGCGGGCCCAGGTCGAGGCTGCGGGCGGTCACGGCCAGGATCTCGTCGGAGACGGCGCGGCCGCGCACGGTGCTCATCTGGCCCTCGTTCATGCCCGGGTAGCGCTCGTAGAGCCAAACGCTGACCACCAGCTTCAGCACGGCGTCGCCCAGGAACTCCAGCCGCTCGTAGTGCGGCCGGGCCTCGGACGAGGAGTGCGTAAGCGCCTCGCGCCAGATGGCGGGGTCCGGGCCGGGCGCGAAGCCGAGCCGCTCGACCAGGGCTTCGACCGGGCGGGTCATACGCCCTTGTAAGCGCGGAACACCAGGCTGGCGTTGTGGCCGCCGAAGCCCAGGTTGTTGCTCATGGCCACATCCACCTGCTTGGCCCGGGCCTGGTTGGGCACGTAGTCCAGGTCGCAGTCCGGGTCGGGGTTTTCCAAGTTGATGGTGGGCGGCAGCATCCCGCGCGAGATGGTCAGCACGGTCGCCACCGCCTCGACGCCGCCCGCGGCGCCCAGC
>JAQBPE010000504.1 GCA_028287685.1 Cyanobacteria bacterium RYN_339 | reverse complement strand
CAGCGCGGCCATCAGCCGGCCGACGGCCTCGGCGGGCACCGGGCCCGGGGTGAAGGCGCGGGCGCTTTCGCGGCGGGAAGGCTTGGAGGTGCCGGCGAGCGGCTGGCGGGGACCAGCCGGCAGCCGGCGGGTGCGTTGGGCTTGCTTGAAGGCCTCGCGTTGGGCCGGGTCGACCAACACGGCGGCCTTGGGCGCCTGGCCGTGGTCCTGGTAGTACGCGGCCAGGTCCCGCAGGGTGCGCAGGGCGAACATGTCGGCCAGGTCGGGCCGGTGGCCCAGCTCGCTCTCGAGGCGGTTGGCGAGGCGGACGAGGTCGATCGAGTTGACGCCCAGCGCCAGCAAGTCGGCGGTGGGATCGAGGTCGGGCCGCTCCAGCACTTCGGCGAAGAGCGTCGCCAGGCGCGCCTCCAGGGCGGTCGCCGGCGCGGCTGCAACTTGGACTGGAGCCAACCTGGCCAAGGCGGCGCGGTCCACCTTGCCGTTGGCCGTGAGCGGCAATGCGTCCAGCACGTGCCAGGCACGCGGGACCATCCCGGCGGGCAACCGCTCGCGCAGGAAGGCCGCGGCCGCCTCGCTGTCCGCGCCGGCGGGGGTCAGGTAGCCGACCAGGTGCTTGTCGCCCCGGGTCGGGCCGACCGCTGCCACGGCGGCGCCGTCGAGGCCGGGGCAGCGCGCCAGGGTCGCCTCGATCTCGCCCAGCTCGATGCGCTGGCCCAGGATCTTGACCTGCTGGTCCTCGCGCCCGAGGAACTCGATCACCAACGCACCGTCGTCCCCCGGGATCCAACGGCCCCAGTCGCCCGTGCGGTACAGGCGGGTGCCGTCGAGGGCCGTGACGAAACGTTCCGCGGTGCGTTCCGCGTCGCCCCAGTAGCCCACTGCCAGGCTGGCGCCCCCGATGTAGAGCTCGCCGGGCACGCCGGGTGGACGCGGGCGCAGGCCGTCGTCCAGCACGTGGAAGGCCTGGCCCGCGAGCGGCCGGCCGTAGGGCACGGCGGCCCAACCGGCGCCGGGAGGGCAGGGCTGGCAAATCGACCAGATGGCGGCTTCCGTCGCGCCGCCCAGGGCCACGACCTCCACGGCCGGGCAGGCCAGCCGCAGGCGGTCCGGCAAATCCGCGGGCACCCAATCGCCGCTCAGCAGCGCCAGGCGCAGGGTGACCGGCCCCGGCGCGCCGTCCAGGCGGGCCAGCAGCAGCGCCATCAGCGCGGGGACGGAGTTCCAGAGCGTGACGCGGTGGCGATCGATCGCCGCCAGCCAGGCGTCGGGATCGCGCTGCGAGCGGGGTGGCGGCATCACCACTGTGCCCCCCGCCGCCAGGGGCCCGAACAGATCGTAGACCGACAGGTCGAAGCCCAGCGCGGACAGCGCCAGCACGCGGTCGGCCGCGCCCACGCCCCAACGCCGGTTGACCTCCGCCACGGTGGTCATGGCGGCAGCGTGGGTGACGGCCACGCCCTTGGGGGTGCCGGTCGAGCCGGAGGTGAAGATGATGTAGGCCAGCTCCCCGGGTCCCGGCACGGGGCGAGCTTCCGCATCCTCGCGGGTGACGACCCGGTGGTGCCAGTCGGTGGGCCCGCCAGGTTGGACCAGCACCACGCGGGCGCCGGTGGCCTCGACCAGTTGGTGGCGGCGCGTGGGCGGGGTCTCGGGGTCGATGGGCACGTAGGCAGCGCCCGCGGCGAGCACGCCCAGCGCGGCGGCTACGGGCTCCCAGCCCTTGTCCATGGCGATCGCCACGCGGTCGCCGCGCTGGATGCCGGCGTCCATCAGGTGGTTGGCGACGATGCGTGCTTGCTGGTCCAGCTCCGCGTAGGTCAGGCTCACGTCCCCGGCCAACACGGCGGGGGCTGCCGGCGTGGCGGCGGCTTGGCGCGCGAAGGCGGCCCAGAGCGTGTCCGCGGGCGGGGGGTCGGGGACCTGGTTGTACGCGGCGATCGCCGCGAGGGTGGCGTCGGGCAGGACCTCCGGCCAGGCCGTCCAGGGCTCCACCGCCAGCCGCGCCAGCACGCCCTCGTAGGCCGCGAACATCGCGGTGGCCAGGCCCGGCGGGTAGGCGCCCACCCGCACGTCCCAGTGGTGCGCCAGGGCCCCATCCGAGAGCATGGCCTGGTGGTCCAGGTCCACCTGAGGCGTTTGCGAGGCCCCGAAGCCCGGCTTGCCCAGAGCGGCCGGCAGGGCCGCCGCCACGTCCTGGTCCAGCACGCCGGTGAAGACGACGGGCATGGGCGTGGCGCCGCGCCGGCGGGCCAGCTCGCGCAGGGTCCAGACGCCCCCGGCATCCGGGTGGTCGAGGTCTTGCCACAGGCGGTCTTGCAGGGCGCGGGCGGCCTGCAGGAACGAGCCCGCTGGCAGGTCCACCTCCAACAGCGAGAGCGCGGTGAAATCGCCCACCACGCCGTCCACGTCCGGGTGCCAGCGGCGGCGGTCGAAACGGGTAAGGTTCAGCGTGAACCGCGGCGAGCGGCTGAAGCGGGCGAGCACCAGCGAGAACGCCGTCAACAATACGGCCGCTGGTGCGACGCCGGCCTCGCGGGCGGTTGCACGCAGGCGCTCCCAGGCTGCCAGCGGCAACCCGCCGGCATGGCGCTCGAAGCGGGCCGGCCCGGGCGTGGCGTCGCCTTCGGGCAACGCAGGGGCCGGTGGCAGCGCCTCCAGCCGATCCAGCCAGTACGCCCGGGCCCGGTCACCCGCCGGCCCCGAGGCCACCGCGCGGGCGGTGAGCACGTAGTCCTGGAAGGTCAACGCGGGCGCCGGTGGCAGCGCTTCCCCAAGCAGCAAGGCGCCTAGCTCGCGGGCCAGGATGCCCAGGCTGGCGGCGTCCGCGATCAGGGCGTCGAAGCCGAGATGCAGGCGCGTGCGGTGGTCGTCCAGCAGGGCCACGGTCACGCCGAAGAGCGGCCAGCGGTCGGCCGGCCGGACGGCGTGGGCCAGCTCGGCGCGCAAGGACTCCAGGCGCTCCGCCTGGACCGCGGGCGCGAAGGAGCGCAGATCATGGACGTCGACCGGGAAGGCCGGGACGTCGGGCAAGACCTGTTGGCGGCCGTCGGCGCTGATGACGGCGCGGAGCTGGGGATGGCGCCGGACGAGCGCGTCGAGGGCGGCCTGCAGCTTCGCCAAATCCAGGTTCAGGGGCTCGAACTCGACGTAGGCATGGGCGGAAACGCCGGCGGTCTGGCGGCCCACCCAGTAAGCCTCCTGCACCTCCGTGAGCGGGAACGGCGCGGCGAGGTCGCCCCGCAGCAGCACGGGAGCCGCGGCGGCCGGCGCGAGCTGAGTGGCCAGGCCCGCGGGCGTGGGGTGCAGGAACAGGGCGCGCAGGCCGGGCTCCAGGCCCAGGCGGGTGCGCATCGTGTCCACCAGCCGCATCGCCAGCAGCGAGTGGCCGCCCAGGGCGAAGAAATCGTCGTGGCGCCCGACGCGCTCCACGCCCAGGGCCTCCGCCCAGAGCGCGGCGATCGCCGTCTCCAGCTCGCCCTGGGGCGGCTCCCAGCGGGTGGTGGTACGCTCCGGGGCGGGCAGGGCCACGCGATCGAGCTTGCCGTGGGGTGTCATGGGGAGCTGTGGCAACCAGACCCAGGCGGTTGGGACGAAGGCCGCGGGCAGGCGCGTGCGGGCGAAGGCCCGGACCGCTTCGCGTTCGTCCACGGGCCCCGCGAGGTAGCCCACCAGCTCGGTGACGCCGTCGGGGCCGGCGATGCCTGCCACGTAGGCCTCGCGCACGGCCGGGTGCTCTGCGAGGGCCGCGGCCACTTCGGCCGGCTCCACGCGCACGCCCCGGATCTGGAGCTGATCGTCGAGGCGCCCGAGGAACTCGAGCTCGCCGTCGGCCCGCCAGCGCGCGCGATCGCCCGTGCGGTAGAGCGGGCTGCCGTCCTCGGCCGTGAAGAACTTGGCCGCGGTCAGCTCGGGGTCCCGCCAGTAGCCGCGCGCGAGGCCAGGGCCGCCCACGCACAGCTCGCCGGGCAGGCCGACCGGCACGAGGCCGCCCAGCGGGTCCAGCACGCGGGCGATCGCCCCCGCGATGGGCCGCCCGATCGTCGGCGCGCCGGGGCCCTGGGAGGGCACCTCGCCGGCGGTGGCGACGACGCTGGCTTCGGTGGGGCCGTAGTGGTTGACCAGGCGCAAGCCCGGCGGTGGGCGGCGCGTCAGGCGGTCGCCGCCGGTGAGCACCAGCGCCGGTGGGTGCGGCCAGGGCTCCGCCAGCATGGCGTCGAGCAGCGCCGTGGGGACGAAGGCGTGGTCCACGCCGGCCAGCCAAGCTTTCAAGGCGGCCGGCGTTCGTGCTTCGTCCGGCGCAATTACGACGGTGGCG